>NZ_JBDWLR010000060.1:0-316845 GCF_039973035.1 Sedimentitalea sp.
CTACGTTTGGCTTTACAACCAGCAGCTTCCGCAGTCAGCATTAGGCAGCAAAACGCCCTTGCAAGCCATGAAGGACTGGCACAAACTCAAGCCGGAATTGTTTGAGAAACAGCCATACTATCGTCCGGGATGTGACAGTTAGACTGCAAGACTTCATCAAAGCGAGAAATCCGGACGAAACAGTCGAATTGATAGAGGCTGGTGAACTTGGTCCTTGGCCACAGCTCGCCGCTGACTTTCCCGGCCTCAAGATGCGACCCCGGTGGCATTCGATCGAAACGGCGCAGTTGGAAAAGTTGCTTGAGAAAGCTCAGCAAGTCGATCCAAGCTATCGTCCCGGACCGATCTTTCAGTACTTTGAAATTATCTGTCCCAACGATGCGAAACCGTCTGAGATAATCAAGCGGCTGAAGTCTTGGTCAACTGTTGCGGATGCATGGCATGCACCGGTTCCACAAGAACCGCCGGTCACACCGAACAATGATCCGCGTTTCCCCAATCAGGGTTATCTCGACCCGGCCCCCGAAGGCATCGATGCAGAGTTCGCCTGGACCATCGCAGGGGGCGACGGAGCGGGGCAGAACTTTGTCGATATCGAATGGGGCTGGACGCTGAATCACGAGGATTTGGTTGCGCATGGTGCCGCGCTTCTTTCTGGTCTGAACAACGGCTACGAAGGCCACGGAACGGCGGTGTTGGGCGAAGTTGCGGCGGTCGACAACGCGATTGGGTGCGTGGGGATCACGCCCGAACTCGCCTCTGTCAACGTGATTGGCCAGTGGCGAACTGCGACTGATTTCGACATCGCTGATGCAATCCTTGATGCTTGTGGCCAGATGGGGTTTGGCGACGTGTTGCTGTTGGAGGCACACAACAGCTTTAACGGATATTCATTGGTGCCCGTCGAAGCCTTCGATGACACATATGAAATGATCCGGTTGGCCACAGCGCTTGGGATCATCGTTGTCGAGGCCGGCGGCAACGGAGGCGAAGATCTCAATCTTGTCACAAATACAGGTGGCGAGAATTTCTTTGATCCGACCGATGCCTCTTTCCGTGATTCCGGCGCGATCATCGTCGGTGCGGCATCCGATACGGCACCGCACAGCAGGCTCGGTTTCTCCAGCCATGGCGAACGGATCGATTGTTATGGTTGGGGCGAAGGGATCGATACGACTGGCGACGGGTGGACCGGAACCTCTACATCTGCCTATACCAGTAGCTTTGGCGGTACGTCAGGGGCCTCGCCGATTGTAACCGGCGCGGCCCTGTCGGTTCAGGGCATGGTCGAGGCCGCAACGGGCGGACGCCTATCACCGGCACAAATGCGTGCGGTGCTGACCAATCCTGCTACATCAACCGCCTCCGACAACCCGATGGTGGACCGGATCGGGGTTATGCCGAACCTCAGGGCAATCATCGAAGCTGGCGATTTCAACATGCGCCCTGATGTCTACATCCGCGACTATGTCGGCGACACTGGCGACCCGCACGCCGGCGCAATCTCCGCCAGCCCGGATGTCATCTTGGTTCCGGCCACGGTTGCAGACCCCCAACTGGCATATGGTGATGGGAGCGGTACCGAAAACCTGAGCAATCTGGGCTATGAAGCAACAGGTGGTCAGGACAACTTTGTCTATCTCCGTTCGTTGAACAGGGGTGGGGCACTTGCCGCCGGCACGACAGTTGATGTTTTCTGGTCTCCTGCCTCGACGTTGGTGACACCAGACCTCTGGCAACCGGTTGGCTCGCTTGTCATGCCGAACCTGCCAACTGGTGACACCTTGGTGGCCGCTGGTCCAATAACCTGGGCAGAAGCTGATCTCCCGGCGCCAGGGCATTACTGCTTTGTCGCGATCCTATCTCATCCGCAGGACCCTGGAGCAACCCCAGCCGATTTCCTCGATTGGGACAATTTCCGCGCGTTCATCCGCAACAACAACAATGTCACCTGGCGCAACTTCAATGTCGTGCCAAATACGCCTCCACCGGGATTAGAAATGATCGCGCAAAAGTTCCTGATGGCAGGTGCCTTTGACAAGACCAGAAAGATGCGGCTTGAGATTGCGTTGCGACTTCCGAAAGGCGCGAAGGCGCTGCTGAACTTGCCTCCACAATTGGCTGAATCGTTCCTGCTCCACCGTTCGCCATTCCTCAAAATCGACAAGAAGGATGGCTCTGTGGGCGTACCGTTGAACCCCGCGGGGATTACGCGCTTTCGAGATTTTGGCTTTCCTCCCAAAATCCGCCACGAACTGGAGTTGCGCGTGAGTATCCCCGAAGAACAACGAGACCGGTCATACCTTGGGTGGGCTGCACAGTTCGAAGGTGAGGAAGAACTGGGAAGGGTAACCTGGAGTTTTGCCTCTGCAGAAGAACTGAAGAAACGCGACGCCCACCTCAAGCAGTTCGCGGGGAAGCCCGCCGTATAAGTTGCATGGGTTTACTCGTTAAGATCATCTGCTGTCGGACAGCCAATCCAGCAGCCAGAGCCGCCATAAGATAATCGCGCGATCAAGGCCCGCCCCAAAGCGCGCAATTCCGCTCTAGCGGGATGGGGGGTGCCTCCTCAGCTATTGACTGTCATCCACGGCTTGGCCACGTTCATTTCAGCGAAATATGGCATGTTTGCCCTGTAGGTGGTCTAGCAGGAGATTTCCCGTTGCTGTCGATTTCACTCCGTCTCACCGTTGCGTTCATGATCATTATCGCCGTGTCGGGGCCGTTCCCGGCGGTCGCGCAAAATTTGGACATTCCGACATGGCTGCAAAAGCATGTCGGCACGGGCGATGGCCAGATTGCCCCGATCGTTCTGCAGAGAGCACGCGCACTTTATCAGAAGAAACTGCGCAGAGGGGCGACCCGAAATCCCTGCTACCTTGCCATGGATGCGACGCGCCCGAGCACGTCGCCTAGCGGTCAAGCGGGGCGACGTTTCTATACCATTTGCGAGTCTGAGAAAATGTTCCGCGCGGTGTCATCCGGCTATGGCAACGGACGAAAACTGAGTCAGGCGAATTTTTCGAACGGTCGGCAATGCGCCAGGAATTTCAGTAACGCCGAAGGCTCCAAGCTAACGATGGGCGGAGCCTATGTGACGGCCGAAACAAGAACGTCGTTTAAGGGCTATCATAACCAATCTGGCAAGCTGACGCCATTTCACCGCACCTTCCTGCTGTTTGATGGGGAAGGGGATACCACAAACGCCCGGGAACGGGCCATCGGTGGGCATGAGGCCGTTTTCCTGAGACAGCAGTGCCGCTTCAAGAACCCGTCCAGCCGCCATGCCGACAAGGAGGGCTATGTCCCTTACGGAAAACTGGTGAATTATACCGGCGGGCGCAGCAATGGTTGCACGACTTGGTCGCCCTCTGAATCCCGGGAAATCCTCTCGCTGGTGGAAGGGAATCCGACGACCCTCTACATCTATCCCGAAGCCGACGACATCAACGCCGTCGCAAAGGCGGTAAAGAAAGGACGGTCTCCTGCGAGCGCCGGGCTATACTGGAACGATGCATGCTTGCGAACAATCGGCGCCCCCAAGTTTTGGCCAAAGCGAAAGCTGCAACCGGTGATCAATCGATGGAGGCAGTCCTTACCTAAACAGCCGCCTAGGGTGCTGCCGATCTGCAACTGAAGCAGTTCGGTGTACTCGACCGACGTACCAAACCGAATAGCGGGAGATTGACCAACCGCGTGGAAGCGGTCCTCGATCTCGGCTAACCTTTGCTCACGATCTTGAGGTTGAACGTCGTCCGTGCGCCGTTGGGCGGAGGAGGAAAGGGGGCTGCACGTTGGATATGGCGCAGGGCAATCTGGTCGACCTTGGCCGAGCCTGAGCTCTTTTGAATCCTGAGCGATGAGACACCGCCTGACGCGGTGATCCTGAACGCGACGGTCGCGGTGCCGCGCGCGCCGGCACTTTCCTTACGGGTGCGCTGGATCTTGCGCATGATTTTTCCTGGGTAATTCGATGCGGCAGCGTTGCCAGCAGCCTGAGCCTTGCCGCTGGATTTTGAACTTTGCGTCGCCTTGGCGTCTTTGCTGCCATCTGCCTGCCCCTCGCGCGCGGCCTGCGCGCTTTCGACCTTGGCGGTGCGCGTGGTTTTCTTTTTGGGTTGAGTTGTCTGCGGTTTCGACCGTTTTGGTTCCACTTTTTGCGGATCAGGGCGCGTCTTGGGTCGGGGTATGTTCGGATCAGGGGTTTGCACCTCGACCGGGTCGCGTGCCGTCACTGTTTCCGGTCTGATCGAGACCGGTTCGACCGGTTTCGCTGGCGCCGCTTGCGAGGGTTCGACCGCTGAAAGCGCTGCAGGCGTGGTTGCCGAGGCGATCTCAGGGTCCATCGGGGTCACAGGCAGCGTCGTCAGCGGTGTCTGTGATGTGCTTACCGGCAAGACTGCCAGTTCGTCGGGGCGGGCGCGGCGCAGTTCAGGCACCGCAGGGGTCTCGGCCTGTTTCGGCGGCGCAAGCGCGGGCTGTTGAGGAGCATGTCGCATCGGGGTATCGGACACCGGCGTCTCTGGCGTCAGCGGTTCAACGTTCTCGACCGGCTCGGTTACGGATTCCACCATATTGGCGAGACTGTTGCCCAACATCGCGACCGTTTGCGGGGCGCCACCTTGAATCTGGGTGCGTTCCTGCCCGGCAGTCATGCCGAAACCGGCCAGATGTGCTCCGAGCGAAAAGGTCAGCGCCAAGGCAGCGGGAAACTTCAGATTCTGTATCATTCCAGTCCTCTTTCCGTCACCACAAAGAGTTTTGTCGCCCCCGCCTCTTGCAAGGCACGCCCCATTGCCAACAGCGTTTCAACGGGCAGATCCCGGTCCGGGACAAGGCGGATTTCCGGGGCGTCCTGATCCGCCGCGATTTCGGCGATGTAGGCCTCGGGCGAAATCTCTTCACCGCGATAGAGACAGCGGCCTTTGGCGGTGATTACCAGCGCATCAGGTGGCTCGCGCCCGTCCAGATCACGGGTCGATACCAATGTCAGATCGGGGTCAAGCGGCGGAGCAATGCTTCCAGCGATCAGAAAAAAGATCAGCATCAGAAAGACGATGTTGATCAGCGCGATCGTCGGTTCCGGAGGGCGTTTGTGAATGGCTCTGCGGCGCATCAGCCTGCTCCCAGCACCCGGACGGACAATTGCGGCACCAGACGCAGACGGGTCAGCACATCAACCAGACCTTGAGAAGAAACCCCGTCAGCAGGGCTAACCAGCAGCAAGGTACCTTCATCGCCGGACTCTGCGCTCTTATCCGACACCGTAGTCGCCAGATCATCCAGCGTGACCGGTTGCCCATTCAGCGAGAGGTCATCGACGGACAGTCGCAGAAAGAGTGGTGGAGTGCTGGGAACGGACGTACCCGAAGCCGCGCTAAGAAGCTCCACTTCGGAGAAGCGGGTAAAGGTCGAACTCAGCATGAAGAACAGCAGCAGCAAAAAGATGATGTCGATAAGCGAGGTCATCGACATTCGCCGGCTGCGAAATCGGGTCCGCCTAGTGCGCATGGGCCTGCAGGCCTGCCGGGGCTGTGTTTTGGGCTCTGGTTTTGTCAAATTCACCGGGGCAAAGGATCATCTGGAGGGCCTTGTCGACAAAGATCCGTTCGCGGGCGACCCGGGATTCCAGAAAGGTCAGGATGACAGATGTCGGCATGGCAACCGCCAACCCGACCGCTGTCGTCATCAACGCAACCCATATACCGCCTGCCAGCAGGGATGGATCGACCGAAGAACCGGCGCCTTGCAACTTTTGAAAGGCCTGGATCATCCCGAGAACCGTGCCGAAGAGACCCAGCAAAGGCGCGACCTGGCTGACACTGTCGAGCAAGCGGAACATGCTTTCCAACCGGGCAAGCTGCGCTTCGGCGCGGGCATTCAGACGCTCGGCCAGCATTTGGCGGTCATTATCTGTGCCCGCTGCGTTCATCGCCTCGACGAGAAGCGAGCCCAAATGGTTGGGGCTGCGCTTGATGGCACCGCGTGCTGCCGCTTCGGAGCCGGCGTCCCAGTGCTCCAGCGCCTCGTTGAGCGCGGACCGCCGGCCTACGCCTGACACGCGAAACTGCCAGAACTTAAAAATGATGACGGCAAAGGCCAAGACCGAGAGGCCAAGCAGGATGGCGACAACCGGGCCACCCAGTTCAACGAAATTCCTGACCGCGCCGACGGCCTGTTCGATCAGGATCATCCCACCACCTCAATCTGGGTTCGGGAATGCGGGCGCAACGCCTTGGCGCAATCGGTATTGGCGATGCCGTTGCCCGTGCATTTATGGACGCCATTGATCAGAACCTGACCGATGGCCTCGCACTGGGCACCCGGAACATCAAACTGTCGAACCCGTGGGCGCTCGGCAGGCAACGCCTGAAAGTCAAAAAGCGTCAGTTTGAGCACGGCACCGTCAGTTGAAAACAGCACGGTTTCAAACATCGCCGTGTCCAGATCAGCCCCCATTTCATTGCGGGCGACAAAGGTCAGGCGGCAGGCGTCTTCCTGCGGTTCCGCGTTGTTGAGTTCGATGGACAGAACCGACGATGATCCCGCGGCCTGTTCGGCAAATGCCGGTCCGCTAGCGACCGCCATCAATAAACAAGCCATTATTGCTGATTGATGTCCGGCTGTGTTGCGACCGTAGGTACGCATTGTCTCTGACGCTCCTGAAATCTGATTTGGTGCCGCTGGAATCGCCAACACGGAACGTCTCATCCGATGCCATGACAACTGAGTGACTGCGACGATCCTCGCGCCGTCAGAGGCCGTAACAGCAACGTCAGCCCACAGATTTTCCCGGATTTTCACAAGATCGCCCCTCTTGGTACAGTATGCATCACGTGGCTGGCTCGGGGCGGGCTAGTGCGTGGAATTTTGTGTCTCGAATTGTAGGAGACTTGGGTCTCGTAATAAACCAGACTAAGTTTGTCAACTATTACGCAGAACCCTAAAATCACCGCAAATTTTTCTGGGTTGTCAATTCTTACAAAATTACTTAGGTACCGCGCTCAGGCGGGCCATCGGCTCGCTAAGCCATACAGATCATTGCCATTTGTTAGCCAATCCAAGAATCACACAATTCGGAGATTTCTGGCATGGCTAGATTATCACTTTGGCTGGCATCGACCACTATTCTGGCTGTCAGCCCCCTTTACGCCCAAGATACCGACACCGTTGATCTGGGCGTGCTTGTCCTTGATGAGGCCGCGACTGATGACGAAGTGGCGGAAACTATCACGGCAGATGACATCAAAGACACCGGCGCAACCAGCGCCTCGACGCTGTTTCAGTCGATCACCAATGTGCAGACGAGCGGTACCAGCGCGTCCGGTACGCGTATCTTCATCAACGGCCTTGAAACCAACTCGGCCAGCATCACCGTTGACGGCGCACCGGTGGGCAGTCAGGTCTGGCACCACGGTGGGCCGGGTGGCATCAACCCGCGCCTGTTCGAACAGGTTGACGTGTATGCCGGCATCACCCCGGCCGATATCGGCCCCTTTGCCACGGCAGGCGCGCTGGTCTTTACCACCGTCGATGCGGCGGACATGCTTGAGCCGAGTGACGATTTCGGTGGGTTCGTCGGCGCGCAATACGAGAGCAACGGCAATGTCATGACCTATGAAGGGTCGGTTTATGGTCGGGCAGAGAATTTCGACTATTTGCTGTACCTGAGCACCGCGGATGGCGGTAACTGGGAAGACGGCGATGGCAATACCGTTCCGTTCACAGGCACCGGAGTGAATTCCGCTCTTGCCAAGCTGGGTTACGATCTGGGCGAGGGGCGTCGGCTTGCCTTTTCGACCACGTACTATCAGGACAAGGAAGACCGGAATATCCGTAGCGACATTGCCCTCGGAGTCGGTGGTGAGCTGAACGCCATTCCCAACGAAACGACGACGAATACCTACACGCTGGAATATACGGACGATCTCGTCGATGGCTTCTTCAATCCCGAATTTCGCCTGACCCACACGCAGGAAGACCAGTGGCAGGAACGCCGGGCCAACCCTGCGACAGCGACCAGCAGCAACGTTGATGTGAACACTCAGAACACCACGCTGAAGCTGCAGAACAAGGTTGCCATCGCTGGCGGCGAAGTTCGCTTTGGATTCGATTATCTCGACGCGAGCAGCTACAACAACTGGAACCGTGTCGGCGAAAAGATCAAGAACTCGGGTATCTTCGTTCAGGCCAATGCCGACATCACCAACCGGCTGCGTGTCGCCGGTGGTTTGCGCTATGACTGGACCGAGTTCACCGGGCAAGCGGATTCCGGATTTTCCCGCAAGGATGACGGCTACAGCGCCAACCTGTATGCCGAGTACGACGCAAACCACTGGCTAACGCTGGACGCGGGCGTTTCGCATGTTTTCGGCGGATATGACTTTGGCGAGACCGCCACGCTGAGCAACGCTGTGGTCTATACCGATGGTGACGCCGAAACCTCGGACAACTACCGGGTTGGTTTCAATGTAGCACTGCCCAATGGTCTTTATGGTGGTGTTCACGCCTTCCGCACCAAGATCAAAAATGCAGGTGACACGCGGGCGCGTGCGCTGGCGGGCGACACATTGGAAACCAAGGGCTGGGACGCGGATCTCGGCTATCGGTTCCAGCGCGGCAACGTATCGCTCGGCTATACCGATGCCGATGTTCGCGAGAATGGCGAACTGCTGTCGGGCTATGCTGATTACTCCGGTGCGCCGGTTGGTCAAATCCTGGTGCTGCGTGGCAGCTATGACTTTGAAAATGGGCTGGTTGTCGGCGGCTTTGTCGAGGCCGCGCTGGACTATGACGTCGCGGAGCAGACGTTGCCAGGCTATCAGATCGTCAACCTTTTCGCGAGTTACACGCCACCTCAGAACGAAACGATCAACATTCGCGTTGGCGTAGATAACCTGTTCAATGAACAGTATGTTTCGCGCCAGTCGCGTGATGTGGACTCTGACATTCTGTTTGCCGAACCGGGTCGCTCTATCAACGTTTCGCTGAACTACACGTTCTGACCCCGACCAGAAACTGGTGGGCGGTCGCAACACAGTTCGCCCACCAAACCCAGACGCCCAGTCGACGCCAAGCTTTTGGCCGAAACGATTGTCCAAGGTGCCCCGTATGCTCGCCCAAGACTCAGTTTCTTTACTCCCCACGATGGCCGCCGAAAACCGGGGCCAGCCCTTGCTGCTAGGGGAGGAGTTCGGGACGATCGCCGATGTCCAGACGGGGCGGCTCTCGGCATTCGCAAACCACAAAACCTCCGGACGGCGGTTCGGAGTTTTTCCGTTTGACCGGGAACAGACCGGTTTTCTCTGCACAATCACGCCGCAGCCCCGACCGGTAAAGCAGGCCGCCATTACTGCAGTCGGCGTGGCGCTGGAGCGTTTGCCGGCCAGAGAGAAATACGGTCTTGAAGTAGCCCGAGTTGCAGCGATGGTTTCACGACGCGCGGATGGGCTGGACAAGGTAGTGCTCGCCCGGTCCCTGATTTACGAGACAGATGTGCCGATCGATCCGATGCAGGTCGCGCTGTTGCTGTCAGATGACAGGAATGTGCTCTGTTACTGCATCCCTCTGATCGATGCTGATCAATCAAACCGTTGGCTCGTCGGCGCGACGCCGGAACGGTTGCTGAAAAAACAGGGCGCCAATGTCCTGTCGACGCCGTTGGCAGGGTCCGCGCGCCGCCTTGCCGATGCAGGCAAAGATGCCGAGGCCGGAGCCGCCTTGCTGCGCTCTGACAAGGACGAGAACGAACACCGGATTGTCGTGGAATACATCCACGATATTCTGGCGCCCTATTGCAAGCAACTGCATACACCCGGCAGACCCGAGTTGATGCAAACCAAATCCATGTGGCATCTGGGGACCCGGATTTCTGGTGTGCTGCGGGATCCAGAAACGCCATGTCTGCAACTGGTTCATGCGCTGCATCCGACCCCTGCGGTCGCCGGTGCCCCGCTGGAGCTTGCCTTGTCGGAAATCAAGAAGGCTGAACCGTTCGACCGGGATTTCTACGCCGGGACGCTCGGCTGGGTGGATGGCCAGAACAACGGCGATTGGCACGTCACATTGCGCTGCGCCATCATCGAGGATCGGCGCGCGCAGTTGTTTGCCGGGGCAGGGATCGTCGATGATTCAGTACCCGAACAAGAGATCGCCGAAACCGGTGCCAAGTTTCTCGCCATGCGGCGAGCGCTCGGCATCTCAGGCATCATGTAAGCACAGCAATACTTCAGAGATAGATCATGGCCCTTCCGAAAATCGCGGATTATCCTCTGCCCAAGCCCGACGACTTGCCCGAGTCCCGTGCGCCGTTCCGGCTTTGCACTGATCGCGCTGCGTTATTGATCCACGACATGCAGCGCTATTTCTGCGCGGCCTATGGCGAAGATGCCCTGACCCGCGATGGGTCGCTGTTGCAGGCCGTGACGTCGAACATTGCATCGATTGCCAAGCGCGCCCGTGCAAGCGGAATGCCGGTTTTCTACACGGCGCAAAAGGGCAACCAGCACCCGGCGGATCGCGGCCTTCAAAAGGACCTGTGGGGACCGGGCATGAAAGCCATCCCGGACCATGAAGAGATCATTAATCCGCTGCGGCCCGAAAAGGGTGATATCCAGTTGGTCAAGCATCGTTACAGCGCGTTTCAACGCTCCAACCTGCAGGATTTGATGCGCGCGCGTGGCCGCGACCAACTGCTGGTGACGGGAATCTACGCCCATATCGGCTGTCTTGCGACCACCACCGAGGCATTTCAACGAGATATCGAGCCGTTCTTTGTCGCCGATGCCGTAGCGGATTTTTCGGCCGAGAAACACAAGATGGCCCTGGATTGGGTTTCCGGATGTTCCGGAGCGGTCATTGCAACCAGCGGGGTTTTGGCTGCGTTTGACGAGGGGCAGGCATGAAGCTGACCGGGTTCAAAGGACGGGGCGCTTTTGTGACGGGGGCCGCCGGTGGTATTGGGCGTGCAATTGTGGATGCGCTGGCGGATGCCGGGGCGCATGTGTTTGCGACCGATCTACCAGATGCCATCGATGGGATGGGCGAACAGCCCGGTGTCATCAGGGCCGCTTTGGACGTAACCGACCCCGATGCCGTTTCCGCCGCAGCGGTACAGGCCGAGGGTGCCGTTGGCCCGTTGTACCATGGCATCGTGTGTTCCGGGATATTGGGCGGAGGGACAATCCTTGAAACCAAGGCCGCAGACTGGCTGCGGGTTCTCGACGTCAATCTGAATGGTGCGTTCTATGTCACCACCGCGCTTGCAAAAGCCATGGTACCACGACGGCAAGGCGCGATTGTCGCTATCGGCTCTAATTCCGCTGACATCCCGCGTTTGGAAATGGGCGCCTATCCCGCGAGTAAGGCCGCGCTGCACATGCATATGCGCTGTCTCGGGCTGGAGATCGCGCCCTTTGGCATCCGCTGCAATATCGTGGCGCCCGGGTCGACGCTGACCCCGATGCAAATAGGTATGTGGTCAAACACGAGTGGTGCGCAGGCCGTTATTGATGGCAATCTCGCGACCTACAAAACCGGTATCCCCTTGGGAAAGCTCGCCAAACCCCAGGATATCGCCGCCAGTACGATGTTTTTGCTGTCCGATCAGGCAGGCCACGTGACGATGGCGGACCTGTATGTCGATGGTGGCGCAACTCTGAAAGCTTGAACAGCCATGGCCGCAGGCGTGCCGGAGCCAGAAATACAATGGGATGCACATTCCGGATCAAAGGATACGAAAGATGAGTGAGAAACAAGCGGCAGTCTGGACAGGATCAATCTTTAAAGGATTGGCGGTTTCGGCGTTCCTGATGGCGACAAGCAGCATGACTCTTGCCGAACCGTTCACGGCGGTCGGTGCCTATGACGGCGGAATTCGTGCGTTTGGCCCGGATCAAACAGCAATCGTTCCGGGTGGCGAAGCAATGCTGATGGGCCGTGGTTTTCAGCCGAACCAGCCGGTCTATCTGCGTCAGAACGGCGAGGCGTTGAACGGTGGCGAGCCGTACTTGGCAGATGACAAGGGCAGCCTGCGGGCGCAAATCAGCATCCCGGAAACTGCGAACCCCGGCATGTATCCGGTTGTGGCAGAACTGGGTGGCGACGCTCCATTTGCGACCACCTTTGACGTTACTGTCTCGGCACAATTGGACGAAATGGGTGTTGATGCTTACGCTGTTACCTCGGCGCCGATCGTGAAACGACCCTATCAGGTGGCCTATGGAAACGGCGCGATCTATGTCGCGGCCTCTGAAGGGCGTCCGCCGATTACGGAAACCTATGTCGCCAAGATTGACCCGGCGACGTTGGAAACCATCGCAAAGGTTCAACCGGGTCCTGCGCCCGAGCGCAACGGACGAGATATGGGGCACTTTGCCGTCCATGGCATCGGTATTGCCGAGCAAGCAGGTCAAATCTGGGTCTCCAACACGCATCAGGATACCGTTGCGGTCTACAGCGCCGATGATCTCAGCTTGATCAAACAGTTCGACGCCGGGATTGTCAGTCATCCGCGCGATGTTGTCGCCCATGATGGCAAGGTCTATGTCACCGCCACCTTTACGCCAAAAGTCCACGTGTTCGATACGGAAACGCTGGAAATGCTCGCGCCGATCGAGCTGAGTTCGGCACGGCGCGCCAAGACCTTTGGCGCGGCGGGTCTCTCACTGGCGGCGGATGCGGGCAAGTTGTTTATTGCCAGCCTCGGGTCTGACGAGTTCGCTGTGATCGACCTTACCACCGGTGCGCAATCGGGCGGCTTTGCTGTGGATGGATCCAAAAGCACAATTGGTATCGCGGCAAATTCGGATGGCACACGCGTTTATACGGTTGGCCAGAACAATGACACGGTATCGGTCATTGACGCAAAGAGCGGAGAAGTCCTCAGGCGTGTGAATGTCGGGGCCAAGCCACTGAATGCAGTGGTCGAGCCGCAGACAGGCAACGTCTTTGTGACCGTGCGCAGTGCGGATCATGTTGTTGTGTTGTCACCCGGGGGTGAAATTCTGGCCAACCTTCCCACCGGTTCGCTGCCCAATCACCTCACGCAGGATGGCAACGGCAATATCTTTGTCGTGCATATGGCCCGGCGCGATGGGCACGCCTCTCTTGGCAACAAGCTCACCCGCATATCGGCTGCAGAATAATAAGAAACGGGCTGCCTGCCGAGTGATGCGGCGGGCGGCCGCCAAACAGATATAGACAGATATGAACATCCCGAAACAGACCTGGCCACAAGAACTGGCAGAGCGCTACCGCAAGCTCGGATACTGGCGCGGCGAAACGTTTCCGCAGATGTTGCGGGATCGCGCCTCGGCCCACCCTGACCGCATCGCCATCGTCGCGGGGGATGCGCGTTGGACCTATGGTGAGTTCAACGACCGTGCGCGTCTCTTCGGGGCGGGGCTCTTGGCTTTGGGTCTTGCGCCCGGTGATCGGGTGTTGGTGCAGATCGGCAATGTGCCCGAATTCTTTTCTGCTGTCTTTGGCATCTTTGCGGCGGGCATGATCCCGGTCTATGCGCTTCCGGCGCACCGGCGGACTGAGGTCGCGCATCTTGCGGACAAGGCCGACGTGCGGGCCATTGTGACCCAGCCAAGAATAGAACGGTTTGACCATGCCAGCATGGCTCTTTCGATCAAATCCGACTTGCCGAACCTTTCCCATGTAATCATTGCAGGGGCGGCGCTTGACGGTGCGCTTTCGATGGATGACGTTATCGGCGATCCTGCAACATTACCCACTGATCCTGATCCGCAATCGGTGGCATTTCTGCAGATATCGGGCGGCAGCACAGGATTGCCCAAGCTCATCCCGCGCACCCATGACGATTACATCTATTCCATACGGGAAAGCAGCAGGATCTGTGAGCTGACTGGCGAGAGCGTCTTTATGGCGACTTTGCCTTTGGCCCATAACTTTACAATGTCCTCGCCCGGTACACTTGGCGCGTTTTATGCGGGCGCGCGGGTGGTTCTGTGCCCTGTGCCGATGCCCGATGTCGCCTTTCGTCTGATCCGCGATGAGGGTGTGACCATCACCGGGTTGGTGCCGCCACTGGCATTGCTATGGCTTCAGGCCGCGGAAAAGGCCCGGCCCGACATTCCAACGCTCAAAATCCTGCAAGTCGGAGGTGCCAAGTTTCTTCAGGAAAGTGCGCGCAAGGTTGCGCCACTTTTGGGCTGCCGTTTGCAGCAGGTCTTTGGCATGGCCGAGGGGCTGGTGAATTATACCCGGCACGATGACCCTGATGAGATTGTCGTCAATTCGCAGGGCAGGCCGATCAGCGCCGATGACGACATTTTGGTACTTGATGACGAAGGCCATCCCGTTGCTGATGGTCAGCCCGGCAATCTGTTGACCCGAGGGCCCTACACCATCCGGGCCTATTATTGCGATCCGACGGCAAATGCCCGCAGCTTTACGGACGATGGGTACTATAAAACCGGCGACGTCGTCATCCGCTTGCCCTCCGGGCATCTGGTGGTTCAAGGACGCGCCAACGATCAGATCAACCGCTCCGGCGAAAAGATTTCCGCCGAAGAGATCGAAGACCTGATCCTGCGGCACCCCGCCGTGTTTGACTCGGTGGTGGTCTCGATCCCGGACGCGCATCTGGGCGAACGGGCTTGCGCGTTCATCCAGCCCAAGAACGGCGCGCCTTCTGCCGCTGATATCCGCAAATTCATGCGGGGTCTGGACATCGCGGCGTTCAAGATTCCGGATGACATTCGCTTTGTCGAGGCATTTGAAACCACTGCGGTGGGCAAGATCAGCCGCCGTCATCTTCGGACCACCCTGCGTAGCAGCGTTCTGGAGCAGGAGCAGACCCAATGAATGATATGAAACAGGGCCTTACGTTGGCCCAGTTACGTCAGGATACGGCTGACGCCCTGAATACACCCTCCGTCGACATCGCAGATGATGACCATTTGGGGGACCTGGGGCTGGATTCGATCGGCTTCATGCGGGTGCTGATGAAATGGGAAGAGGTTCAGCCGGGCATCGACACAGCAAGGATGTACGAGGCCGAGACAATCGCCGAATTCTGGGATATCGTTCGGAGTACGCAGGGGTGAGCCCGGAAATTACTCTTCCACGCCCACTTTGTGAGGCGCAGACCGGTATCTGGTTCGCGCAACAGCGCGATAGCGCCAACCCGATGTTGATGACCGGTCAGGCGCTGCACATTCGCGGCCCGCTGGACGTTGGAGTGTTGGAGCGGGCGGTTGCGGACCTTGTTGCCGAAGCCGAATGCCTGTCGATGCGATTGCGCGATGGCCCACAAGGCCCAGTGCATTGGATCGAACGGAATGGTGCGCCGGTGCTTGGTATTCAGGACCGAACCGGCGATACGGCTGGATCCGTTGAAAGTGAAATTCTGGCCGAGGCGCAGACCGCGCCGATTGACCTTACGAATGGCCCTGTTGCCAGCTTCACGCTGTGGAAGCTGCGCACGGACCACCACATTCTCAGCGAACGCATTCACCATGTCGCCGCCGATGGTCAGGCGATGGTGAACATGTCGCAACGGCTTGCCGCGCTCTACAACGCGCATCTGACAGGTGGCGTAATGGGGTTGGCGCTGACATCCTATCGTCATGCCCTGCAAGAAGATGAACGCTTTGCCCACTCGCCCGCCCGCACCAAGCAGCGAGACTATTGGCGTACAACACTCGCAAACCTGCCCATTGTGGACACGATGAGCCGAGGGAAAACAAGCGGGGATGGACGCTGGTTTCATCGTGCAGAAGAAATTGTACCAGAGCATGTCGGGGCGGCACTTTTGCGCCTTGCTGAGGCTTCTGGCTGCAACTGGACAGACGTTCTGACCGCGTTGACAGGTGCCTATGTGGCGCGAAACCTGCCCTCGGTCGCTTCGGGCGCTGGCACGGATGTGGTGTTGGGTATCCCGCTGCAAAATCGCATGGGGCGCATCTCGCGTACACCGTCCACTCAGGTGAACGTCTTGCCGTTGCATCTGCAGGTGGACGAACATGCGCCTCTGACTGCTTGGTTGAACCACGTCGGCGGTCGTCTTACCGAAATGCGACGCCATTCCCGGTATCGTGGCGAGGCGCTGCAACGCGAGTTCGGCCGTCTCGGGGCAGGGCGTCGGCTGTGGGGACCATTGGTCAATATCCTGCCATTTGACGCTTGCCCACAATTTTTGCACTGCGAAACCCGTCTGCAAATCCTGAGTGCGGGATCGGTTGACGACATCACCTTTTGCTTTCGCGGTGATCCGGAAACAGGGCTGTTGGCGCAGGTCGACAGCAACAACAGTCTTTATTCAGAAACCGAAACGCGCGCGCATTCCATGCGTCTGGCACATTTTCTTATGGCGGCGTCTCAAGCGGACAGGCTGGCAGACGTTGCTACTTTGACTCCGCAGGAAACCCGACGCCATATAGTCGAACGCAATGCGACCGCGCATCCGGTCCCCGAAACCACATTGGCGGCCTTGATTGAGAAACAGATGGCTGCAACCCCTGACGCGGATGCGGTGGTGTTTGGCGATAGAACGCTCAGCTACCAAGAACTGGACACGCTAACCGCCGCATTGGCGCGGCGCCTTGCGGGACGTGGGGTCAGACGGGGGGGTCTCGTTGGTGTTGCCCTGCCGCGAAGTGTCGAGTTGATCGTCGCCTTGGTCGGTGTTCTGCGGGCCGGTGCTGCCTTTATGCCGTTGGACCCCGACGATTACAGCGCTCGGCGCACCGACATGATTGCCCGTGCAGCCCCCTCGGTTATACTGGCCGAGGCCGGTTTCAAAGCCGCCGACACCCCCGTGATCGACGTATTTTCGGAGAGTCCGGAAACCGACCCGGATCAACCGCGTCCGTTTGACCCTGCCTATGTGCTGTTCACGTCTGGCTCGACCGGCAAACCCAAGGGTGTCGTGGTCGAGCACGACGCGATCATCAACCGCCTGTTGTGGATGCGCGCGCATTACGGCTTTGGTCCCGGTGATCGGATCCTGCAAAAAACACCAACGACTTTTGATGTCTCTGTGTGGGAGTTCTTTTTGCCGTTCCTTTCAGGGGCGACACTGGTGGTCGCGCCGCCCGGCGCGCATCGTGACCCAGTGGCCCTCGCGGGCCTGATCCGGAAATACGCCATCACCGCAGTCCATTTCGTGCCTTCGATGCTTGAACTCTTTCTGGCGGCCCCGGCGTCCGAAGGGCTGGCGATCCCGCGGGTATTTGCCAGCGGAGAGGCATTGCCGACACGGTTGGCCAGTCTGTTCCATAGCCGCATCGGCGGACAATTGCATAACCTTTATGGACCGACCGAAGCCGCCGTGGATGTCACATTCTGCAAGGCGGCCACGGAGCAGGGCGCCCCAAACAGCGCCAGCGTCCCGATCGGTCGCCCGGTCTGGAACACCGCCTGCTATGTGCTGGACAGCTTGGATCGGCCGGTACCCGATGGCGTTCCGGGGCGGCTTTTCATTGCGGGTCGGCAATTGGCGCGAGGGTATCTTGGGCAACCGGACCTGACCGCCGATCGTTTCCGGCCAGACCCGTTTAATCCCGGCGCTCGCATGTATGACACTGGCGATCTGGTGTCTGCTGATGAGGAAGGCGTTCTGACCTTTGTCGGACGACTGGACCAACAGATCAAGGTTCGGGGTGTCCGGGTCGAACCCGCAGAGGTCGAACAGGCCATTCTGGATAGCGGCCTCGCCGATCAGGCGACCGTGTTGCTTTTGCCTGACACTCAGAACGGTGCGCGGCTGGTGGCCTATCTGGTTGCTCGCGACAAAGCACATTCGAAAGATATTCGCGAAGACCTTGCAGCCAGACTCCCCCAAGCGATGATCCCTGCCCATTTTGTCATGATGGATGCCTTGCCCCTCACGCCGAGTGGCAAGCTGGACCGCAAGGCATTGCCGGAACCTGATGTCTTGCAGGACATATCGGGGTCTTTGCCGGAGACCGATATGGAGCATTTGGTCTCACGCTGCTTTGCTGAGGTGCTAGAGCTTCACGGGCCGCTTCCTGTCGAGACAGATTTCTTCCTTGCTGGCGGAGATTCCCTGCGGGCTGTCCGACTGGGTCTGACGTTAGAAGAGGCCTTGGGTCGTAATCCGGGGTTTGGTGCGATCCTTGAGCGCCCTGTACTTGGTGATCTGGCCCGCCATCTTGCGGAAACGTCTGGTGCCGACGACGGGCTTGGCCCGCTCATTCATCTGTCATCTACAAAAAACGAAACGGCGCCGCCGATCTTTGCCGTGCATCCCGCCGGTGGCCTTGCATGGTGTTACCGATCGCTCGCAGCGGTCATGCCGGACAGGGCGATCATCGGTTTGCAGTCGCCACTTCTGGATGCGGATGCTGATACGCCCGAGAGCCTCGGCACCCTGGCGCGCTCCTATGTCGATCTTGCCGCAGACATCGCACCCGACGGGCCGCTGGTGTTTCTGGGTTGGTCACTGGGCGGCATCATCGCGCAGGCCATGGGCGTCGAAGCAGAGCGGCGTGGCCGGATTGTCGAGCGGGTTGTGCTGCTTGATGCCTATCTGTCAGAGTGCTGGCGAAAAGAGCCTGAACCGGACGAAGGTCAGGCGATGCGGGCGCTGCTGGCCATTGCCGGCTATGATCCGGAGGCACACATGGATCTTGATACGCCTGCGGCGATCATGGGGTTCCTCAAGGACGAAGGACAGGCGCTGGCACAGCTACCGGAGGCAGTGCTGAGCGGTGTGATCAATTCGGTGCGCGCGACCAATGATCTGGTCCGGCGGCACCGGGAAACGCCGATGCGCGCGCCGTTGTTTCATGTCGCCGCCATGCGGGATCAAGCGGGCACGACCCGCAGTGTAGATATGTGGAAGCCTTATGCCGGGCATGTGCAAGGCTTGAAACTCGACTGTCACCATGCGGATTTGATCTCTGCCCGGGTGGTGCGTCAGTACTTGGACTTGTTGGCGCGACCGGTGGAGGAGCCAGCGTGAGGGGGGTGGTTCACTCAGAACGCTGCAAAGCGAAGCACCGGGCCGAGCGATGTCGGAAGGCTGGCGATATGTTTCGCACCGTCATAAACCTGATGCGACACCTCAACTCCATCAATTTTGCTCAGGCGCGCGACGAGGGCATGGAATGTGGCGGGCGCGTCAGTGGGGATCGGTCCTTGGCTGCCGGTGCGTTTTTCGCGGTTGCCACTGGCAAGATAGAGCCGGATCAGACCGTTCTCCGAGCGATGTGGCAGACCCGCTTCCAGAACCCGGTCAAATTGTTCCGGGTTCAGCCAGAGCGACGGGCTGATCGCCGCAAAGCGCGCAAAGCTGTCAGGATGCAACACCATCAGATTGAGCACAAACAGACCCGCAAGCGAGTGACCCCAAATCGTGCGTTTCGCGGGATTTATTGCAACTCCGGCTTCGGCGCGTTCGCGCAACCCCTGCAACAGCAATGGGATAAATTCGGGAGCACCGCCTATCGCACGGTCTTGGTTGCCCGTCGCGGATGGGCGCTCGGTTTGATCCGGAAAACTCAGGTCACGCGCACGGGCGATACGGTCAAACTGTTCGTCGGTGCGCTGCCCGATGCCGATCACAACCAGTTCCGGGACATCGGCAAGCTGCTCCGCGCTGATGAAATCAAAGGCGGCATTTCCATCGAGCATGTAAAGAACCGGCCAGCCATCTGCCGGGGCTGGCGTTCTGGGAACCGCGCGAAATATTCGATAGGGCGCATCGTTCACGTCTGCCATGAGATGGGCGATATCCTCGATATCAAGCATCTGGATCTCATGGCTCACGCATGGCTCGTGCAAAATCCGATGTGCGCTTTTGCGACCGCCATGGGGGGGCAGATCCAGTTCGACCGCCGGGATAATCGGCTCAAACAGCGGTGCCGTAGCACTTATATCTCCGGATTTTTCCGACATCGGACTTCACACCGTTTGAGAGGGGGAATGACGCGCTTTCATGCCATAGCGGTCTCGAACTCTTCTCGCAATATCAAGGAGCTGCAATGTTGAGTCGTCTAGCTATCCGGCGCTGGACGCGCACGATTGCCGTTTGGGCATGTCTTTTGATTCCACCTGTTGCGGCGATGGCGGAAATTGCAGTGGTGGATATCACCGGACGCGAGATTCGGCTTGCGGCACCGGCGACCCGGATTGTGCTGGGCGATGCCCGGCATGTTGTGGTCTTGGACATGATTGTTGACGACCCGATTGCGCGCATCGTGGGCTGGCGGCAGGACAAGGCGCTTGATCCCGCGCGCCTTGCGGCGTTTCAAGAGCGGTTTCCGTCCATTGCCGACATTGTCTCAGTAGGCGCAGGCAATCGTCGCCTGTCGGTCGAAAGCACGATCGCGCTGGAGCCAGATCTTGTTGTGCTGTCATTGATCGATGCCCGCGATCCCAATACGGAATACCTGTTAGGTCAGCTGGATGCGGCTGGCATACCGGTCGTCTTCGTGGATTTCTTTAGCCATCCGCTCGAAAACACGACAAAGAGCATCGGAATTCTGTCTCGGGTTATGGGCAGCACCGACAAATCAACAGAGTTGATCGCGTTCTATGACGCGCATCTGGCGAAGATACAGGAGCGGCTGGCCAAGCTTGATCCGCCTCGGCCAAGCGTTTTTGTGCAGGTCCACGCCACGCCGGATCAGTGTTGCGCGACGGTTGGTGGCGGTGTGTTCCATGATTTTGTCACCGCCGCTGGCGGTCGTAATCTAGGTGCCGAAACCGTGCCGGGCATCATGGGCAACGTGGGCTTAGAAAACCTGATCGCGTTGGATCCCGATTTCTTTCTGGCCTCAGGTGGGCAACATCTGCGGGCCCGTGGGGGTCTGGTCTTGGGGGCAGGCGTTGACAGTCACGAGGCGCGCGACAGTTTTGCAACCTTGTTAGCCGCCCCCGGCGTTAAAGATTTGCGCGCGGTAGAAGACGGAAATGCGATGGCCTTTTGGCATCTGTTCAATGACTCTCCCATGCACATCGTGCTGATCGAACATCTGGTCCGCACATTCCACCCCGAGGTGTTTTCGGACCTCGACCCAGCTGCGACATTACGCGAGATGCAGAGGCGGTTCTCTTCGGTTTCGGTGTCGGGGACTTGGTGGATCGACGCCCCGTGACCGCCACCTCACAGACATATATTGCCGCGCATCGGCGCAGAAATCAGCGCCGGGTTGCGCTGGTTTTCGGGTTGGGGTTTCTCGCCCTGTGCGGTGTTCTGGCTGATATCGTTCTTGGGCCGTCGGGCTTGCCGCTTGGCGAAGTGCTCAAGGTCCTGACAGGAACCGGCGAAACGACGCGTGGAGCCGAGGTGATCGTGTGGAGCGTGCGCCTTCCTGTCGCCGTGCTCGCGCTGCTCGTGGGGGCGGCGCTTTCGCTGGCGGGCACCGAAATGCAAACGGTTCTGGAAAATCCGCTGGCTGAACCCTTTACGCTGGGAGTCTCGTCATCGGCGGCATTGGGCGCCGGGATCGCCATCATTCTTGGGTGGAGCCTGCCGATGCTGCCAGCGACCTGGGCAGTCACCGCGAATGCCTTTCTCTTTGCCTTGCTGTCACTGATGATCCTGCAGGTCGCGGCGGTTTCGCGATCCGGTGGGCCGACTGTCGTCATCCTGTTCGGAATCGCGCTGAACTTTACCGCCGGATCACTCTTGGCGCTGGTTCAGTTCGTGGCCTCAGCAGATGCGTTGCAACAACTGGTGTTCTGGACCATGGGGAGCCTCGCCGGAGCACGATGGGAAGGGATTCTGCTGGTGGCCCTGACCTTCGCCCTCGTGCTGCCATTCTCGATGCGTGCCTCATGGAAGCTGACCGCGCTGCGGTTCGGGGCCGAGCAGGCGCAAGGGTTCGGTGTGGACGTCGCGACACTGCGTAAATGGGCGCTGATCCGGATCAGCCTGCTGGCGGCGGGCGCCGTTTCCATCGCCGGGGTGATCGGCTTTGTCGGGTTGGCAGGTCCACATATCGCGCGGATCGCCGTTGGCGAAGATCATCGGTTCTTATTGCCCGCCTCCGTATTGACCGGTGCCGTGATGATGTCCTTTGCGTCTATTGCATCCAAGATGTTGGTGCCCGGCATTCTGTTGCCCATCGGCATCGTGACATCTCTGGTCGGCTTGCCCGTGTTCTTTGTTCTTATCCTGCGCCGGGGACGCGCGATCGGATGACATTAGAGTTACGCGATATCGTCGTGTCACGAAGGGGCAAATCCATCTTGAATGGCGTATCGGTTTTTCCGTTCAAGCAGGGAGAATTCATTGCGCTTGTGGGGCCGAACGGGGCGGGAAAATCCACCTTGCTGCGCGCGCTTTCACAGACCTTGCCCTATCAGGGCAGCGCGGTTCTGAACGGCCAGGACCTAGCAAAGATGAAGCAGAGCCTGAGATCGGATCTGGTTGGATATCTGCCACAGAACTTGCAGAGTCAGACAGATCTGACCGTGCTTGAAAGCCTTTTGGTTGCGATGCACGCGGGCGGTGGCAAACGCATGCAAGCGGCTGTGCAGATGACAAGGTTCGACGCGCTGCTTAGTCGGTTTTCCATTGCTCACCTGACGGAGCGACCCCTGTCGAGCCTGTCGGGTGGTCAACGTCAGACAGTGGGTCTGGCGCAGTCGCTTGTACGGGACCCAACGTTGCTGTTGCTGGATGAACCCACGGCGGCGCTGGATCTGGCGATGCAGTTTCGCATCCTGTCCGAACTGCAGCTCCTGGCGCGCGAAGGCCGTATCGTGATTGCGGTCTTGCATGACCTCAGCCAGGCAGCTCGCTGGGCCGACCGGATCGTCGTGCTGCATGAGGGCTGCATTCACGGTCAGGGTAGCCCTGGCAACATGTTGACCCCGGATGTTCTGGCCGAGGTCTACAAGATTTCAGCGCGCGTCGAACATGACAGCAAGGGAAATCTGATCACAGCCGTGGATGGGCTGGTGTGACGGGCTAGAGCAGCGGCGCGACCAAAGGTTGGTCGTTTTTCTGGTGACGCGTCGCAAGGTTGCGGGCTTGGCGTCCCGATGCAAGCTGACGAGCCGACAGGGGGCAAGACCTTTGTATCGGCCAACGCGGGAAAGAGCGAAAAAATCTCTTCTCGTGCAGCGCTGCCAATTGATTTCAACGCCTGCGCGCCCGTGTAGAGGCTCTCTGTCTCGGCACCGTTGGCGTAGACGATTTCATGCTGATCAAACAGGAAATGAACGTACTCGACCTCTTTTACGTCATCGGCAATCTCAATTCCGGGGCACTCTGTCAGATGTTTTGCGGCCACCAGAACTTCGGTCGTGTCAAAGGACCGCGCAACGATGCGAGACCGAATGAGGATCCGGTGTTGTGGAGAGACAAGCAGATCTGATCCCGGAAGCCCCATCCCTAAAGCACCTGCTGAAATCCGGATCGGTCGAAGACGTGGAGCGGTCTGAAGATTGCTCTGTCCGAGAAAGCGCGATCCGACCCAGCGAACAGGCTGGAAACCATTGTCGCGGGTCCGCAGAAGATCACCAACCACGATATCCTCAACGGCCTTCTGTCCGTCGAGCGTGTCGATCATCGTACCCGATGTAAAGCAGGGGGCCTCTTCGTATGTTTCGTATGTGTTGTCGGTTCTGAGATACGACGATCTTTCAGCGTTGAACGTATAGGATACGCCGGGCACCAACGGTGCTGTCGAAATAATTCCCTGAACACTGCCTTGCTGAGTACCGTTTCCACCAAAATGGATGGACGTTACCTTGTGCCCGGTTGCTGTGTTCGTAAGATCGTACGCGGAATTGTAGGTTGTCCCTGCGGCGTAGGTGACTTCGCCGATAGTGACAGCTTCGGTGAAGGTTTGCGGACCTACCGAAGTGATCTCGTCAATCTGACCGTCAGCGTCGTCTACTTCCACATTCACCGGTGTTGCGCCGGGTCTTAGCTACAAGGTGAATATGGGCCTTCCAGCGGCCGCACCTCCTGCTTCGTTTGGAGGAGCAGAACCAACAATGAAATCGTAGGCGGCGTATATGAGTATGAACGGCAATTGGGCGACCCTTGGGGAAATGGTTAACAACCCGTTATCGCGTTAGCAGATCAAGCCTTCCGAACCAACTTGACCGAACACAAGCGTTCGTGAGCAGAATCACGGTGGCAGGCGATTGTTCGATACCTGAGCAGCTTTCGAACAAGTTGACGCGCCTTGTCATCTCTTGAGTTAAAGGCTTGTTCGACACCCCGGAAACCACTCTTTTTGTCGTAGAACATGACGACAGAAGCCGTGATCAGCCTGCGAAGGAGCCAGAACTCAACGTTCGGCAAGAAATGACAGCCCGGACACAAGCTGCTTAAGTCCAAGGGCGGCCCCGGCAAAGATTGCCGCAAACGTGATTGGCGCGCTGTAGGCGAGTAGCGAGAAGGCGGAAATGCCCTGTCCTACGCTGCATCCAACCGCGATGATGGCTCCGGGCCCCATTATTGCGGCACCTAGCATCTGGCGTTTGAGTTCGCGGGGGTCTTCGCAGGCTTCCCAGCGAAAATGACCTTTCGACCAAGAGCCGAGGAGCGCACCGATGAGAACTCCTGCAACTGATCCAACCGCGAACGACAGCGAGGTTCCGGATGCTGTCATGACATAAAGTAGTGTATCCCCGAGCGGCGCAGCGAAGGTATGGGTTTGCACCGTCTCTGCGTCAAAGCCATGTTCGGCAACCCAACTCGTGCCAAGCCAGCCTGACACGATTGCCACGCCGACGGCTGCGCCCCAAAGGATCTGCGAGGGCGTGCTGCGAAACCGGTCGTTTGCAACTGCGAAGACCACCAGTGCAGCTCCGACGATCAAACCATGTATCCATGCCGGAACAGAGGTCAGGCGTTCGGCAAGAAAACTGACGCTTTGTGGCGCGCTGAGATCCATTTCGATCGGGAAGAGCCAGACCCTCAGATACGCCAAGGGACCTGACATCACGGCATAGGCAGAGAGCGCCATGATCACAACGATAACGAATGATCGCAGATCGCCCCCGCCGAGCCGCGCCAGCGCGCCATAGCCGCAGTTTCCGCTGATCGCCATGCCATATCCGAACATGAGACCGCCGACGATCGAGCCAATGGGGTTCCAGGTCTGCGCAAGATAGGTCGTGCCAACTGGGTCGAGCCACCCCAAAGCAATGGCCGTGTGGCTGCCGACGATTGCGACGCCAATCGCGACGGCCCACATCCGCAATCGCTGATCATCATTTGCATAGAGATAGTCTTCGATCGCGCCCAAGGTACAGAAACGACCGATGCGTGCGGCGAGACCAAGAACAATGCCGCCAACAAGCCCAATCAGGGCAACAGTGTTGGCATCTCCCAAGAGTTCGAGCATTGCCAGTCTCCTCCCAAAGCTGGCGGTGTATCCGTCGTGTTCCTACTTTTCTCTGCAGAAAAGATCGTAAACGACTTCGAGGATCCGCGTTGATCGGTCATCTGCCAATCGGTAGTAGATCGTCTTTCCTTCGCGCCGCGTCTTGACCAAGCCTTCAAATCGCAGGCGGGACAGTTGTTGTGAAACCGCGGCCTGCCGTGCTGACAGCATTTCCTCCATCTGCGTGACGGATTTTTCACCAGACGCCAAATAGCACAGGATCATCAGGCGTCCCTCATGGCTAATCGCCTTGAGGAAGTTTGATGCCGTCTGAGCATTCTCCATCATTCTGTCCTGGTCTTCGGCGCACATGTCCGTGGAAAACACAGGCAGTTTCGAAGATTTGTCCAACAAGATCGCCTCGCTTTGATAACTTCACGCATTCAAATCAGTCTATGTGATTTGCCACGGATTAGCCAGAGGTCTCAACCGACACCCCAGCGTCACGCAGCAGAACACCGAGCAACCCCCAGAAAAAGTCCTGGCCCGGATATCCTTCGATGCGGCCCAGTTCCTCGCCGTTCTCAAGCAGCACAAAGGTTGGTGTAAAATGCAGTGGCCGCGCCAGTGTCACATCCGCTGGCGTGGGCTGGTCAATGTCGATGCGCCGAAGAGGGGCGGCCTTGCCTTCCGAGGTCTTGGGGTAGATCCCGGATATCTCGGAATCCCAGCGGGCGCACCACATACAGCCGTCTTCTTGTGCCATCAAAAGCGTCATTTCGGCACGCAAAGTCACGGGCGCAAACAGCGTCGTGACGGCAAGCAGAATGAAGTAGAAGTGGCGCATCACAAGCTCCGATTGACCGCGACAGAATATCTTTATATTTTTGAATGTGTGAATGATAGGCTTCTGGATCGGATTTGACCATGCTCGACATCACATTTGCAGGAGCTTTGGTGGCCGGGCTGTTGTCGTTTCTATCGCCCTGTATCCTGCCGATGGTGCCATTCTACCTCAGTTATCTGGCTGGTGTCGGGATGGAGCAAATATCAACCAACGCCGAAATCCCCCGTGATGTCCGCCGCAAAGCAACGGTCGCGGCCTTGGCATTTGCGATGGGGATCATAACGGTCTTTATGGCGCTTGGTGCGACGGCGTCGATTTTCGGGCAATTGGTCCGGGAGTATTTCGACATCCTGCGATGGATGGCGGCGGCGGTCATCATCGCGATGGGGCTGCATTTTCTGGGCGTTATTCGGATCGGATTTCTCTATCGCCAGTTACGTGCGGATTTGGGAGGAACCTCGGATGTAAGGCTGGTCGGTGCCTACGTCCTCGGCTTGGCCTTTGCATTTGGATGGACACCCTGTGTCGGGCCAGTTCTGGCCGCCATTCTGTTCACGGCCGCAGGAACCGAGACAGCTTGGCGCGGTGCTGCGCTCCTTCTTGTCTACGGGGTGGGGATGACCGCGCCATTCGTTCTGGCGGCGTTTCTGGTGCGACCATTCATGCGTTGGATTGCGTGTTTCAGAAAGCACCTGGGGTTGATCGAAAAGGCGATGGGCAGTCTGCTGATCCTGTTTGGCCTGCTGATTGCAACCAACTCGGTAAATCAAATCGCCCAATGGATGCTTGACCACATGCCGTGGCTGGCCGCCATCGGCTAATTCAGGAGAAGGTCATGAAGCGAATTTTTGGGATGATAGTGGTATGGCTGCTTGCCGGAGCGTTGTCTGCCGCCGAACTTGGTGATGATGGTCTGCACAAGGCGCCTTGGATGCGTGACACGTTCAAGGACCTACGGGAGGACCTTGAGGAAGCCACAGCGGAAGGCAAGCGCTTGGTTCTGTTCATCGAGCAGCGGGGCTGTGTCTATTGCAAGAAGATGCATGATGATGTTTTCCCTCAGCCAGACTTGGCAACCTATATCGAAGAGAACTTTTTTGTTGTTCAACTGGATTTGCATGGCAGCGCAACAGCCGTCGACTTTGATGGAGAGGAGACCGAGCAAAGATCACTGATGCGCAAGTGGGGCATTCTGTTCACGCCAACGCTCGTCTTTCTACCCGAAGATGTGCCCGAGGATGCCACGGCCATCGAAGCGGCGGTTGCCGTCATGCCGGGGGCGTTTTCCAAAGGGACGACATTGGACCTTTTTACATGGGTAAACGAGAAGCGGTACGCGCCTGATAATGAGGAAGATTTTCAACGATATCACGCGCGTCGCATCCAGGAACGCAACAATGTTTCGCAAGATTGACAACCTCCGTCACAAATAAAAAAATTCAACATTATGAATTTAATGTTGCGACAAAGCCCGTTCGTCGACTACGGTACCCAAAGGCTTTGGGTCGCAAGGCGTCTTTGGCGCGTTAGAAAATGGGAGGGATCATGAAGCTGAGACTTGTAACTCTGGTCTGTGTGATGTCAGGCGGTGCAGTCATCGCGGCAGAGACAGGCCCAAAAGATGTTCAATTTGACGACTACGGAGCGGTCGAGGAATCGCTGACCGGGGTCGCCGGTGACGCCGTAAGCGGCGCGGCCATAGTCGGTGACAAATCAAAAGGCAATTGTGTCGCTTGTCACCAACTGACGGCCCTTGCGGATATTCCGTTCCATGGTGAGGTTGGCCCGATGTTGGATGGTGCTGGCGACCGTTGGACCGAAGCAGAACTTCGCGGATTGGTGGCGAACGCCAAGATGACGTTTGAAGGCACGGTAATGCCGGCGTTCTACAAGGATGATGGTTTTATCCGTCCGGGTGACGCTTATACAGGCCAAGCTCCGACGGCCCCGCTGACGTCTATTCTGAGCGCACAGGAAATCGAGGACGTGGTCGCGTTTCTTGCGACCCTGAACGAAAACTGAGCGCGTCTGAGGGCGCGAACTCTTGAGGATTCAAAGGAGATCGATAATGGAACTCTCTCGTCGCGAGACTCTGACCTTGGGTCTGGGCGCCGCGGTTCTGACACTGATGCCATTCCGCGCGAATGCGACTGCCGAAGACGGGATTGCCGCGTTCACCGGCGGGGCCGAGGTTGCAGAAGGCGGCGTGACATTGACGGCACCGGAAATTGCAGAGAACGGCAACACTGTTCCGATCGAAGTCAGTGCGCCCGGTGCTGTGTCGATTTTGATCTTGGCGGCAAGCAACCCGGAACCGGGCGTTGCTACATTCAATTTCGGGCCACTGGCAGCGGAACAGGCGGCGTCGACGCGGATCCGTCTTGCAGGAACGCAGGATGTCATCGCGGTGGCCAAGATGGCGGATGGCAGCTTTGCCAAAGCCACGGCGACCGTAAAAGTGACAATTGGCGGCTGCGGCGGCTGATCGCCACGCGCCCCAAAGTACAGGAGATTATCCCATGGCATCCGGTGTAAAGCCCCGCGTCAAGGTTCCCAAGACCGCCGCAGCAGGCGACGCAATCACGATCAAGACGCTGATCAGCCACAAGATGGAAAGTGGTCAGCGCAAGGACAAGGAGGGCAACCTCATCCCGCGTTCGATCATCAATCGTTTCACCTGTGAATTCAACGGCGGGATGGTCATTGATGTGACGCTAGAGCCTGCTATTTCGACGAACCCCTATTTCCAGTTCGAGGCAACAGTGCCTGAATCGGGAGAGTTCGTCTTTACATGGTATGACGACGACGGCTCCGTCTACGACACCAAGAAATCGATCGAGATCGCCTGACGGCTCGAGCACTAAGGCAGATCAGCGCTGGCGCGGGTCCACCAAGGGAGGAATGCAATGAATAAAAAGGCTCTTATGGCGATCGCGGTGGTTCTGGCAGTTCCAGTCGCAGCAATCGCCGGACCCGACGACGACAACCTCGTAATCAATGACGAACTGAACATTATCTCGGTCACCGAGGCGCCGGCGCATACCGAAAACCTGGATACGATTTACTCGGGTTGGCATTTTCGTACTGACGAAACGCAGGCACTTCAGATCGACGATTTTGACAACCCGGCAATGATCTTTGTTGATCAGGCTGTGGACCTCTATGAGGCCGTTGACGGAGCCGCAGGCAAAAGCTGTGCCTCATGTCATGAAGACGTGGAGAGCTTTAAGGGATTGCACGCTGAAATGCCCAAAGTCGATGCGGAAAGTGGTGAATTGGTCGTGATGGAAGACCTGATCAACACGTGCCGAACCGAGCGAATGGAGGCGGATGCCTGGAAATGGTCGGGTGCAGACATGCAGGCGATGGTCGCATTGATTGGCCTGCAATCGCGCGGAATGCCGATGAGCGTTGCCATTGACGGCGCTGCTGCTCCGTATTGGGAGCAGGGCAAGGAGATGTATTATACCCGCTATGGTCAGTTGGAGCTAAGCTGTGCCAATTGTCATGAAGAAAACTGGGGTAACATGATCCGGGCCGACCATCTGAGCCAGGGCATGACCAACGGATTTCCGACCTACCGTTTGAAACAGGCCAAGCTGATCTCGCGCCACAACCGCTTTCGTGGCTGCATTCGCGATACGCGAGCAGAGACTTTTTCCGAGGGATCAGACGAGTTCCGAGCGCTGGAACTCTACGTCGCATCGCGCGGCAACGGACTTTCGGTCGAAACGCCTGCGGTTCGTCAGTAACTTTTGGCGCGCGTAGCTCGCAGAATAACATTCACACATATATATGTGAAATAGGGAAGCCGATAGATGATTTCGCGACGTGATTTTCTTCAGGTCTCTATGGCGGCCTCGGCGCTTTACGGGGCGTCCGGATTTGGGAACTGGGCAAGGCTGGCGGCGCAGCAGAGTCTGACGCAGGACCAGTTGCTGGAGTTCGGGACTTTCGGCAATATCAGCCTGATCCATATCACCGATATTCACGCGCAACTGAAACCGATCTATTTCCGCGAGCCAGAAGTCAATCTTGGCATTGGTGACGCAAGCGGGCAGATGCCGCATGTGACGGGCGCGGCCTTTCGCAAAGCCTATGGTATCGCAGACGGAAGCCCGTCCGCCTATGCGCTGACCTACAATGATTTCAACGCACTGGCCCAGACCTATGGCCGGGTCGGGGGGCTGGATCGGGTGTCGACAGTTATCAATGCCATCCGCGCAGATCGCCCCGATGCCCTGCTGTTGGATGGTGGTGACACATGGCACGGTTCCTACACCTGCTATCAGACGGCAGGTCAGGATATGGTCAACGTGATGAACGCGCTTAAACCGGATGCGATGACATTCCATTGGGAGTTCACACTGGGCAGCGAGCGGGTTAACGAAATTGTCGAAGGTTTGCCCTTTGCATCGCTTGGTCAGAATATATTTGACGCGGAATGGGACGAACCCGCCGAGTTATTCCAGCCTTACAAGTTCTTTGAACGTGGAGGCGCCAAGGTCGCCGTTATCGGTCAGGCCTTCCCCTATATGCCGATTGCAAATCCTGGTTGGATGTTCCCCGAGTACTCCTTTGGCATCCGCGACGAGAACATGCAGGCGATGGTGGACGAAGTTCGCGATGCTGGCGCCGATGTCGTTGTCGTCCTCAGTCACAATGGTTTCGATGTCGACAAGAAGATGGCCGGACGGGTCCAAGGGATCGATGTGATCCTCAGCGGCCACACCCACGACGCGCTGCCCGAGCCTGTTCTTGTTGGCAAAACGCATATCATCGCGTCGGGGTCCAACGGCAAGTTCATCAGCCGCGTCGATCTGGATGTGCGCGACGGCCAGATGATGGGGCTAAAGCACAAACTGATCCCGATCTTTTCCGATGTGATTGCGCCGGATCCGGCGATCACGGCGCTCATCAACGAACAACGTGCGCCGTTTGAAACGGCCTTGAGTGAGGTGATTGGCAAAACGGATTCGCTGCTCTATCGGCGCGGCAACTTCAACGGAACATGGGATGACCTGATCTGCGATGCGCTGCTGAGTGAACGCGACGCCGACATTGCCATGTCACCCGGAGTCCGCTGGGGTCCGTCGGTCTTGCCGGGTCAAGACATTACCCGCGAGGATCTGTGGAACGTCACCTCGATGACCTATCCGAATGCCTACCGCACTGAAATGACAGGAAAATTCATCCACGTCATTCTCGAAGATGTCGGCGACAATCTGTTCAATCCTGACCCCTATTACCAACAGGGCGGCGATATGGTTCGTGTCGGGGGGCTGGGCTATCGCATCGATGTCACCAAGCCACAGGGGCAGCGGATCAGCGATATGACGCTGCTCAAGACCGGCGAGGCGATTGATGCGGCCAAATCCTACGTCGTGGCGGGCTGGGCCAGCGTCAACGAAGATACCGAAGGTCCGCCGATCTGGGATGTCGTCGAAAACCACATCCGCAGCCAAGGCACTGTAACGGTCAAACCAAACACATCGGTCGAGGTTATCGGCGCCTGATGCCGCGACCCGCAGGTGAGATACGGCAACAAGATTTGCTGATCGCGTAACGGAGGCAAACCAAATGAGTGACAAATCCAAAGGATTGGCACCTTCTCGTCGTCAGTTCCTAAGGGGCGCAGCCGCTGTCGGGGTTGGTGCCGTTGGCGCCGGATCGGCCCGCGCTGAGGGGCCGGATCCGTTGATAACACAGGTTCAGGAATGGGCGCAGGCGACAGGCGAGGGCGTTGATGCCACGCCCTATGGGTTGCCGATCGAGTTTGAAAAAGATGTTGTGCGCCAGAATGTCGAATGGCTGACCGCCGACACGATAAGTTCGATCAATTTTACGCCCATTCACGCATTGGACGGCACGATCACGCCGCAAGGCTGTGCGTTCGAACGGCACCATTCTGGTGCCATCGAGATTAGCAAGGCGGATTACCGACTGATGATCAACGGGCTGGTGGATACGCCTCTTGTCTTCAGCTACCAGGATCTTGAGCGCTTCCCACGCGAAAACCGCGTCTACTTTTGCGAATGCGCGGCGAATACCGGCATGGAGTGGGCCGGAGCGCAATTGAACGGAGCGCAGTTCACGCATGGCATGATTCACAATATGGAATACTCAGGCGTGTCCTTGCGTACCTTGCTAGAAGAAGCCGGTATCAAACCTGAAGGCAAGTGGGTCTATGTCGAGGGCGCGGATGCGTCATCCAACGGCCGCTCGATCCCGCTGGAAAAGGCGATGGACGATGTATTGGTTGCGTTCAAGGCCAATGGAGAAGCGCTGCGTAAGGAACATGGATATCCCGTCCGGCTGGTCGTGCCCGGTTGGGAAGGCAATATGTGGGTCAAATGGCTGCGCCGCATCGAAGTCACTGAAATGGCGATCGAAAGCCGGGAAGAGACTTCCAAATATACCGATACGCTCGAAGACGGCACCTCGCGCAAATGGACATGGGTGATGGATGCCAAATCGGTTGTCACGTCACCCAGCCCGCAGGCACCGATTGCCCACGGTCCGGGGCCATTGGTGATCACTGGCCTAGCCTGGTCCGGCAGGGGCTCGATCACCGGTGTCGACGTATCGGTCGATGGCGGCAAGAATTGGCAGCCCGCGCGATTGGCGGCACCCGGTACAGACAAGGCCCTGACCCGGTTCTATCTGGACTATGACTGGGACGGCTCAGAGATGCTTTTGCAGGCTCGCGCCAAGGACTCGACCGGTTATGTGCAGCCCAGCAAGGCGCAGCTGCGTGAAGTGCGTGGAGAGAACTCGATTTATCACAACAACTGCATCCAGACCTGGTGGACCAAGGAAAGCGGAGAGGTCGAAAATGTCGAAGTATCATAAGCTCTTTGCTGCCTGGGCCTTTGGACTTTGTTTGGCCGTACCGGCAAATGCCGAGAAATTCGGACTTGGTCGAGCTGCGTTGCCGGAAGAGATCGCGGCATGGGATCTGGACGTCGCACCTGACGGAACCGGATTGCCTGAAGGGTCTGGCGATGTGTTCACCGGCGAAGAAGTCTTTGCCGAGCAGTGTGCCATATGTCACGGGGATTTTGCCGAAGGTGTGGGCAACTGGCCCAAACTGGCCGGTGGCGAAGGGACCCTTGCCGACAAGGACCCGTTAAAGACGGTCGGCTCCTATTGGCCCTATCTATCGACGGTTTGGGACTATGTGAACCGTTCGATGCCATTCGGGAATGCCCAGTCGCTTGAGACCGATGAGGTCTATGCGATGGTGGCATATATTCTCTACTCTAACGACGTCGTCGATGATGAATTTACACTGTCGCATGAGAATTTTTTAGACGTCGAAATGCGGAATGCCGATGGCTTTATCGTAGACGATCGCGAGACTGCCGAGGCCCATTTCTGGACAGACGAGCCTTGCATGACAGATTGCAAGGACAGTGTTGAAATCACCATGCGGGCGGCCGTTCTGGACGTGACACCGGACGAAGCACAGGCGGATGCAGAAGCGATTGAACCCGCTGTTCAGGACGCTTCTGCAGAGGTTGGAGAGGCGACGGAGGAAACTGCGGCGCTTGATCCCGAGATGATCGAAAGCGGAGAAAAGGTCTTTAAGAAATGCAAAGCCTGCCATCAGGTCGGTGATGGGGCCAAGCACCGCACCGGCCCGGCATTGAATGGTATTGTCGGAGCCACGGCAGGGACCGCCGAAGGCTTTGCGTATTCCAAAGCGATGAAGGACGCCGCAGACGCCGGTCTGATCTGGACCGACGCAGAAATGGCCGCCTTTCTCGCCAAACCCAAGGCCTACATGAAAGGCACGCGGATGTCCTTTGCGGGTCTCAGGAAGCCGGATGATATTGAAGCGGTCATTGTTTATCTTAAGTCGTTCGGACCCTGATCATGCGTTGGCCCCGCGTCCTGATCTGTTCAGCAGTCGCCGGGATTCTCGCCACAACGGTTGGTGCAACAGAAAGCCTTGGTGACGCCGAAGCTGGCAAAGTCGTATTCGCAAAATGCAAAGTCTGCCACCAAGTCGGAGAAGGTGCCAAAAACAAGATCGGCCCACATCTGAACGGGGTCTTTGGGCGCAAAGCTGCGGGGCTGGAGGGGTTCAAATACTCCAAAAGCCTGAAGCGCGCCGGAAACTCTGGTCTGGAATGGCACGCCGACACCCTTTCCGCCTATATTCAAGACCCGCGCGCCTTTGCGCCAGGTACACGGATGAGCTTTGCCGGCCTTAAGGACCCTAAAGACCGCGCAAACGTCGTTGCCTATCTCCGAGCGTTCTCTGACAACCCGCGTGACATCCCCGAGGCAGACCCGACGGCCAAAGGAACCGATCATTCAGTCGATCCCGAAATACTCGCGATTCAGGGGGATCCCGAATATGGTGCATATCTCAGCAGCGAATGCACGACGTGCCATCAGATTGAAGGGCGCGATGATGGCATTCCCTCAATCGTCTACTGGCCCGACGAAGACTTTGTCGTCGCCTTGCACGCCTACAAGGAAAAACAACGGCGGCATCCTGTCATGCAGATGATCGCTGGTCGGCTGAGCAATGACGAGATCGCGGCCTTGGCCGCGTATTTCAATGATCCAGAGTGACAATGGCTAAGGGGAGGAAACGCGATGACACTTAATAGACGCACATTTCTTGGAACCGCCGGGGTACTTGCCGTCGGATTGTCGGCGCCGATGGTTCTGGCGCAGGGCAAGCCGCGCATTGTGGTTGTCGGCGGTGGGGCAGGCGGCGCAACCGCGGCGCGCTACATCGCCAAGGACAGCAAAGGTGAAATCGACGTCATCCTGATAGAGCCGTCCCAAACATATTACACCTGTTTCTTCTCGAACCTTTATCTGGGTGGATTTCAGGAGCTTTCGGACATCGCGCACAGCTATGGAAAATTGGCAGCGGACTACGGCATCAATGTTGTTCATGATTGGGCCATTGGCGTGAATCCCGTCGCCAAGACCGTGTCTTTGGCGGGCGGAGGTTCCGTTTCCTACGACAAGCTGATCCTCAGCCCCGGTATCGACTTTGTCGATGGGGCCGTCGAAGGTTGGGATGTCTCTGCGCAAAACAAGATGCCGCACGCTTACAAGGCTGGCTCACAGACCGAGCTTCTCAAGGCGCAGATCATGGCGATGCCCGAGGGCGGAACATTTGCGATGGTTGCGCCGCCAAATCCATATCGTTGCCCGCCGGGACCATACGAGCGGGTTTCGATGGTGGCGCATGTGCTGAAAGCCAGCAACCCATCCGCAAAGATCATCATCGCAGATCCAAAGCCTAAGTTCTCAAAGATGGCTTTGTTCCAAGAGGGCTGGGCGAACAGCTATGAGGGCATGGTTGACTGGATTGGCGAAGACTTCGGTGGTGGAAATGTTTCGGTGAACCCCGAGGCCATGACCGTGACCATCGACGGCGAAGAGACCAAAGTTGACGTCTGTAACGTGATCCCGGCAATGAAAGCGGGTCGCATTGCCGAAATGGCAGGCGTGACCGCTGGAGATTGGGCACCAGTTAATGCCACTGACATGTCGTCGAAAGCGGATCCGGACATCTATGTCTTGGGGGATGCCAGCCAACAAGGTGATATGCCGAAATCCGGTTTTTCGGCCAACAGCCAGGCAAAGGTTTGCGCGAATGCCGTTCGCGGCGCGCTAACCGGGTCAAAAGTGTTCCCGGCCAAGTTCTCGAACACCTGCTGGTCGCTTATCGGCACGGATGACGGCGTCAAGGTGGGCGCAACCTATGAAGCCACGCCTGAAAAAATCGCCAAGGTAGATGGCTTTATCAGCCAGACAGGCGAAAGCGCCGATCTGAGGAAAGCAACCTATGAAGAGTCGCTTGGTTGGTATGCCGGCATCACGTCGGACATGTTCGGCTGAGAAGAGTGGGGGGTTGACAGATGTCAAAGCCTCCCGCCGCTCAATTTGTGAAACTGCGGTTACATTGGAGGAAAACGATCATGAAACCATACCTCGCGGCGGTCGCGTGTTCAGCTGTCTTGGCAAGCCAGGTCTTTGCTGAGGAGGTGATCACAACTCCCTTTGATGGCAGCTTTGATGACGCCACATTTGCAGTTGAATCTGCAATCGTCGATCATGGGCTGGTTATCGACTATGTGAGCCATGTCGGAGAGATGCTGAACCGGACGGGTGCGGACGTTGGCAGCGACACGCAAATATTCTCCGCCGCCGATATCTTTGTCTTCTGCTCGGCAAAGGTCTCGCGCGAAGTGATGGAGGCCGACCCGATGAATATCGGCTACTGCCCTTACGGTATCTTCGTAGCTGAAGACGGGAGCGGTGTTCAGGTCGGCTATCGGTCCTACCCTGATGGTCCGATGGAAAAGGTCGAAGCCCTTTTGTCGGGGATTGTCAAAGAGGCCGTCAGCGACTGAAGTTAAGGACCAGCAGTAGCTCGGGACCAGTTTGACCAGTTTCTACCTGTATTGGTCGAGCTTTAGTCGCGATGCCATCTGGCATGCGGGCCTATGAGAGTTTGACCAAGAACAACGACAAGCACGCAACGAGGTGAGAGCTTCTGACCATGGAGATGCTCATTGAACAGTTGGGGGATGCGGGGGCTTTGGCGCTTGCCGGGATGGTTGTTGGTCTCTTGTTTGGTATCACGGCTCAGAAATCCCGATTCTGCTTGCGGGCCGCGACCGTCGAAGTTTCTGAGGGTAAACCGGGGCCACGTCTGGCTGTTTGGTTGATTGCATTCACATCCGCGCTGACGCTCGTTCAAGGGTTTGTCTCATTTGAAGTTTTGGACCTGTCCGAAACGCGCGCGATCGCTTCGACGGGCAGCATCAGCGGGGCATTGATCGGCGGAGTGATGTTCGGTATCGGAATGGTTCTGTCGCGCGGATGTGCGTCGCGTTTGCTGGTTCTGGCGTCGTGCGGCAACTTGCGGGCGCTGGTGACAGGGCTGATCCTGACATTGCTGGCACAGGCGGCCTATACAGGCGTGCTAAGCCCGGCCCGAGAGAATCTCGCCGATATCTGGACGGTTTCCGGTGGGGCGACGCGCGACTTATCGAGCATACTGGGTTTGACGTCCGGGACCTATGCTGTCGTGGCAGCAATGGGGCTGTTGTTGGCAATCGCATTTGCGGCACACCAGAGCCTTACCCTAACAAGGATAACGGCGGCCGCAGGCGTAGGCGTGGCCGTGGCGCTCGGCTGGTTGGTGACATTCGCGATCGCTCAAGCGTCGTTTGAGGTCGTGCCTGTTTCGTCGATCACGTTTACTGGCCCGGCCACTGATACTTTGATGGCACTGGTCGCCGAGCGTAACGTTGTTCTGTCTTTTGGTATCGGCCTTGTCCCAGGTGTGGCAATCGGGGCTGCGACATCAGCCGTTGCGTCGGGGGAGTGGAGGATTGAAAGGTTCGGCGCGGACACTCCAATGGAACGCTACCTCATTGGCGCTGTTCTGATGGGTTTCGGCGCGATGCTGGCAGGGGGATGCGCTGTCGGTGCCGGTCTCTCCGGTGGATCTGCGTTGTCCCTGACCGCATGGCTCGCTGTGTTCTCGATGTGGGTCGGGGCGATTGCTACGCATTGGCTTGCGGTCCGAAGGCCATTCGTTCAGCGAACCTGACTTACTCAAATTCCATCTGTTCAAAGACCCGCCCGGCGTTTTTTGTTGCGAGCTCTTCAAACGTATCTAAATGGGCATAAGGCGACTGATCGACATAGTAGGCTTCGGCCAGATCGCCACCGGCGTCCATATGTTCCTGAACCTTGCCACGCAGGTACACAAGATAGTCACGTGTGTATCGGCGAACCTGATTCATGTTCGTGGGATGGCCATGCCCCGGGATGACATAGGTGGCCCCCAAGGGTTCAAATTCGTTGTCCCAAGTCACAAGCCAATCTGCAGTATAGGTATCTTGAAAGATCGGCAGCATACGTTCGTGAAACGCCATGTCACCGGCGATGACGAGACTTTGATTGGGCAGCCATATCGAAATATCACCCGGGCTGTGGGCAGGTCCAAGATATTTTGCTTCGATCCGATACTCGCCCATCTCGACCACATATTCATCGTCAAACGTTTCGGTGGGACCCACAAGAAACGTTCCCTTTGCCTTGTCCTGATTGTACCTCTGCATTCCTGCCAGAAGCTGAGGGCCGTATTCTTCGATTTCCGCTGCCGCATCTGTATGGGCCACGATGGGAACGCCAAGCTCGGCCCAGTAAGCATTGCCCAGAACCGCGTGTCCCTGACCGTTCTCGTTAAAGACAAGTTTGACAGGCTGATCGGTGATCGACTGAATTTCCTGGTGAAGGGCTTTGGCGAGAACATAGGCGGCACCACCATTCACCACGACGACACCCTCTCCGGTTACGATAAAGCTCAGGTTGTTGTTATGGCCCGAGTTTTCATAGGTGGGCGGCGCTGTCGCGCCAACAGCCGTATAGACGCCGGGAATGTACTCAACCGGTTTTGAATACAGCACACTCTGCGGGTATTGGTCGGCGATGTCTTCGCTGGCGCAGACGGGCAGGGCAAAGGTGGCAGCCATCAAAACCGGTCGTATCATAGTGGCTCTCCAATAAATCGATAGGCGGAACCGGTCTTTTCTACTTGGCCAAACCCGCCGTCGGGCAGATGGAACCCAACGATTTTCATTTGCTCATGAGAAACTTGATCCAGGAGCGATTTGCGCGCGATAGCTGCCGTATCAGGGTCTTGGTCCGTGCCACTGTGCCAATCAGGGCGTTCGAACGCGACATGTGGGTTGCCGAGCGCATCTCCCACGACCATCACGACATCGCTGCCATTTCGAATTTCAAACGCCATATGACCGGGCGTGTGCCCATAACTTGCCCGCGCGGCTATACCGGGGAGGATTTCTTGCCCGTCGTCAAAGAATTCAACTTTGTCTTCGATCACTTGCATGCGCCGCTTAGCACCGACTGCGAATGCGGCGCGATCAGCACCAATCGAGTCCACTGTCGCGGGGTTCCACCAAAAATCCCACTCTTTGCGACCAAAGTGATGCGATGCATTGGGAAAAAGCGGATCATCAAAGTCGTCCAGTACACCCCAGATGTGATCAGGGTGTGCATGGGTAAAGACAACATGTGTTATTTCGTCTGGAGACAACTCAATGGCATCAAGCGAGTCAACAAGCTTGCCCGAAGTCGCCATAAAGTCCGGTCCGGCGCCCGCATCGAACAACACTGTGTTTTCCCCATCACGGTACAGCGCGAGGTTACATTCCGGCTCGTATCTGATCAGATCTGCACCGTAACGGGTCATCAGTTCTTCGAGTTCTCTCTGCGGCATCGCCCCAAAGACCATTTCAGGCGGCAACGACAAATTCCCGTCCGATAGCGTCGTGATCTGCGCCGCTGCCCCGATCTGCAGGTTTGCAAGCAATGGTTTAGACTGCGCGCCAAGTGCCGCCAGACATGCGCCGTGATACAGGAAGGCGCGCCGGGTAAAAGGTTGCTCTCTGTTCATTCACAATCATTAAGATGAATGTATTAATTTGTAAACGGATAATGCCTGCCAAACGAGGCAGCGCAGCAAATAGGGTGGGCGGCGACATCCACGAGGGTGCCTCAACGACGTCCTGCTGGCGTTTGTCCAACGGGATGTGAAATGCAAAAACAGAGATACATCACTCGGGACCTAGCCCAATGCCACCACGGTTTGGCAACCGATCCCAGTCACTGATCAGATGAGGGGACGTTGTTAAGCAGTCAGCCGACAGAGTCGCAGGTCGTCTCAGTGGGTTCTGACCTGCGTTTGACGATGTGCTTTGATGTCACATTCATCAACATCTTGATGCGACCCGTGTTTGTCCCAGCAAAGTGCAAGGGGAAACAGGCGCAGTTCTCTCATGGCTAATAGATATGATTATTCAGGGTGTATCTCTGGAGCGGGCGGCGAGAATCGAACTCGCGTCATTAGCTTGGAAGGCTAAGGTCTTACCACTACACAACGCCCGCTCTATAGTTTCAGCAGGTAATCCATTGGAAAACCAACGTCAAGTCAAGACCAGGTTCGGGAAGCTGAATCCCTATGATTGGCTGTTACTCGTTTGTCCCTAGGTTCGATCTCTATCGGCGGAGTCAATTTCTTTTCTTAGTATCAGAGGAGTACGATCCGCCCATAGGGGCTGCTTCTCTATCGCGGCCTATGTCAAGAGTGGGTTTATCATGTCATGTTATGTTCCTTTAAGCTATTGATCTGCCTAGCCGATGTGCCGTCACGGAGCTCGTGCTTCTCTTCGAGGTCGGCGTGTGGCTGCCTCATGATGGGGTAAGAAGAATGGAGTGGTTCAATCTTTGAGGCGCCCTTGCTGCAAACGCAGCAGGATCTGCAGCCACTGCGAACTCGCCCCACCCGTCGTCCCCGTGAGGACATCATTCTGCCGAGGCAGATCTCGGGACCAGAGCGTGTTTGTCAGGCCGCCTTTACAGCGCTGTTGCTCCAGCGGAAGTCGGTGCCATCAATCCACATGCGGTGGAGAATGACAGCAATGCGTCTGGCAAGTGCTACGGTCGCGCGCCGCATGCCGCGTCGCTGTGCAACCCGCATGGCCCAAGCCTTGAGCCATGACCAATTTTTGGAACGAGTCAGCATCGATTGTGCCGCCTCATAGAGCATGCTCCGCAGCATGGCGTCACCGCATTTGGAGATACCGCCGTCATAGTCGATCTCGCCGGACTGGTATCGCTTGGGCGTCAGACCGGCATGTGCGCCGACATCCCGGGAATGCACAAAGCGGTGCGGTTGATCGATCGAGGCTTGGTAGGTCAGTGCAACAACCGGACCGACCCCTGGGACTGTCATGAACCGTCGACACACCGGATCGTCGCGCACCATATTGAGTAACATCTTGTGAAGGGTTGCCAATTGCTGGCGCATCACCTGCCGAACCGTCAGCAGAGGATCGACGATTGCGGCCAGTCTGGGGAGACTTTCAACCAACTCGCGGATCCGCATGTCGTAGTTCTTTGTGCTAACAACACCGACCTTCAGGCCGAAGTTGCGTAGCGTGCCGCGCATGTCACACTCGATGTCGAGCAATTTGCGTTGGAGCAGCTTGCGACTGGTCAGCAGCATCCTTTGTTCCTGAGCGGCCAGCGTCTTGACATGCACCGGCTTGAACAATCCCACGCGCATCATCTGGGCGATCCCGCGGGCGTCATTGCGATCACTCTTGTTGATCTGCTGGGCCTTGAGCAGCGCTTTCATATGCCGTGTCTCGACGCATATGACAGGCAGGTCCGCCTCGGTCAGCCCGTTCACCAGCCATTGCGACAATGGTCCTGCCTCAATCCCGACCCGGGCACAATCACCGCCAATCGAGGTCAGCAGAGCAGCTATGTCATCCGGCTCAGTTGGGACTTTGCGCTCGCAGATCACCTTACCGACTTCATCGACAACGCACACCGCTGTTTCTTGTACCGAAACGTCCAATCCTACAAAATGTGCCATATCGCCATTCCTTCCTTGATGCTCAAGGTCAGGATGACCCCGATCACATCATCTTAAATGAAGGGGCTGCAACCCAAATACGACATTCGAAATCGCAGCCGCCGCGATACACCATCTTTGGTATTCTGTGACATGGTGATTTACACGGGCGTCAGAGCTAATGGTGCGGAGTTTCCTGCAATACCGACCATCCCAGAAAGACGATGATGCGCTGCGATTCACAGGTCTAATTAACTCGGCTTCGCTTATTGTGTCTAATGTCCGCATTCTAAATGGATCAAGTCGCGCGCGAGGTCATGACTTGTCTTTCAGCAGATATGGCTATGGAACTTGGCCATCGCTCCGCAAGAATGTCACTCCATCGTCGATCACCGCTGCCGTAAGCGTCCCTGTTGCATAGGCGCCGGTGTCAACGGAAATTCTCCCGTTCTTGATGGCCGGTTGGTCGACGATGGTGTGACCGTGCACGACCCATTGGGAGTCTTGCCGGGCCACTCTCAGAAAGTCCGGGTGGCCCCAGATACAGGAGGCGTTGTCCTGCGTTCCCATTGGGCGACCGGGATCGGCACCGGCGTGTACGAAATGGACGTTTCTGAATTGCAGGCGCGCGGGGAGGTCTTGTAACCATTCTGCCATTTCTCGCCCGAGCGAAGCTCGGAATTTCATGGCGGCGTCTTCGAGCGCGTTTTGCCGGGACAGTTCCGACAGCCCGGTCAGTCCGAAACTGGCGAGCGTTTGCAGTCCGCCATTTCGCAACCAAAACGGTCCGTTCCGTACGGGGTTATCGAGGAAGCGCAACGCCATGTCTTCGTGATTTCCCTTCAGGGCAAATACCGTTTGGGGATTGTCTTCCTGCAACGAAAAAATACGCTCAAGGACCGTCCGGCTGTTAGGGCCGCGGTCGATCATGTCCCCCAGAAAGACAACCCGCTCACAGTCATTCTGGCGCAATACTGCGTCAAGCTGTTGGGCACAGCCGTGCACGTCGCCGATGGCTAATATTCTCACACCCGGTTTGGGGGGTGGGAACGTGTCGTCATCATTCCTATGCGAGAACAGCCGCCTGAGATAGTTCAGCGGGCGCGCCTTCAAACTAGGTGAAAACTTCGACACGATTCAAGGCCATTCGTAGCTAATTAATGTCGTGACGGTGACAGGACCGTGCATGGATTAATAGACTTCATCGCATGCAGAAGCCAAATGCGACGGGCTACTCACGCGCCTGATTGATGAGAACCTCAAGGAAATCATTGGGCCTTAGTTGGGTTTGTCCAGTTGCCTCGATGGTTTCCAGACCGTTTGGACCCTCACGAAGGATGCGGAAACTTGGTTCTGTCGCGTTGATCGCGTCGGCCCGTGCCGCGCCAAGGTGGTTCACTGAAACCCGCGAGAGTGCATTTTCCATTTCCAGCGTGGTTTGCGCGATGGCAAGTTCTTCGCGGACCTGAACCAGTTCCAGCAACGCTCTTTCGCCTCTGTCCGTTGTTGCGAACCGCCGTTCCCGTTCGATTTCAGCCAGTCGGGCACGCCCTTGGTATATCGATTGCTCAAGGTCGATCACCGTCACTTCGATACTGGCCTGCGTGGATTGGATCGCAAGCAGTCGATCGGTCCGAACCAACCCGCGTTCGGCCAGTTGGTCCAGATCATCCGCGGCAGCGGCAACCACACCCAACCGCTCCTTTTGCGTTGTCAGTTTCCGTTCGTTGGACGCGAGTTCAGTACGTAGAAGGTCTTCGAGCTCGTCGAGCGCGGCCAGGTCTTCCAGATACCGCTGTCGGGCAAGGTCGAACGCTTGATTTTCAAGCTGTATGATTTTGGCGGCATTAGGATGCGCGCCTTGGCTTAGGGAGCCCGGATAAGTGACAACGTCCGCCCCTGACTGTTCCGCCTCAAGCCGCGCAGATCGTGCCTCAAGACGCAGGATGCCTTCCTCTAGCATGAGGTTGTTGAACTTGCCTTCGAACAAATCGCGTTCCACCGCATAGGTTTGCTCGTCAGCGGATTTGAGACCACCCGCGAGAGCCAGCGCCTGTAAGGCAAGCGCCCCGGGGGGCAGTGTGTAGGCCCCTGACAGCTCAACTTGCCCTGCAACATAGACAGGGGCGTATTGTTCGACCGAAACCGCAACACCCGGCAGTTCGATCAAGCCAAAGGCACGGCCGAGTTCTTTGGCCAATTGCTCTGAGAGCTCGCCAACGGCCAAACCCTGTGCCGTGATTGGGCCGACAAAGGCAATGTTGACCCTGCCGCTGGAATCGATCTGGTAAGTGCCCGAAACCTTCTCCAAGGGAGGCAGCACATCGACCTGCGCCAGCCTGTCTACGACGTCAATTCGCAGCACATCGTTGCGCGATAGCGCGTAATCGGAAACGGTTTGCGCCATGAGAACTGATGACGAAACAAGCCAGAATGATGCCGTCAGGGCGACAGCTCGGAGAACTGACAGGGGTTCAATAGACAAACGCAAGAACCAATCCTTTTCATTTTGACAGGGCATCTGAATGTCGCGCAGTCGCGACGTGTCTGTTGACAGTCCGCACATGTCAGTTCTTGAAATATGACGTGCCACGGCCGTTTGTCGCGCCGTAGGGGTTATCATAGCCGTATCGGCGCATTCCTTTGCCGTCGAGCATCGACATGATCAACCCGGAGACAGGATAGCCAAGGCTTTCGAATTTTTTGATACCATCCTGAACCTGCTGCTGCGACGTGCTGTTCCAGCGCACGACGAACAGGATGGTGTCGGCAATCCGTGCTAGAATGCGCGCATCTGTCACCAGCAGGACAGGAGGCGTATCGATGACGATGGTGTCATATTGCTGCAGGGCTTCCTCGATGAAGGTGGGAAACCACTGTTTGGCAAAATAGTCGGGGATATTCGAAATCCCTGCACCACCGGGCACAAAATCGAGGTTGTGGATGGTTTCCGGGATCACGGCGTCGCGCCAGTCGAGGTCTTCTTTCACGGCTTCGGTCAGCGTGCGTTCCGACGGGTTCACACCCAGATAGCTGGCAAGCCCACCGCGACGGGTATCCGCATCTACCAACAAGATCTTGCCACCCAATTCGGACATTTGGTGGGCCAGAGCCAGACTGATACCAGATTTTCCTTCTCCGCTAAGAGAAGAGGACACAAGTATAACGCGCGGCCGAGTATCTGAGTTTGACATAAGCACGGAGGTCCGAAGGTTTCTGAAGGCCTCAGCAATGGCAGACGTCGGGTTCTCGCGCAGGTATTTGAAGAATTGTGACCGATTGCGGGTCCGAATTCTGGGAACCTCTCCAAGGACGGCTTTGCCGGTGAACGCTTCGAGCTCGGTTGACGTGTGAAACCCACCTGCCAGAGACACTGCCCTGCTGATGCAGAACGCGGCGCTCAACAGGAAACCTGCCAGTCCGGCCACCGCCAGAATCAGCGAAACGCGCGGTAATGCGGCGTCGGTTGGCGCGACCGCATAGGACAGCACCCGGCTGTCCGCCTGCTGGATGCCCTGTTGGGCCGACGTTTCTTTCATTCGATTGAGAAAGTACTCGTAAAGCAGTCGGCTGGCCTGAGCCTCGCGCATGAGCTGGTCTAGTATGATAAGATCGGCAGATTGCTCGTCGATGCGGTGCTGTAGCGCGTTTGCAGTCGTGTCGAGCGTCGCAACGTCCTGTGTTGTTTGATTCAGGGCTTGTGCGGATTGCTCACGAAGACGGCTGGCAACCGCATCGAAATTTGTCCTTTGTTCCGGGCTCAATGGCCCGTCGGCCTCGCTCAGGATGCGCATCAAAGTAGCATCCCGCGTCAGCTCCGCCAGTTCAGCATCCAATGCCGTGGCCAGATTACCATCATAAGCGCGCTGGTCCGCAAGTTCCGCGCGAGCAGCATCAAGACGGGCGCGTACTTCCTTTTGCTGCCGGTCCAACAATGCCAGCGCCTCGGCGTCGATCAGATCGGTCTTGGACCGAAACGTCCTGACGGCAGTTTCACTTCTCTCAAGCTCGACCTGCAACTCACCAACTCTTTTGGTCAACCAGTCGGTTGCCTGATTTGCAGCGTCGAATTTGACTTGCAGCTGATCCGAAATGTAGACTTCGGCAAATGTATTGGCGATCAATGCGGCCTTTTCTGCCGATCCGCTAAGGATCGAGACATGAAAGACCAGGCTGCCGCTGACATTCTGCACCGACTGCCGTTTGAGCAGTTCGCCGACGACCGCCTCGCGGACCTGAGCTTCGGTTGCCGGGAGCATCTCTGTGGTGTTCGGACGGGGTATGACGCTGCGGGCCACGGACACCAGTTTGTCCAAAACAGAGGGGGGCCGCAGCGCCACATTGAATTCCGGATCCTCAATCAGGTTCAGCGAGTCGACGACTTTGGCGGCCAATCCCCGGCTGCGCAGAACCTCAACCTCGGTTGTCACAGTAGAACTGTCAGGCGGCAGGCCACTGATGACACCCTGCAAATCGACCACCTGTTCTTCGCGGGCCTCAAGCACCAAGGTTGCGACAGACTTGTAGATTGGCGTCGCGACATAGAAAACATAGGCTGCACCCAGAACCAGCGCGACTAGCGTGCTCGCCAGTAGTGTATGGCGGCCTCGCCAGAGGGTGCTGGTCAGTTCGGCCAGTTGTCTGGTCCCATCTTCCGAGATGGAATGTTGTCGTGAGGGGGTATTGTGCAAACTCATTAACCTTCTACTCTCACTTGACCGACACCCAGATTGAGATCGCGTGCAGGAAGCTAACACTTTCGCCAGTCCCTTGCGGCGGATCGTGCGGATCAGCATCCTGAACAAAAAACGCTTGCCGAACACAAAAACTGTGTGCCCAGATAGTCAAGAATGAGCCACCCTGTCCACACCCATGAAACCACGGATGCCAATGCGATCACCTTTTGCAAGTCTAAATGCCCTATCAAAGGCAGGATTGCCAAAGCGGGGCAGATGGTCGTCGCAGATGTAGGCAGGCGCTTTGCAGCACGATGCCATCTTGTTACATGACCGGATGAAGGACTATACGCATCACTAGTATGGGAAACGCCCCGCGTTTCTGATTTAGAGCAAGATGTTTGTAAAGAGTACCGAGCCATGAAACAGGATTTTTCCCAATCTGTTGATGAGGCGGGGTGGGGCAATCTGGCACCAGCCAGGTTTCTCCTGAGTGAAACGGTAGGCGGTATAGCTGCAGTGCAGGCCGATTTTTCGCAAACCGCAGATAATTCGGGTTTGTTCTATATCTATGTTTTGGATGCGGGTAGAATTGGTGGCGCCGTGTCATTTTTCCGTGGAGACTATCTTGGCATTCCAAGTGCGGCCTGCGATGGAGCAATCTACAATTTCATATCCAAAAGAATATTTCGGGTTTATCTAATGCACTGGTATTCGTTGAACATGCCAATTTTCTCTGATCGGGCCGCCGAAGTATGACAGATTGCACGGTAGATATCACCACGGTTCTGCATACATTGGAACTTGAGAATGCACTCGACGCACATTGGGCGCAGGTCGCAGAGTTCATAATCTATACGGTTATCGCCGTATTTCTGGTCGTGAACCCGCCCGTCGTTCTAATTGAGCTCGAAGCTGCTGCGTTAATCTCGGGGTCGCTTTGTATAGCCTCCACGCTCCTGTATTCTTGGGTCGATAAACCGTTTGCCAGATACGAACACAAGCTGGCCCAGAAGTGAGCAGTGCGATACCAACAGTCAGGAGCAACGCAAGCGACCGGCAGGTCCTGGAAGCGGGGATCGTGTTCATCGGAAACCTGCTGATGTGCATTGCCTTCTTTCATCCTGAAGCTCAAGGATATGGGGATGCCGTCCGGGGCTGGAACCAGTTCAACACGCTGTTGTTTGATGGACAGCAGGTGTTTGACGAATCCAACCAAGTTTTTCTGCGCGTCCTGATGGCGATGGCGTCCCTGTGCATCGTCATCGTGTTGGTGGTTGTCGGACTTGTGGAACGAGTGGTCCTCGTGACCTATTTAGCACTGCCGTTCTCGGCCTATCTTGCGACCAAAATCAGGATCGAATTCATCTTTTTCCCGTTTGCATTGATCTCGACAAATCTCGGGTGGAAGAAGGAAATGGTGGTGATTTCAGCACTGGTGGCGACTTCATATATAACTGGAGATAATAACGGAATCATCGTCATTCTTTTTCGTCTCGGCGTCATATTTTTTCAGATATTTCGACCGCGGATATATGTTCTCCTGCTCGCAGTCATTGCGATCGTCGTAATCGATGCGAACTTCAACAATCTGGCTTCTATGTTTCCAAGCTTGGCGAAATATAGCTGGACACGCGATATTGTGAATCCAGAATTCAGCCATTTTGAATCGGTGATTGTTTTTCTGGCATCGATGACCATGTCGTTACAGCCTCCGATCGATTTCATGTTTGGCCTGACCTATACGGCTTTTCTGCTGTTTGCGATCTTTGGTTGGTCGCTCTTCAAGCCGGCATCATATATCAGCGCGTTCAATCAGCCCGATGTCAGATCTGGCATTCTGACGGTTCTTCTCTTTACGTCAGTCACACATGCTTTTCAGAACGCGAGATATTTCTTCTTCTATTTACCTATCCTCGCGCAAGCGAGCTCCGCCCAAAGCCGCCGACTCCTGATTTTGGCATCATGGCCGATGACATTTGCGTTGGTGATCTACTATCGTTTTTTACTTGAGATGTGAGCCTGCAGCCGGACACGTCGCCGTCCATCTAGGCGGATTGCGATCGAGCTCTGATGGCGACATGGTCGGGTCTTGCTGCCACCAGACGGTGGCCAGAACATACGTACTGCTCAATTAATATATTCGCCAATGCATCATTGTGTTTTAAAAACAATGTTGCTGAAGATAGGGTATCGTTGCCGATACTCATACAATTGGGAGATTCGTTCATTTTCTAAAGAGTGTTTCTGACAATCGACCACAAGATTAGAGCCACGTCAGAGCACAAAATGCATAGACTACGAATTCATCCAGATTGGGAATGAGTCGGAATTGACAGAATTGATTCTGGCAGCTTACACCTTCAATCCGCAGAATATTAATACCGCTATGAGGGAATTTCGTTTCTCGACGCGCAGGCGCCGGTTGATGGTCGCTAGAAGTGCGAAAAATTTATTCACCTGTCAATATCTGGGCAAGATCTCATGTAAGGGTATGAGATAAAGAAATATTTTCTGGAAACTTTTTTCTCCAATGTGGCTAAGATGGTGGCGAAATAAGGTTAACAGAAGATTAATGCTTGCCTGCAAAACGCAGTTGGGGTCCATATTCTGTAGGGAAGTGAGTGTTAGGGAAGCATTGAAGTAAATATGCGTTCTCAGGAAATGAAGGTCGCGCCGTACGGAATATACCGTATGGCGTGAACGATAGAGATCAGCCTACGAAAACGGTTTGTGTTTCGAAACGAGCCGATACCTCACTCGAAAATTTTGGCGCTCTGAGCGCTGTTGTATTAACCCAGATAGGGATAAACAGTTATGGCTGTAACGAATAACTTTGCCTCAAGCACACTTGATCTCAATGGACAGGTAAGCCTTTCACAACCGACAGCGCTGGTCTGGGGCGCGGATGGGCGGCTCTACGTGACCGAGGTTGATGGCGACGTTAAGGTGCTGACCGTAGCGTTCGGAGATGTTGATCCCACCGACGACGATCCCACGGCAAGTTTCTACGTTACAGACTCGTTGACGCTGAGCCAGGTCAAGTCCATTCCCAATTTCAATGATGACGGCACCAGCAGCGGTCAGTCCAATCGTCAGGTGACTGGCATTGACGTGACCGCGCAATATGACGACGCGGGCGAGCAGGTTTTTATCGATGGAAAACCAGCGGTTACGATGTATGTCACGTCTTCGGACAGCAGGATCGGTGCAGGTGGGTCAGGCAACGACGCCGATCTTGATACCAATTCCGGAACGATCACAAAGCTGACGCAGACAGGCCCTGACAGCTGGGAAGCGGTGGATATCGTCCGCGGTCTGGCGCGGTCGGAAGAAAACCATGCGCTCAACGGACTTGAGGTCATTCAGGAATTTGATGCTGAAGGACTGCTGGTTTCCGAGCGTCTGATCGTTGCCAACGGCGGTAACGCCAACTCCGGTGCTCCGTCGAACAACTTTGCAGGTCAGCAGGAGCAGCCGTATTCCGGTGCAATCCTTGAAATCGATCTCGACGCGATCGGCGAAATGGATGTTCTGACCGATCCCGACAGTGGGCGCAGCTATGTCTATGATATCCCGACACTCGACGATCCGACGCGCGCGGGAACGGACGATGCCGGGGATCCGCATGGCGGCAACGATGGTTTGAACTCTGCAAAAATCACCGCTGACAGCCCGGTTCAAATCTATTCGCCCGGCTACCGGAACGCCTATGATGTCGAAGTCACCGACGATGGCCGAATTTTCACTTATGACAATGGCGCCAACAACTCTTGGGGTGGGCGCCCGGTTGGGGAGGCTGGATCGACCGGCACTGTCGATTTCGCCCAGGCCCTTGGGTACATCGCGACGAACCTGAACAATGGCGAAGGCAACAGCAACGACGACATCAACCTTGAGGCTTGGAATCCGTCCAACAAGGACAACTTTCACGAGGTCACGCGCTCGGACGATCTGGATGGGCGCGAGCTGTCGCAAGGGGCGGGCGGTGAACAGGTCTATCAGAATGACGCCGGGCTGACGGTTGTCTATGGTGGTCACCCGAACCCGACACGGGCCGAAGGCAGCCGTGCAGGCATTCTGTTTTCGCCCGAAGATGGCACGGACAACGCGTTTCTGCTGGTGTCAAATCAGGATAGCTATGGCAACGGCGGCGGCAGCGACTACGATGAAGTCATCGCATGGCTGACCGAGGTTGAAGACAACGATACCGATTTCCCGACGACCGGCATTTACGGTGCTGACACGGGTGAGCTGACCAAAAAGGTCATCGCTGTTACTCCGGGCATTGCCTATGATATCTATGTGCAGGCCGATGGTTCGGCGCTGATCGTGGAAACGGGTGGTGTGTCGCCCGGCGGAACGCTCATCGGCACCGCCGGATTGCCCTCCGACATCGCCGAGATTGTCGTCAGCCCCAATGCGATCGAAGGCGACTATCTGGAAGCTGGCCAGCACGATGGCGCATTGGATACCGGCAACGGATCGATCAATGGCCTGACCGAGTACACATCGACTTTGCTGGATGACGAAGCCAACGGCATCAAGATGTCTGGCGCAATCTTCGCGGCCTCGCTGAACCAGGGCAACCTGATCATCATGGGCCGGAACGAGGACGGGCAGGTCGAAAGCGAGATGAATGGCGGGTACGCCGTCGCATCTGATCGGACCACTCTGGATGCCGGGGGCGGACCACTGGGTCTTGCGGCACTGGGCGACGATGTGAACACGATGGGTCTGACCACACCGTTCCAGGGATCGGTCTGGGCTGCGACCTACAACCAGAACGGCCCTCTGATCGAGATTTTCCAGCCTGCAAACGGGACTGTTGCGCTTGCGGGTTCGGATATCGTTGATCCGCTCGACAACGATCTGGATGGCGTCGGCGATATTGTTGACCCGTTCGAGTACAGCATCGAAAACGGTTATGCGCTTGAAGCTGGCCAGACATTGACGCTGGACTTCAACCCACAGAACACGAATTTCCCGACGTCGCTGGCGGGAACCGGTCTCTTGGGGGCGGCGCTGGATGGTGTGACCCCCAACCAGGATGCGCAGACAGCCGACGAGAACTTTTCGATAGATCAGCAGCAGGATGGTCTCTACGACATCGGCGGCAACGTGCTGCCAGGTGGTAACGCGCCGATCTTGCAGATCAAGAACGTACAGGATGGGTCGGTCGTCGGATCGGCAAACGCCGCGCGTGACGTGCTGCACACCGGCATCCGCCCGTCCGACGATGTCCATCGCATTGTCGCGACGATGAACCTGAAGAACTGGATACCGGCAATGGGTGGTACCGAACAGGACGGTCAATTGGCCGGACTGATCTATTCGGATGGCACGCAGTCAAACTTTGTTCGCGCGGTCTTTGGGTCGGTGAACGGCGCACCCGGCATCGAGGTCGGATATGAGATCGGCGATGCCAACTATGTCACGCTGGCGCAGATCGCCGTGCCGGAACTGGCGAACGTTTCGGTTGAAACACTCGACCTGCGGCTAGAGATCGACATGGACGACGGCTTTGCTGTCTCGGTTTCGTACAGGCTGCTGGGGGACACCGATTTCACCGATGTGCCGCTGAACGATGGTACGCCCGGATTCTCACTGCCGAGCGGTGTTCTGCAGGACGTACTGACCGGAGACTACACCATTGGCACAGGTGCCAATGAACTGAATTCCGGCGCCGCGATTGGTTTCCTTGCCGAAGACACGGGCGGAGACGACGAAGATGATGCGGGCTTTAACGGTCTGCTCGCAATCGATTTCAACAATCTGGATATCGAAGCCTTTGGCAACGAAATCGCCGCAACCACCGCAGCCGAAGTCGGGCAGGTGGGCACAGATGGTCTCGATACAGTCATATACACCGGCACCGATACCGCGCTTGCACCGCTGGATGCCACGGTCGAGAACTTTGATGGCAGCGGCAGCGCCGCGGATTTTGACATCATAGGCAACGCGAACGACAACATCCTCGTTGTCGGCGCCGGGGATAACACAATCACGACCGGCGCGGGTGAGGACACGATTGTCGGCACCATGGCGACCCTTTCTCAGGACGAAATCACCGATTTCGCTCTGGCGGATCGCGTCCTGATCACCGATGCCACGGTGGCTGATGCCAATGGTGTCGTCTACTCGGCTGGTTCGGCCATCATCACGATGGGCGACATGGCTATCACGTTCTCCGGGCCGGACTTTGAAAATTTCGATCCACTCACGGGGCCGGGCATGTTCCAGTTCACCGAAACTGACGGTGGACTGGAACTCCGCCTTGTTGCCCCTGAAACCGTCCTCTACCGCGTGAATGCCGGATCCGACAAAGGCCCGGCAGGAACCCAAGGCACGATTGCAGCCATTGATGGTGGACCGGATTGGATCGGCGACGCTGATCTTGTTGATGGCAGCGGTGCGGTGAGGGTGACCGGGAATACCGCCAACACTTATACAAACGGCGGAACCGACGCCGAGACGGAAATCGACTCGGGCAACGTCGATCTGGACGAGGTTCCCTGGCAGGTTTTCGCGAATGAGCGGAGCGACAATACCGCTGCCGATCCAAAATTGACCTACGAATTTGATGTCGAAGCGGGTACATCCTACACGATTACGCTGTTCTACACCGAGAACTGGAACGGCATTTATGGATTTGCGGACGCCAATGGTGGGCAGACCCGCCAGTTCGATGTTTCGGTCGAAGGCGAAGTACCCACAGAATTCCAAAACCTGAACCCGGCCCAGGAAGCCGCCGATCTGCTGGGCTATGGCACAGTTACAAACACGATGACGGCTGCGCAAAAGGCAGCGATCAACGGCACAACATTCCAGCGCGAATTCACCTATGAGGCGACCGACGACACGCTGACGCTCGAATTCCTGCACGAGTTCGAAAATCCCAAGGTCAACGCGATCCAGATCACTCAATTGGGCTATGTCGCACCGCCAGTTGACGAGACCGCTCCTGTTATCGAAGAAATCTATGTTGATAACCCGCTGAGTGTTCAGGACGGCGACCGTTTTGCGACCGTCGTGCTCAGCGACGATGTCGGTTTTGATGCGGCCGATTTCACGGCTCTGGACGGGTCCGAATTGATGTTCAGCGGGATCGTCCCTGACACTGTGTCCAGCCCTGAGGTCGTTTTCAGCGCCGGTGGAACAATTGCGACATTGACCTACACGCTGTCACGCGATGACAATTCGTGGCCCGCTGGCGAAGGCCAGGTCACCGTTGCCGCAGGTGCCTATTCCGACGCCGCCGCAAATGTTTCGACAGAGACCAGCGGTGCGTTTGTGCTAGAGCCAAATCTCGGCAATCTCGTCCGTGGTACAGTTGTTCGTGCGATCAACGTCGGCACCACGGATCTGACTGCCGCGGCAAACCTCGGCACTGACCTTGTTGGGGGCGGAACCGACAACGATCGGTACGGCGGCGCGATTGCGGCCGATACTCTGATCACAGATGTCGCTGGCAACGCGATTGCGTTCGAGGCTGACAGCGGCACATATTACACCAGCCCCAAGACCAACGCCCAGTTGAATGCAAATGTCGATGGTCAATCAGGCAGCACTGGCAGCAACTCTGGCGGCGTGGATCTGGATGGATCGGCGTACCACACCTATCGCGACAGCAACGCTGACACATGGACAGCGACCTATGACGGTTTCGCCAACGGCACCTATGTCGTGGAATTGCATTTCGCGGAACTCTACCAGACCAGCGCGGGCACGCGGGTCGGAGACTTTTACATTCAGGGCGAATCGGTCGAGGTTGGCTTTGACGCATTCGCGGATGCGGGTGGTGCGGATGCGCCCACCTTCTTCCGGCACAATGTGACCGTCACTGACGGTACGATTACGATTGATGTCGACAGTTCGGCCGGTCAGGCGGGATACAGTGCGATCGTTGTCTATGACGCGATCCCCTCGGATCTGCCGCCCACCATTTCCGTTGCAGATGTCACTGTGGCAGAGGGCAGCGACGCGGTGGTTGCGTTCACACGGATCGGCGATCTGACCGAAGAGGTTGAGGTCACGTTCACGGTCACCCTGGACAGTGCAAGCAGCGCCGACTTTGTTGCCCCGACTGAATTCACGGTTACGATCCCTGCGGATCAGGCGACGGCATCCATCACCATTCCGACCATTGACGACGACGAAGAGGAAGCCGCTGAAACCTTCACCGTTTCCATCACGGGCGTCAGCAATACATCTGGCGATGCGGTCGCAGACGCCGCGAACAGCGATGCGACTGTGACGATCGAGGCGAATGATATCGGAACCGACCTTCCGGCTGGCGGCGAAATCTTTGGCCTGGAATTCGAAACAGCAGGCAGCGGTAGCGCCGCGACCGGTTTCTCGACTTTGCTCGGTGGGGCCGCTGCGCTTGAGGATGCAAAAGTGTCGGTAGTGGATGGAAAGCTGGTCATTACCACGTCGGATGGTGATCTGTCCCAACCTGCGCAGACCGCGTCCAAGAACGATCTGGTCCAAACCGTCGATATCTCTGATGCAGCCCTCCAAGAGGTGTTTATCAGCACACGATTTGACAACCCGTTCACCGCCGAAGAATTCACACGTCTGGGTATCACTGGCGAAGTCATTCCAAATTACCTTCAACAGGGCATCATCATCGCCACCGATGACGCCGCAACCAACCAGGATTCCGGTCAATTCACCAAGCTGATCTTTGGTGGTGGCAGTGGCAACGGAGTACAGATGTGGTCGCAACTGCCAGTCAACCAACAAATTTCCTTGACTGCGATCAGCGACGCAGCGGCAGCGCCATTCACGCTCTTTGATGTCGCATCTGTCGAACTGGCGCTGGTTGTTGACAAAGTTGCCGGGACAATCGCGCAGTTCGTTACCCTTTTCGACGACTCCGGAGAGGTCCTAGGCGGAGTCCGTCCGGACGCAACGGACGGGTTTGCCACAGCTCCGGCTCAGGCGCTCCCACCGGCGGTCCTTGCCGCGATCAATGCTGGTACATCAGTTGTCGGGGTGACGTCGACGGACTATGACGCCGGGGCCGGTGTCGACAGCTTTGATGCCACTTGGGATTATGTGCGGGTAACCTCGCCACAGGTTGAGATTGTCGAAGGCACGGATGCTGCGGATGGTGTCGTTTACGGCGACTTCTCAAACGATGGGCTTGATCCCACCGACATTCCCGCGCTGGAGAACGGTGACAACGTCATCACGGCCAGCCAACAGGGCGATGCCGCTGATGGTGGCCGCGACAGAGACTATTTCACCATTGAGGTCCCAGAAGGGCAGGTGCTGTCTTCGATCATTCTGGATGGCTATGCCGTCACTGGCGGCACTGACACGAATGGCTTTATCGGCATTCAGGTGGGCGACACGGTTACGACCAACCCGACCACCTATGAAAACGTTGGCGATCTGCTGGGCGGTCTTATCTATGGCGATGGTCTTGTCGGAAACGACATTCTGGCCGAACTGGCAGCAGGCGGAAATCAACAAGGCGTCGATTTCTCGGGCTTTGAACTGCCGCTCGAGGCCGGAACCTACACAATCTGGCTGAACCAAGGCGGCGATTTCCCGTCGACCGCGACGCTCAACTTCCAGCTCACGGATGCTCCGGCCGATGTCACCGTATCGGTGGCCAGCCCTGCGGATGTGACCGAGGCGGGTGATTTCGGATCGACAGACGTCAGTTTCGATCTGACTGCAACCGACAACTTTGCGGGCGATCTGACGATTACCTATGACACCGCGGACCTTGTCGGCGAGACGGCGCTGGTGTCGTTTGTCGACGGTACGGGTGCGTTGGTTCTCTCGGTGAACAATGACAACACCGACAACGGTGCCGAAGCTCTTTCCGTCACACTGACGGGTGCTGTGGATGCTGGTGGCGCACTTGATGTCGACGTCGATGCGACTGCGGCGACGGCCCAGGTGCTTGAAGACGATGCAGCGGGAACCGGCACCTATGAACGCGGCGAGGTTCTCTATGCGATCAACGCAGGTGGTCCGGCTCTGACCCAGGACGGGATTGATTTTGTTGCCGGAACCAGCGGTACCGATGGTGCTCCATTCACCGGGGGCGCGGCCTTTACTGACGGGAATGGTGGCAATGGTGCTCAGCCGGCCTTTGACGGAACCGTCTATGAAACCGAGATCAACGACGATGGTGATTTCGAGTTCGGCGCCGCGATCAGCTTCCCGGGTATCGACCCGGCAGGCAGCTACTATGTAGACCTGTATTTCGCCGAGATTTATGCATCTGTCCCCGGAGTGCGCGTCTTTGATGTCGCCATCGAAGGCGAAGCACCTGCCGAAGGCAGCGTGTTGGATAACTTCGACCCGCTGGCCTACAACGGCGGCGATATCAATGCTCCGATCATTATCGAATTGCCGGATCCGATCACGCCGGGCGAAAACGGCACGATTGACCTGTCTTTCCTTGCAAGCGCCGACCGCGGCAAGATCAGCGCCATCGTCGTCCGCGAAGCGGTCGAAGTGGTAGCTGGCGAAACGACGCTCTCGATTTCCAACATTTCGGTGGAAGAGGGCGAAGGAACTGCAGACATCGTCTTTGCCCGTACCGGCGATTTGACAGACGCGATGACGGTCACCTTTGCCGTCGCGGACGGAACGGCCATCGCTGGCACCGACTATGAACCACCACTCACCAACACCATCGTGATTGCAGCGGGCGAGGCGTCTGCGACGCTGCCCATCACGTTGATCGATGATGAAACGGAACTCAGCGATGTGGATTTCACCGTCACCATCACCGATGCCGTTTCGACTGGCCCCGTGTCATTGGGCAACGGGGTTTCCACAGTCACCATTCTGGATGACGACGCGATCGACCCTGCGGATATCGATGGCGATGGTATCCTGAACGCTGCGGATCCGTTCGCTTATGATGGCGACAATGGCCTGAGCAACACCCTGACCTTGGGTGGAAGCTATCGTCAGGACTTTGATGTGGATACCACGGATCTGTTCAGCGAAGATGGCGGGTTCTCCGGCATCATGGTCAATCCGGCCTTTTCGCCTACCGGTTCCTCCGAGGCCGATCCATATGGCGACCGCACGACCGAAGCGACATCCTTTATCGAAGACGGCGTTCTGAAGATCGAGTCGAGTGAAACCGACGCCTACGCAACGGGCACAGGCGCGAGCAACACGTTGAAAGACAGCTATCAGTCTGCGGCGGATGTGTCCGGTGTGGATCACTTTGTCGTGGAAAGCGTGGTCCGGGGCGGTTTTCTTGGCGCCATCCCGCTGCAGTATGCCTCGTTTGGCATAACGCTTGGGGCCGGTGGCACTGACGACTACATCAAGTTCGTGATCAGTGGTTTTCAAGCGACACCGCGCCTTCAGCTATCGCAGGAAAACAGCCTGACTGGTATCAAGGAAGAGAATATCATCCTTCAAAACCAGACGCCGGAGATCATCGAGGAAGACATCGCTTCGGTTCTGTTCCGGTTTGAGGTCGACAAGTCAGGTGAGGTTGCAACCCTTGTGGGTACTGCGATCCTGTACGACGATACTGACACCGAGATTGCAACGATCACGACAGCATCGCGCGAGATCACCGGATCGTTGGCCGATGCGATGGATGGCGCCAACCCGCTGACCGGCGGCGAGGGTGGGATCGCCTATGGCATTACCCTCACGGACTGGTCCAACGGAGCCAACAATCGGTTCGTCGGAGAATGGGATTATCTGGAATTGTCTGCCCCTGACAACGCACCAGTTGTCGCCACCGAGATCACGGCACAAGCCATTGACGAAGATGCGGAATTCAGCTTTGTGGTTCCTGCTGAAACCTTTGCTGACGATGGTGGGATCGAGAACCTTGTTCTGACAGCAACGCTTGCGGATGACAGCCCGCTCCCGGCTTGGCTGAGCTTTGACGGAACAACCTTTACCGGGACACCTGCGCAGGGTGACATCGGGCTCATTTCCGTTAAGGTTTTGGCCGACGACGGGACGAATCCGCCTGCCGAAGCGACCTTTGATATCGATGTTGCGAACGTCAACGATGTACCGACCGCGACCGCGATTTCAGTGCCAAGTGTCCTTGAGACGGCGGCTTTGGTTACAATCGCACTCCTGTCCGATGCTGCTGCAGCAGACGAAGACGGCGATGTTCTGGGGGTCATCGATGTCGCGGTGACCACTGCCGGTGGTGATCCGGTCGCCTTCGATCTGGTTGGTCAAACCGTTACCATTGACCCGACGCAGTTCGCCGATCTTCTGAACGATGGCGACAGTGTTGCCCTAACGGTCAACTATACGATCACTGACAACCTTGGCGGTGATCTGCCAAACACCGCAACCCTGTTGGTCGGCGGTGTTGACGGGCCATTCACCTGGTATCCGGACGCTGATGGTGATGGATACGGGGTTACGGATGGAGCGACCATCGTGGCCTATGAACAGCCCGATCTTTACGCACTGGAATCCGGTGACGACGACGACGCCGATGCAACGATCTATCCGAACGCGGTCGAACTGAACGACGGCAAGGACAACGATCAGGACGGTGAAATCGATGAGGATAACGCTGATCCGGTTGCGGATGATGAATCCTTTACAATCCAGCAGGGCGCACCGGTAGATATCGCGGTTTCCACCCTTCTCATGGGCGATACGGATGCGAACGAAGATGCCCTCACCGTTGACAGCGTCACGGCGGGTGTCGGCGGGACGCCGGTACTGGATGCCGTTTCGGGCATCGTGACCTTCACACCCGATCCTGATTTCACAGGCACCGCCAGCTTTACCTACACTGTTGTTGACGGTTACGGCGGCGAAGGCTCCGGCATGGTGACCGTGAACGTCGAAAACCGGATTGTTGTAACCGATCCCGCGACTCCTCCGGCCTCTACCGATGGGATTGATGTGGTTCAGTTTGATGGTCCCGGTGATCTTGATCTGAGCGATCCCGATCTGGAAGATCTGGACCTGTCGGAGAACGTCAACGATGGCGGGACGGTTGTCCTCAATACCGGCGACAACACTGTTGAAGCCGGTCTTGGCCAGCACACGGTTAATCTGGGTGGCGGCGAAGACACCGTGTCGGGTACCGCAAGTGAGCTTGATGGTGACACCTTTGGCGGCTTTGGTGACGATGACGCGATCACCGTCGAAAATGGCAGCGGAAGCACCATCGTCAGCCGGTCCATTGGGTCTGCCATCATCGGTGTGGATACCGATGGCGACGGGCTGACGGACACCACACTCACGCTGTCGGGCGAAATTGACGGGCAAACCGTCGTACTGGCGGATGATGGCACCAATGTCACCTTGACGCTGGATGCAGCAGCCCCGGATCTGAATGATCTACTTGAAACGTCGGCTGCTGCCGAAGTCGATCTAGTGGCAGGAGAAGTGGACGCCGAAGGTGTCAGCGGTCTGACCGTCTTTGACGCTAATGGTGATCCTGTGACCTTTGCGCAGGACGGGACGTCCATTACAATTGACCCCGCACAGTTCGCAACAGCGCTGGCAGGTGGCGAGAGCCTTCAGGTGACTATCGCCTATACCGTCGATTTTGTCGGCGGCGGCACAGCGGCGCGCAGCTCGACCCTAATGGTTGGCGGCGTCGATGGTCCGTTCACTTTCTACCGCGATGCAGACGAAGACTCGTTTGGCGACGCAACTGACAGCGTTGAAGGCTACGAGGCGCCCGAGGGTTATGTCAGCGACATGACCGATGCCGACGATGCCGACGACACCGTCTTTCCTGACGCTCCTGAAATCAACGATGGCAAAGACAACGATCAGGACGGCGAGGTTGACGAAGACAACCTCGCGCCGGTTCTTGGTGAAGATGGGGGCTCCACAGCTCCGGGTGTCGTCTTTGCGATTTCACGCACCGAGTTGCTGGGCAATGACAGCGACCCGGACGGCGATGCGATCAGCTTTGTTGGGGTCGACAATGCGGTCAATGGCACGGTCGAATTTGACCACACGCTCGGCACCATCTCGTTCACACCAACAGCCGGTTTCAGCGGCACCGCGAGCTTTGACTATTCGGTGACCGATGAATGGGGTGCAGTCTCGACAAGCACTGTTGTGATTGACGTCAGTAATGAAGTCGGTGGTGTGGCGACAGAGCTGATGGTCGCGCAGGCAAATACCAGCGCCTACACCGGGCAGAATTCGCGCTTTGGTTCGATCTTGGTTGATGAAGAGGCGCAGTCCGTCACTCTGTCAGGCAACGTTTGGCAAAAGATCGAGCTGCCGGACGATGCCGTGATCACCGAAACAAGCGAGCTTTGGTTCACACTCACGTCACCTGAAATTCCCGAGATGTTGGGGATCGGGTTGGACAACAACAGCTCCTTTACAGACGGAAACGAGGCCCTGTTCCAGCTTGGCGGCACGAATGGCACGCTGAACCAAGCCAATCAGGACTTCCGGACATACGATACCGCCGAAGAGACTGTTACCTTCCAGATCCCGCTGGCCGATTTCGCCGGGTCCGCGTTTGAATACCTCGTGTTCATGCACGATCAGGATGCGGACCCGACGACCACAAGCAGCGTGTTTAGCGATATTCGCATCGTTGAACCGGCACCGTTCAACTCCAAACCGCTCGCCGGTGAGGATGAGGAGGTCATGGAATCTGATGCCCAACTGGTGATTGAGGCAAGTTCGCTGCTGGTGAACGACACGGATGCAGATGGCGACGAAATCACCGTTACCGCAGTTGCCAATGCCATAAACGGCGAGGTTTCGCTTGAGAACGGGCTGATCATCTTTACTGCCGCAGACGGGTACACCGGTCCGGCCAGCTTTGAATACACGATCACCGACAGCGCGGGCCAAACCTCGGTCTCGACCGTTTCGATCAATGTGCTGGAGCCGGGTGCAGGCGATATTGTCCTGCCCATAAACTTTAACGACGGCCCGATTGCCTCTTACGGCGGACAGGATGCGTCTCCTGGTACAGGCTACGAAGTCACTCCCGAAGGGGATGGCCTTACCCTCACCGGAAACGTCTGGAAGATGACCGATTTCGCCGATGGTGAATATCTGGTCAGCGAAGATACCGTTCTGCGTTTTGACCTGACCGTGCTGAACCCCACGGGTGAAGTGGTGGCGATCGGGTTGGAGAATGACGGGAACTTCCGGTCGGGCAATCAAGCGCTGTTCCAGATCTATGGCAATCAGAACTTTTCGACCTATGCCAATCAGGACTATCAGGGTCTCTACGGAGTAGTCGGCGAAGCGACCAGCTATGAGATTTCGCTGGCAGATTTTGCGGGCCAATCCTTTGCATCGCTTGCCTTCATCAATGATGACGACAGCAATGCCACGTCCTCGGTGCAGTTCGCCAACGTAGAACTGGTTGAACCGTTGCCAGGTGGGGGATCGGGCACGGCAGCTCCTGAAATTTTTGGCGGCACGCTCCCGGATCAGATGCTGACCGAGGATGTCGGGTTCGAAATTGACCTGCCGTTCTTTGACACTGATACTCCGTTTGAGAACCTGACATTCACCTTTGTGAACAAGCCTGATTTCGTCAACTTGGTTGACGGCGTCCTCGTCGGCCTGCCTGAAAATGATGATGTCGGAACCTATACCATTGGGATCACCGCCACTGACCCCGAAGGCAATGCGACAACCGGTGTGTTCGAACTGACCGTTGAAAACACCAATGACGCGCCAGTTCTGACGGGTGTCTTCGAAGACCAATCGATCATCGTGAACGGCGAGTTCATTCTGGACCTGCCAGTAGGGTTGTTCACTGATGTCGATGAGGGCACCGTTCTCGAATACTCGGCTGACGGGCTGCCCGATGGCGTCATGATCGATACGTTCACCGGCCAAATTTCCGGTACGCCCATCGAAAGTGGTATCTTTACGGTCACGGTGACAGCCAGCGATGGCGCGGAATCGGCGTTCACCTCGTTTGAGCTAGACGTCGCAAGCGGCCCGCCGCGCGAAGCCGTTCTGATCGAGGCAGAAGAGTTTTCAGCCTTTAACGAGCCCGCTTATGAAGTCGACGGTTTTTACAAGAGCTTTGCGGCCCCTGCCTCGGGGCAGCAGGTTATCCGCGTCAACGTGGACAGGGCCGGCAGCATCTCGACCGATCTTCAGTCAAAGGGTGTTGTTCCCGGTTTCTATGACGTGTCCATCATCCACCTTGATGAAAGCGATGGTGTGGCATCGGTGACCGCATCGCTTGACTATGGCGACGGATCGCCATTGGTTGAAATAGGCAGCTTCCTGATGGATCGGACTGATCTGCCAGGGCAGGGTAATGGCAACCAAGCCGGAAACCTGACGGAATACACCTTTGAATCGGTCGATATCCCGGTTGGCGCCCGTCTTGTTCTGAGCGGACAAGCGGAATCTGGTGAAGTGCTGCGGATCGATGCGGTCCGGTTTGATCCGGTCGACAACGCACCGCCAGAGTTCAGCTCTGCCGCTGATCAGGTCGTGGCCGAAGGAGAGTTGCAGGCAGCATCCGTTGTGGCAACCGATCCCGAGGGTGTTGATGTCAGCTATGCCATCACCGGCGGTGCCGATGCGGCAGCGTTCGCGATCGACGCGGAAACGGGTGTTGTCTCGTTCATCGCTCCGGCCGACTTTGAAGAGCCGGGCGATGCCGATCTGGATAATGTCTATGATCTGGTCGTGACCGCCGATGACGGCAACGTCGTCGCCGAGCAAGAGATGACGATCACGGTCAGCGATGCAAATGATGCACCGACCCCGACGGAACTTCTGGTTGATGCGACAGTTGGTCTGAACCAACCGATTACGCTTCCGGGTCTTGCGACGTTGTTTGCGGATCAAGATGCCGGTGCGGTCCTGACACTCTCGGCGACAGGTCTGCCGGCAGGTGTCACCATCGAGGATGGCGTGTTTACCGGCTCGCCGACCGAAGAGGGTGTGTTCACAGTCGAAGTGACAGCCTCGGACGGTATCGCGGACCCGGTGGTTGCAACGTTCGATCTGACCGTGGCCTTTGACTATGGCGCGGTTTCTCCGGATGAGGATCTGGATGGCGACGGCACAGTCAACGCGCTTGATACCGATGTGGATGGTGATGGTGTCGACAACGCCGACGATGCGTTTGCCTATGACGCTGACAACGGCATGACCCTCGCCTCGGGTGAAACCCGCTCCTATGACTTTGACATCGACGGGACTGTGTTCGAGAACGGGATGACTGGCTTTTTGCCTGCCACCGCGAATGCTGGCGTCTTTGACGAAGATACAGGTGCCGCGTCGGTTTCCGGCGGTCTGCTCAGCGTCGATCCGGTGACAACCGGAGACACCGGCACGACAAATACCCCCGAAGATGACACGGTGGTTGGCGTCAAGAACGGTGACTTCACGGCGACGGCGGTTGTTCTCAACCCTTGGGCCGGTGATGTGGCAAATCCGGCTGGCTATGACCAACTGGGTCTGGTCATGGGGATCGATAGTGCGGATATGATCAAACTGGTCTTTGGTCAGGGCGCTGGTGTCGTCGAATTCCAGAAGCAGGATGCTGATGTTGGCACCAAATATGGAGGTGCGTCGCCGACTGCGAATGTTCCGCTGCCCGATGGTGTCACGCTGGACAACTTTGCCACTGCGGAAATCACCTTTGATGTCGCATCTACAGATGCAACATCGGCGACGGTAACGGGTTCGATCGAGTTCCGCGCCGATGACGGTACGGTGGTTGGCGCGCTCGACCTCGGCGACGCAGCAATCGGGGGCGCCCTTGCGGCGGCTCTGGCTGATGCGGAAACCGGTGTGGCCGTTGGCTTTACCCATGCCATTCCGTCCTCTTCGCCGGGCTTTGTCGCGCAGCTGGACAGTCTTGAGATCACGGCACCTGATGATGGTGTTATCATTGTCGAAGACGAAGTTGTCTTCCGTATCAACGCCTTCGGTCCGACCGTGGCGGCTACGGATGATGGTCCGGACTGGACGGGCGACAGCGAGGCATCGCCGATTTCCTACTATGACGGTATCGACAATCGCGGGGATACCTTTGGGTATAGCGGCGATCTGGGTGCGATCCCGGATGGGGTGCCGGTCGCCGTTCTGGACGGTCTGCGCTCCAGCGATGCGGAATTCAGCTATGATATTCCGACATCGGTGTTGGGCAATGGCCAAGACTACGAAGTGCGGCTGTTCGTTTCCGAACTTTATACAGGTTCGACCGCTCAGGAAGGAGGTTTCCGGAACTTTGATGCGTCGCTGGAAGGTGTCGTGCCGGCTGCGTGGAACGACATTGATCCGGGTGCGCTGTACGGTGCCGACGTCGGAGTGCTGTCGGCGCAGGTCACGGTTACCGATGGTACGCTGAACATCGGGTTCCTGCAGGACACGCTCCAGAACCCGATCATCAACGCGATTGAGATCATCAAGCTCGGCGGTGAAATCACGCCACCCCCTGTGACCGGCGATCCAACAAATGCCTTGAATGCCTTTGATGGTGAGACCGATTTGATCACCGATGCCACATATGGCGCAGGCGCAGTCGGGTCTGCAGTGCTTGAGGTGATGACGGGTCAGAACAACATTGAATCGTCGAACTACGGCAACAACTCGTTCCAGGTCACCAACACAGGCGACAAGAAAATCGCGGCAGTCTTTGTTGATGTGACGAATGCGCTCTATCAAGATGTCGTCTTTGACCCTGATGGGGCAGGTGGCGACGATGCCTTCAAGGTTTGGGGCATCAACTCTGATGGCAGCACGGGCGCCTATATCGGTGGCGGTGATGGTGGCTATTTCCTCGCGGGTCAGGACCCGCTACCGAACGATACCGGTACCGGCATTCCGTCAAACGGCGGCTACAAAGGTGCGATCGTCAAGTTTGACGGTTCTGACGGTGGCTTTGAGAACGGCGAAACGGTCGGTTTCTCGGGCGATATGGACCCCAACTCGATTGCGGGGCTGACCAAAGCATCCGTTGACGGGTCGGCCATTGACAGCTGGGATGTTGGCGGGATCTCGGGCCACGAGATGATCGGATCGACCTTCACGGTTCTGTTCGATGACGGCACCACGGCCTATGGCCAACTGTCCAGTGATGGCAGTGCCTCGGGGTCGCAGGCCTTGGCGAGCGAAGCAGGCTTTACCGCTTCGGCGCCAACGCTGACAGTGAATGGCGTGGGCGCAGGTAGCACCGGTACATATGGTGTTTCACAACCCACAATCACGGTCACCGGCACGCCGGGTGACACCGTTCGGGTCACGCTGACCAAAGGCTTTAACCCGGTCACTGAAACCTCGAATGGTATCGCAGAACTGGTTGAGAACCGGCTGGAACGCTACGACTTCAAGGCGTCCAACAACTTTGACAGCCAGTCAATCGATGTCGTGATCGGCTCTGACGGAACCTTTGATGCCACCGGGATGTTCGACTACAACAACGCGGTTGCCAACAACAAGGCCGACGGTACGTTCCCCGGCGACGATGTTGCGCAGTTGGGTTTTGTGGCGAGCGTCATTGATCCCGCCAACGACAACCTGTCGATCAGCCCGGTCACCGCGCCGATCTATCTGGAGAATGTCGGCGGCCCCGTTACAGGCGCACCAAGTTCCGAGGACGTGCTGGAAATTCTGGCGGGCGAAACCGATCTGGTGACAACTGCCAGCTATGCAGGTGGCACGACCGGCGCCGCAGTTCTGGAAATCATGGCTGGGAATGGCAACATCGAAAGCTCGAACTATGGGGCCAATTCCTTCCAGGTGACCAATGTCGGGGACAAGAAAATCTCGGCAGTCTTCCTTGATGCTCGCGACGCGATCTATCCCGACAGCGTGTTCGATCCCGATGGTCAGGGCGGCGACAACGTTGCTAAACCCTGGGCCGTGAACTCTGACGGTGGAACCGGTGCCTATATCGGTGGCGGCGACGGAGGGTACTTCCTGCCGGGTGTCGATCCATTGGCGAACACTACCGGTACCGGCGGCCCATCCAACGGCGGGTACAAAGGTGCGATCGTCAAGTTCAGCGCGACAACCGACGGTGGGTTCACCAACGGTGAAACGGTTGGCTTTTCTGGCGACATGGACCCCAACTCGATTGCCGGTCTGACCAAGGCGTCGGTTGACGGCACTGCCATCGACAGCTGGGATGTCGGCGGTATCTCGGGCCACGAACTGATCGGGTCGTCCTTTACGGTTCTGTTTGACGATGGCACAACGGCCACCGGTCAACTGGCCACGGATGGCAGCGCATCGGGTTCGGTCGCCTTGGCCAGTCAGGATGTGACGCCTGCGATCACGCCGACACTTGCGGTCAACGGCGTCAATGCTGGCGAAACCGGAACCTACGGTGGAACTCAACCGACGATCCAGGTGACAGGAACACCGGGCGACACCGTGCGGATCATGTTGTCCAAGGGCTTTAACCCCGTCACCGAAGCATCGAATGGTATCGCTGAGCTGGTCGAAGATCGTCTGGACCGGTACGACTTTGAGGTTTCAAACAACTTTGACACCCAGTTCGTCGATGTGGTGATCGGTGGTGACGGAACCTTTGATGCAACCGGGATGTTCGACTATGATGACGCGGTTGCCAACAACAAGGCAGACGGCACCTTTGACGGTGACGATGTTGCGCAAATTACCTTTGTGGCTAGTGTTATCGACACGGACAACGACAATCTGCCGATCAGCAATGTCACAGCACCAATCGTTCTGACCAACGATGGTGGCCCGGTTGACGGTGACCCGGTCATCACGCCAACTGGTTACTTTGAGATGAACGGATCGGGCAACAACACGTACTTCAAGATCCAGATCGAGGATGAAAATGGCACGGGCGGCACCACTCCAGGCGGCAAATGGTCCTACGCGACTGCGGCTGATGAAGAGGGGCGTCAGTCCGGGTTCCAGGGCGACGGCTACTATCTGTTCGGGTCCAATACGTCGACTGGGATCGACAATGCCGTCGGTGGCAGCGAAATGCTCGAGTACACGATCTATGTACCCGAGGAAGCTGTGGGTACCTACAACTTCAGCTTCATCGTTTCGCGTGATGGCGAGGCGGCGTCGGATCAGCAGAACGACATCTGGCTGAACTTCAAGCATGCCGAAGACTCGGGCACGGGTGACATCGAAGAGTTCCTTGCCAGCGCAGGTTCGAACGAGGCCGAGCCGGTCACGGGAGGGTTTGTCAAAGTTTACGGTGGGCCAAACAACGGAACCTGGGGCAACGCAGGCACGATCGACGGGCTACCCGGCAACTTTGGCGCATCCATTTCGATCGAAGAAGAAGGGTTTTATACCATCCAGGTCGATGGCCGTAGCCAAGGGTACCATGTCGATTACTTTGAGCTCTACAAAGGGTCCAACCCCGGCAGCGGCGCGGCGAACTCGGATTTTGTTACGGATGATCCGGTCACCGGCGGCAACGAACTGGTCTATGCGATCGATGCATCGTCGGATGATTGGGAGGCGTTCGGAGGAGCAGGCAGTTCGGATTTGGAGTTCGGACTGAACGGCTCTAGCCCGCAAAGCGTTGGCCTCCGGTTCGATGACATCACGATTCCGGACGGAGCAGTGATCGAGGAAGCCTATATACGGTTCAACTCTTACGAAACGGCATCTTCCGCGGCATCCTTTGTCATCGAAATCGAAGACACCGAAGCGGCGGCGACCTACTCAACGGGGTCCACGCCGGATGATCGAACCTACAGTGTCGACGATTTCGTCTGGAGCAATGTCGAAAGCTGGACGGAAGGGGACGAGCATACCACCCCAGACATAAGCGATTTGATCCAATCCGTGATCGGATCGGATGGAATCGACGATGGTGCATTGGGCTTCCGCGTCACCGGGTCTGGCGGGCGTGCCGCACATTCCTTCGACTCGGCTGAAGGGGATGCACCGGAATTGGTCATTGTTCTTCAGGACGACTTCCTGCTCTGATCGAATAACTGAGAAAGCGAAAGTAGGGGCGCCTGATAATGGCGCCCCTATTTCTTTGAGATTCGCATTCGGAAAGGCGCAGGAGAAAATGATATATAGCAGTTGCAAGCATGCTATATCATATTTGGGTTTCCGGATCGGGATGGATAGCGCTTTGGGAATATTCTGTTTCGGCGTTACCTCAATATCCGACAGAATTGAATTGAGATAATACTTGAGAAATGCAGGACTGCATTACCTTTGGGTAACTGAGTTCGCTGCAGGAGACCCGATATTTCAAATTATCGGCTCAACTAGCTGCATGCCGAAACCAGCTCAAGATGTATTGTCTACTTCATGAAAAGCCGATGGCACTCTTGCTCAACAGAGTACGGGGATCTCAAATGAGTGCAAAGCTGAACAAACGTTTTCTTAGAGAACCCAACTTCCACGACCAACTCCAATTAGAAAGCTCTGTGAAATTCAAGTTGGTTCCGGCCGAGAAGCTCGCGACAAGCCGAGTCGCACAATGCGCATGATCGGTGACGCTCGCCCCTGAAGGCTTTCCATTCGGCGTAGTGGGGTCGCGCGTTTGCTGCGGCATGCGCTCGGCTCGTCGAACCGATGAGATATTCTCAGGGCACGACGTGTGGCGAGAACATTCCAGGATCGAGTTTCTTAGAACGAAGTCGAACGGCATGCTGGGCCAGTTGTTACTAGAGCCCGGTCCGCTTGAGTACAACAAGCGCTGTTTTTGCAAGGATTTGTATGTCGATCTTAAGGTCCGCGTGGCGGCTGTATTCTACATCAATCGCGACACGCTGCTTGTAGGATAGGCTGTTGCGGCCCGAAACTTGCCAAGGCCCGGTGATCCCCGGCGACATGCTCAGGTAGGATTTCAGATTGATAGAATACATCTGCAATTCATCGCGGCTGACAGGTCTCGGTCCGACCAGGCTCATCTCTCCGAGGAGGACGTTCCAGAATTGTGGCAGCTCGTCCAGGCTGGACTTGCGCAGAAACTTCCCGATCGGTGTAATCCGTGGATCGTTCCTGAGCTTGAAGCTCTCGGACCACTCTCGGGCCGCTTCGGGATCGCTCGCGAGGTGATCTTTGAGGCGCTCTTCGGAGTTCGGAACCATTGAGCGAATTTTCCAGCAGCGGAACGGAACCCCGTTGCGGCCGATGCGTTCGTGGCCGAAAAATCCGGGGCCACCGTCCATCTTTACGATCAACCAGAGCAACGCAATAAGCGGGGAAAACACAGGCAGCAAAACTAAGACAATCGCTAGATCGAATAAACGTTTTGGCCGGTATTTTGGGGATGGAGTTTCAAATGAGGCATCGGAAGGTGTAGATTCACAATATATAGTCTTATTCATATTCTACCAATCGTCTCGATAGTGTCCGATTCGTAAATCGAAACTATTTCCCACACCCCTTGAAAAGATTACCCAGTGAAACGTGAATCGACAATAACGAATATTGATTATAAAATCAAAGATGCACAGAAAATTCAAATTTGCACAAAAGATCACCGGTTTGCGCCACCCAAGATTGCATTTTGTCGCCTATGCTGCATTTTCGAGTTGTTTTGACGCCAGGCCCCTATCCAATTGAGCGCAGCGCGAAACACTGCCCCACGGGATCGAAGATTGACAGGATATCACTACGAACCACTGATCGGTGGAAATGCTGGTTAGGGTATCAACGCGCTGATCGCCGCGCGAACACCGTCATGCGCCGCTGATTGCAGGTCTGTCCGCCGAGTTTGTGCCTCGCTGGTCTGACCTGCTTTGATGATCAAATCTGAGACTTTGCTTGGCGGGAGCGCCGGGGCATCCACGAGATATTTACTGCGTTCTGTCAGATCGAAAAATGCGTCGACCTTGGCGTCCCAGCGAAGACCGACTGAAGATACATCCAACGAATAGGCGACAATCAGTGCATGGAGCCTGTGTGCTGCGAGACCGTCCAAGCCGCCTATGAAATCTATCAAGGCAGTCGGGCCGGAGAGCCGGGCGAGACGTTCTATGTTCGCTGACAAGGGGAGGCCGGTGACTTCGGCTAGCATGGCTTCGTCCTCCGGGCTGCCGTTCGTGAACAATATGACTTGGTGGTTCTTGGCCAATTCGGCGGCAAGTGTTCTGTACCACTTGACCCAAGCCTGATGAGGAACGTCGGTCGCGCTGGATGAATGCGCGCGGATCGCGACAGGATGGGTTATGCCCACACCGATGCGCTGGCGCGGTGACGGCCGCGCGGCAACATCGCCGTTATACAGATCGGACGCGAGCATACCGGGATCTGGAAAGACACGGATGTCCGGCACCTGTGGGCTGTTTAACCTCGTCAGATGTGCGCTGAGATGAGCGCGAGAAGCGTCGTCCCGAACCGAAATGAAGCGCAGCATCGGACTTTGCAGCAAGCGGCCGAACAGGCGCGCTCCTTTGGCCGTCCATTCTTGCGCGACACCCACGCCGTGAAGCGCGATTGGCAATTGGCGCGCCTCGGCCTCTGCAACGATCCGCGCGATCTTGATCGGAAAGTTCAGATGTACATCCGATAGCAGCTGGCCGCCGCCGATTATAACACCCTGAGCGCGGTCAAATTTCGCGGGCAGCAGCGGAACAAGTTGTTTGCGAACCTGCGCAGAAACAAGGGGTTGCGCCAACATCTGTTGTGCAACAGTCGGCATCGCGTCCAGTACATTCAGGACTGCAGTGCGCCGACTTTGCTGTGTAGGCGAGGGGACGGGAGAGCTCCGCCCAGCGAGATCAAGCCAGTCGAGCGTCAAGTTTTGATCGTACTCTTGTGCGGCCTTGTCGAGGCAAGCGGCGATGACACCATCGCCCAGATTGGGGCTGTGCATGACCGCGGCCAATACCAGTTTCATGGCGCCCATCCCGCGGGCCAATCCGGTACAACTGAACCCATAAGGGCCCGGATTGCACTGTGATCTTTCCGAAACTGTGCGAGCATGTTGATGACAGAAGGTTCGCTAGCCAGATTGGCCATAATCGGGGCCGAGGATGCCCGTGTGAATAGTGCCTTCTGCAGGGCGGGGCTGTCCTTTACGCGGCTGACCAGCGCGGGGAAACCCAACCGACGGATCAGCCAACCGGTTGACCTTAGATGTCTGACCAGTGTCGGGGACCGTGCTCCGGCACTGTCCAGAATTCTATCGGCATAGGGCAGATTGGGCAGATAATCGATGCAGAGCGCGTCGCACATTGCCCGCCCAAAACCCGCCGGATCGGATTGCAGTTGGTCAAACCACAACACGCGCACTCGTTCTTTCCCGAGAAGGTCTTGGGCGCGGGCCAAGTGCTCGGAGTATAGGCTGTGGCCGATGATCTGCGGATGCGTGACGATGGCTTCGGCAAATTCTGCCTTCACGTGCCCGATTTTCAGGAGGTATCGGTAGTGCGAAATGCTGCGGGCCAAGGGATCACGCAAGCAAATCAAAAAGACGGAGTCTACCGGAAGATCAAGGGCAATCCGGGCCAGAGCCTGTGGCGAATAGAGATAATCATGGCAAATTTCTCCCTGCCGAAGCGTCGTGCCGGGGTCGGGAAACTGATCTGCATACCACCCCATTCCCTTGTCATAGAATCGGTCGAAAAAGAACAACTCCTTTGCCTGTGCGAGGCTTACCTGAGGGTGTTTGTCGAGGATGTGATGTATCCAAGTCGACCCACATTTGTCGCCACCCAGATAGAGAAAATTTGCGGGTGCCGTCATGGTTTCGCCCCGTGTTCTCGCGAGGATGCTTGCGCGGTGAAGCCGGGCAACAATCCGGGGCGGATATGCAGATGCCGAACACAATGAATTGTTGTCCAAATATTGCTGGCGATCATGCTACCGGCAATCCCGATAGCAGCGCCTGTCGCGCCGAACACCGCAACGAGGGCTGGCAAGGACATCAGGGATATCAAGGTAGTGACTGTCAGAATTCGCAGATATTTTCTTTCGGCTCCGGCCATTTCCATGACCTGCGAATTGGGACCTGCCAGTGCACTGACCAAATAGCCGGACGCGAGAATGATCAATGCTGTCTGCGCCTCGCCAAAATCAGGCCCGAACAACTCCAGGACATGGCTGCCGAACAGGCATAGACCCAAATACACGATCAATGTCGGAATTCCGACTGAGATCGCGATGAAGGTGCAGAGCCGCTGTACCTTTGCGAGGTTTCCCGAGGCGAAATCCCGAGCGATGAGAGGGGCCGCTATCATGTTGGCAGCCATAAGAAAAAGGCTGAGAAGCATGGATGTTCGCAGCGCCGCAAACAAGGGACCGACCTCGTCGGGGCTGAGTTGCAGACCGAGAAGGACTATCGACAGATTTGGACCCGCTGCCAGAACGATCGACGTTCCCCAAAGGCCGATTGCGGCATGGATCCATGTCTTGCGCTCGGGGAGCGGTTGGGTTCTGGGTGCGGATATTGCCGTGCGTAAGCTGGGCGTCAGAAGCGTCTGAGCGGTCGCGACGATCAGCAAGACCAAGGCACAGACCCACAATGCATCGGCAGCCGATTCGATGGCAATCACGCCGGTTATACCCAGCCATGCCACCCCGATGACACCGGCACGCCACAGCAGATCGCGGGGCACCAAGGCGCGGGCCATGGACCCAAAACTGCGCAGCGCATGTGCCTGATACTCTGCGAACCCAAGCACCAGTGTGAAAGCGGCAGATGCATAAATGTAATCAGGCAGCCCCGGCAACACCATGGCAGGGAGCAACAGTAGTGCAGCGGCCAGCGCGCACCCTGTCAAAACGATTTTGTATCCGAATTGGATGACCGCGTTCAGCCGCCGAGTCGAATTGTCGGCCTGATAGGCGCCAGCGAACCGCAATATCATGCTGCGTTGTCCAAAACTGCCGACTAGGGCCAGCATGGTCACAAGTGAAAAGGCAAAACCAAACTGTCCGAAGGCGGGTTCGGGCAGAACGCGCGAAATCGCCATGAACATGAGAAACGACAGAAGTGCGGCCAACACTTTCACCACAAATGCAACAGCGCCCTGCGTCAGGGCATGAACGAGCGCGGCATCAAGCGCCGGGAGACGCTTCCAGACGATCACGGTGCACCATCGGTTGGCCAATGAATGCCGTGGGCTGACAGTTCTGAAAGGATCCCCTCGCGGAAAACGCTTGGGGCAAACTGCATCGCGTGCTGTCGCAACGCAATTGGATCAAGCGTATGCAGGCCTTCGGCTTCGAATGTCTTTACCGCATCGACAAGGCCTTCGGGCGATTGATCATCAAACAACAGGCCGGTTTTGCGATCTACGACTGTTTCACAAGCGCCGCCGCGACCAAAGGCAATCACCGGTCGACCGGACGCCATGACTTCGACCGGGATAATGCCGAAATCTTCTTCGCCGGGATAGATTAATGCACGGCAGTTGCGCATCAAATCGGCCAGACGCTCTTGGCTGACGGCCCCAAGGAATTCGGTTGCAGGGCCCTTGAGCGCTTCCAGTCTTCGACGCGATTTGTCTGGGCCACCAACGACAAGCAGCCGTCGATCCAGTTCTGCAAACGCCCGGATCGCAATGTCCGGTCGCTTATAAGAAGCAAGTTCTCCGACCCACAGATAATAATCGTCGGGTTCCGCCTCGGTGATCGTAAATCGGGCGACGTCAACAGGCGGATGAACCACCGAAGCCTCGCGCCGCCAATACTTGTTGATCCGGCGGGCGACATGGCTGGAGTTTGCGATAAATCCGTCTACACGCGCAGCCGAGGTGACATCCCATTGGCGCAGCCCGTGCGCAAGAAAGGGCATGACCGTGCGCGTGACGATGTTCGCTTCGCTGCGATAGATGTGATATTGATCCCAGATATAGCGCATCGGGGAATGACAGTAGCACAGATGCAGTGCATCCGGTGGCGCAATCACACCTTTGGCTGGGCCCGCTTCACTGGAAATGACGAGGTCAAATCCGGAGAGATCGATCCCCTCCAACGCGCGCGGCATGAATGGCAGATAAGACGGGTATAAGCGACGAGCCATTGGCAACCGGGCGATTGAAGTCTCAACAATCTTCATCCCACGCAATGTTGGCGACAAGGCTTCTCGGTCGCAGACATGCGTGAAAATGGTTGCATGCGGAAAAATGCGGCAAAGTTCTTCAAGAACCTTTTCACCGCCGCGCATTCCGACGAGCCAATAGTGGATCAACGCAATTTTCATCAGATTACGCTTCGAACCCTGTCGAAATCGTCGCATAGGGTCCCGGTCTGATGCTCATAGTCTTCCTGTTCTTCACTCGACAACCGAACATTGGCTGCGTCGCAAGTCGTCTTGCGCACATCCTTACCCGCCGGGACCCTGCCATGGGAAGTACTAAAATGCTACTATTGGGGCCCAACAAACAGCGGTCGACTTCAACGGCGTCAACGCGCCAGAGGCATCAATACTGAATGCCAGTTTCCTTGGGGTGAACTCATTCATAGAGAGGTTCGATCAAACAAGGATTTCCTTAGCGCTTGCCTTCATTTTGATCTGCCCCCGTTACGCATTGCGCGTCGCGATGCCCAGATCGGGGGTGCCAAGGCCGATGGGCAAATAAGAAGCCCGATAGTAAATTGGCTCTCCTGTGACCGGAAACGACACCATGTTGAGACAGGAGACTTGCCGCCAGCGGGCAGGGGTTGGCTGACCTCTTGCAGGCGCTAGGGTCGGTCCCGACTATCACGGGCGTCGGTGACATATACTCGGCCTTGCAGAGTGGGGCAGTCGAAGGCGCAATGGCACCCTTCACTGCGATGCAGGTTCTGGCTCTCGGTCTGTTGATTGCCTTGCCTTGGCTCGCGGGCGGCTGAAGGAGGCCCGGCAAGGCTCGCTTGTCCTTCTTCAAGGTTTGGTGGTAACCGCCATAGCGTCCAACTGAGGTCCAAACCCCGTTAACCGCCCATGGAGACGCCGGTCACGGCAATAGGCTGCGGCGAGTTTGTGCCCGCTTCATGCCGAACGCACTGAGTCAGACATCGTACGAGATTTGACGGCGCGGGCATTCTCCACTTTCGCTAAGGCAGGTGGGTTACTTCGGATACGGTCTAACTTCATCCGCAGAGAGGGCGTAGCCGACTTCTGCCAATTCTGTTGTGGTTGATGCCGTGCCGAAAATGCCTGTGACCGTCACCGCTTCGAACATGCCGGAGCCTTCGTAGGGCGATTTGGTGGTCACAAAGACCAATTGGTTGGCTGGCGGTGGCGGGACGTGGATGCAGGCACCGACGAAAGGCACCAGAATAAAGGCCGTTATGCCCGTGCCTTGGTAATCAATCGGGACGACAAAGCCGGACAGTTGGACGATCTGACCGTTCCAGTCTGTCCGAATCCCGGTGGACATGGGTTGGCGTGCCGCCATTGCGGTTTCGTCGTGCGGTAGGATCCCCTGAAGGTTGCCCGGCAGAGATGTGTCGTCCTCGGGCAGAAGATCTCTCCAAGTGAGATCGACAACAGTTTCTGCATTGGCAGGGAAGGCCATCGCAAGCGCGGACAGGCCCAGAACTGCCGCTCGGCGCGTGAGTTTCGAGCTTACCATTCGTAGACTTCGATCAGTTCCGCCGTGATCTGATAGCCGACATCCGCGATCTGGGTCGACATCGGCTTTGCCGAAAGCTGTCCCGAGACCCAGACCGGATTCCACAGCGACTCGCTTGCCCAAGGTGTCGGGGTTGTCACAAAGACGAGCTGGTTCGGCGGGGGTGGCGGCGTGTGGATGCAGGCACCCACATAGGGAACCAACATGAAACTCGAGACGCCCTCGGACCCCACGTCAAAAGGAATGATGTAGCCAGGTAACTTCACAGCCTTGCCATCAAGGCTGGTGTTCAGTTTTTTCGCGTTCTCGTCAAATTGCGGGTTCCAGGTATCGTTGGCCTCGTCGATCTCGCCCGGGCCGACGATTTCGCCCAGAGGAACGCCGGTCGGGATCAGGTCTTCCCATGTGATTTCGCGGAACGGGCTCGCGTCCGCGCGCCCCGTGACAAGGAGAGAGGTCGTGAGGGCGACGAAGGCCCGGCGGGAAAGCGTTGAATGATTCATATCCGCACCATCATGCCATCTGCCAGCGACAGGCGATAGGCCCTCAGCGCCGGTAATAGGCTGGTCAACGCCGCTGCGATGATCACGGTTGCGAGAACTGCGAACTCTCGTGTTCTTGGCGGGTCGATCGGCAACCAGAGGCCAAAGGCGCTGTCGACGAGAGGCCGGCCTACAGTCAATCCGGCATAGAGAAGTACCAACCCCAGCACCGCCCCGACTGCTGCCATCAGCGCGGCCTCCAGCACCAGCAGGCTCATGATTGTTGCCGGCCGTGCGCCCATGGCCCGCCAGATGGCCATTTCACGGCGGCGTTCATTCAGCGACGAAAAGATCATCGCCATCATTCCCAAAAGGGCGGTCACGACCACCATGGCCGAAACGCCGATCAGCGCAGTCTCGGCGACGCCTACGATCTGCCAAAGCTCTTGTAGGGCGACGCCCGGCAGGATCGCAAGCAGCGGCTCTTCGGGGTATTCATTGATCCAGCGTTGCAGCCCGAAAATCTGCAAACGGGATTTCACGCCAACCAGCGCGGCGGTTACTGCCGACGGAGGCAGCTCCATCTGCCGGATACGTTCGACCGGGGTGGTCTGACCGGGAGCCTGCGCGCCTGACTGCCAGTCGATATGGATCGCCTCGATTGCCCTGAGGCTCACGATCACTGTTCTGTCCACCGGCGTGCCGGTTCGATCAAGCACCCCCGCGACACGAAAGGGTTGATCATCGTGATCCGTGAATGAGGCCAGACCGTGCGAAACGACGATCGGATCGCCAACCTCGTAACCCAGTGTCGCCGCAACCTCCGCCCCGATCACCGTATCGTAAAGGTCGTTCAGACCATTGCCCTCTGCCAGGTTCAGCGAACGGCCTCCGCGGTACTTGTAGTGCTCAAAGAAGGCCTGTGTCGTGCCCATCACCCGGAATTGCCGGTGGCTGTCCCCGAGCGAGATCGGCACCATCCAGTCAACCTCGGGTCGACTGGCAATGTCCTGATAGCTTTCCCACGTCACGTTGTTGGTCGCGTTGCCGATTCTGAAAACCGAATACAGCAATAACTGAACCGATCCGGACCGCGCCCCGACGATCAAATCGGTGCCAGAGATCGTGTCGGCAAAACTGGCCCGCGCCCCGGTGCGGACCTTTTCGACACCAAGGACGAGTGCAACCGAAAGCGCGATTGCGAGTATCGTCATGCCAACGGTCAGCGCCCGCGCCATGAGCGACCCAATAGCGAGACGAAGGATCATGCCGCCTGCCTTTCGATCTGCGCGATGTCGGCGAGCCGTACTATGCGGTCAAAGCGGGCCCCCAGCCTTTCGTCGTGACTGACCATCAGCAAGGATGACCCGGTTGCGGCAAGCTGGTCAAAGAGAAGCCCCAAAAAGCTGTCCTGAGTTGCCGCATCCAGTGCTGACGTCGGCTCATCCGCAACAATCAACGGGGGCTTTCCAATCAACGCGCGCGCCACGGCAACCCGTTGTTGCTGGCCGACCGACAGCCGCCCGGCTGTGGTGCCGAGAATACCGTCCGGCAAGCCGAGCGCGCTGCAGAGCGTACCAGCTTCGCCTTCGCCAGCACGCCTTCGCCGTTCAGGCGCAAAGCGTAAGGGCAACAGGATGTTATCGGAGACGCTGGCATAAGGCAGCAGGTTGAATTGTTGAAAGATCACGCCGATCCGCTCGGCGCGAAAACGATCTCTCGCGCCGGCCCGAAGGTTGGAAAGATCGGTATTCTCGACCACCACCTGCCCACTATCAGCGGTCACAATCCCGCAGATGAGCGATAACAGGGTAGATTTCCCAGACCCGCTTTCGCCGAGAAGCAGAACGCTTTCACCGGCTTCCAATTGGAACGCTGGCACCGACAAACCAAACGACGCCCGCCCCGGCCAGCGAAAGCGAACGTCCTTCAGTGTCAGTGCCGCATCGCTCATTCGAAGTTCAGGACACTGGCGTCACGGGTGAGTTCTGCTGTGCCCGCGCCGGTTTCGGTCACAAATTTCACCTCGATCTCCTGCGCGTTCTCGAACCGCTCAAAGAAGGGGAAGCTGACGGAGGTCAGCGTGTCCTCGTCTTCGCAGGCAAAGATGTAGCGGACATGAAATTCGCTATGCTCCGCACCTTCTTCATGCTCGTCTTCGGCATGTTCCTCGTGATCGTGCCCTTCATCGTCGTGCCCTTCGTCGTGAGCATGGTCGTCATCATGTTCTTCATGTTCGTCATCATGTTCCTCGTCGTGGTGGTCATGGTCGCCAGAGTGCAGATGGGCGAGCACTTCGGTCAGGCGGCAGCTTGCCGCTTCGGGCAGGGTCACGATCTCATCGGGTGCGAGGAACTGGCGGATCGCGGCTTCTACCGCATCCTTGTCTTTGGCAGAGCTTGCTGCGTATTCGAACCCGACAATGTCCATGCCGGGTGAAAGCAGTTTAATTTCGATCTTGCCGTGCTCGATCGCAATCTCGGCTGTAGAGACGCCATGGACGTGGGCGTCCAACTCGCGTGTTTCCTGTGCAAGGGCTGGTACGGCAAACGAAGCAGCGGCGAGGGCAATAAGGGTCGGTTTCATGATAAGTCCTTTGGGATGAGAGTGATGAAGGTGGAGAGTGATTAATGCAAGGCCCGAGCGACCGGAGCGCGGGCGTCTATCTGCAACAGGGCGCGGTCGAGGGCTAGGACGCGATCCGCTGTCCGCTCGACCAGAGCTGTATCGTGGCTGACCAGAACGACGGCGCACCCCTCGCGTTCCGCTGTCTCGGTCAGGAGTGCGATAACCTGTTGCTGTGTGATCGGATCAAGGCGCGAGGTTGGTTCATCCGCAAAGATGAGTTTGGGCCTAACCAAAAGAAGCCGCAGAAGCGAAAGCCTCTGAAGCTCACCGCCAGATACAGCAGCCGGTCGGCGGGTCAGCAGAACCGGTGCGAGGCCCAGGCGCTGCAACAGCGCGTCGATCCTCGCGATTTCCTCGCCGTGGTGACGGGCAACATCGGTCAGGGTTTGCCCAAGCGTCCGGTGACGCGGGAATGCGGCAACCGGATCCTGATAGAGCTTTTGATAGGCCGTCGGTGGCAAGTCTTTTCGACGATCAACGTGGCCGGCGGACGACGGAACGAGCCCCAGTAGAATGTCGCCCAAGGTAGATTTGCCGCAACCCGATGCGCCGGTGACACCCAGCACTTCGCCTTCTGCAAGAGAAAGCGACAATTCAGAGAATAGCTGTTGACCGCCGCGTTCCACCGCGAGATCTGTGGCCGTCAGAACCGATGCGCCATGCGCGCCGGGAACGCGTTTGGTCCAGTTTTCCGGGTCGGCAGCGATCAGTTCACGGCTGTATGGCTCTTGAGGCGCGGCCAAGAGTGCTGCCGTGGGTCCGGCCTCGACCACCCGTCCTTCGCGCAGGATCATCATGCGCCCGCCGATCTTCTGGGCCAGCGCCAGATCATGGGTGATGACCATCAATCCGCCGCCCTGAGAAAGTTCCGCCAAAAGCAGTTCTGCGACGTCGTCTCGCCGGGCTGCATCCAGCCCCTTGGTGGGTTCATCCGCAATGACGATCCGGGCGCCTCCCGCCCGGGCTGCTGCAATCGCCACCCGTTGCGCCATGCCACCCGACAACTCGTGCGGATACCGCCGCGCCGCGCCGGAGAGGCCCAGCCGGTCCAGGTCAGAAACCGCGCGCGCATTCGCCGCGGCACCATCAAGCCCGCGCACCAGCCGGTGCGTTTCGGCGACCTGAGTGCCCGCCCGCATCAGCGGATCAAGGGACAGCCAGGGTTCCTGCGGCAGAACCGCGATTTCGCGTCCCCAGAGAGGGCGAAAATCACGGGGTCGTGCAACATCAAGAATACGATCTCCGAGGGCCACGCGGCCTTTGGCGGAAAGCTCGGCGGGCAGGGTGCCCATGACCGCCTGAGCGAGCAGGCTCTTGCCTGATCCAGTTTCCCCCAGCACCACAAGCGGCTCGCCCGCCTCCAGATACAGGGAAACGGGATACAGGATCGGCGTTCCGCCTTGAGAAACGGTGATATCGTCAGCTTTGAGCAAACTCATGCTTCACGACTCCCTGCCAAAAGTGTCAGGCCAAGCAGCAAGACGAAGGTTGCCACCACCGGCGACAACAATGCCAGCGGCGCTTCGCGCCAATAAGGCAGGAGTTCGACCATCATCAATCCAAGCTCTGGCGTGGGTGCGCGCATACCCACATGTACGAAACCAAGCGCGGCGATGGCCATGATCGCTGTTGCCGTGCCAAAGGCGGCGGCGGTCAGCATCATCGGTGCGATTTCGGGCCAGACATGGGTGCGGAACAGGTAGATCGGCCCAAAGCCCAACAGACGCGAGGCTTGCACGGCCGGTGAGGCCAGCGTTTCACGCGTTGCGGCACGGGTGAGGCGAAAGAACTCGACCCAGAGAACGAGCGACAATCCTGCCCAGAAACCAAGCGCGGTTCCCGGAACGATGGCCAGCACGATTAGCACCAACAGCAAGCCCGGCAGTGCTAGCAGCGCATCGGCCAGTATCGTGAGCGCGGCCTCGATCCAACCGCCTCGCGCCGCCGCAAGGGTGCCAAGAACCAGCCCGGCCAACCCCGCCGTCAGAACGGCGGCGATGGCTATAGCGGGCGACAGGCAGAGCGCATAGGCGAGACGGTGAAAGATCGACCGCCCCAAGTGGTCATAGCCCAAGGGCGCGTCTGGCCTTGGCCCGGACAATGCGTTGAGCAGTGATTGCGCATAGGGATCGCCGGGTACAAGAAGCGGACCGATCAGCGCAAAAACCAGAACGGCGGCAACGAGTGCCGCGCCGATCCAGCGCAACCCGTTTCCCTTGGCGCGCGAAATCATGACGGTGTCGCTCATGCTGCTCCCCTCGGGTCGATGCGCTGTGCGGCGAGATCGATCAATGCGTTGACCAGAACAAAGCTCAGTCCCAACACCAGCGTGGTTCCCTGCACCATCGGCACGTCACGTGAGAAGATCGCGTGAACCAGCGCGTGACCAATGCCAGGCCAGCCAAAGATTGACTCGACGACCACGACGCCTTCGACAAGCGTCACGAATTGGAGGCCAAGATAGGTCAGCAGTGGGACCGACACATTGCGCAGCCCGTGTCGAAACAATGTTTGGCGCGGAGTCAGCCCCTTCCACTGCGCAAAGCTGTAGAATGGCATCGCCCCGATCCGCGCCATCGCGTCTCTCGCAATCCGGGCGTTCACGGCGGCAAGGCCAAGCGCAAGGGCGAGTGCGGGCAGGATGAAATGCCGCGCCTCGCCATGACCGGCCGCGGGCAGCCAGCGCAACTGGACGGCCAGGATCAGGACGAGGATCAGCGCCATCAGGAATTGCGGAACAGCCTTTAGCCCGGTCGACATTACCAACAGGACCCGATCCAGAGCGCCGCCCGGCCTGAGCCCGGCGAGAATGCCGAGCGGTGGACCGATCAGCAGCGACAAAAGCACCGCGACCGCAGCGAGCGACAGTGACGCTCCAAGCTGATGGCCGATCTCCTCAATCACCGGCTGGCCGGTGACCAGCGAGGTGCCAAAGTCAAAGCGAAGGAGATCGCCCAGCCAGTTGATAAACGCCGGTAGCGCCGGGCCGCCAATTCCCAACTCCTCGCGCACCGCGTCTGCGGCGGCGCTGTCGACATTGTCGTACCCATAGCGACCGGCGGCGATACGATAGGCCGCGTCACCCGGCAGACTGCGCATCATGGCGAAGGTGGCGGCCCCGATCAGGACCGCCACCATAAGTGCCTGTATGCCTCGTGTGGCAAGTGTTTTCATTGTGTCAACTTCAGGTCCTGAAGGCCAAATGTCCGCTCCCACGGATCGATGGTCGTGCCCTCGACACCCTGAGCGACGGCGAGCGTCTGGCGGTACCAGGCGATGGGAATGATCGGCAGCTCTGCCTGAAGGATTGCTGAAATCTGCGCGCGTTCCGCATTTCCACCGTCGCCGCGTCCCACGCTGCGGGCGAGTTGCACAATCTGGTCGTTCTGCCAGCCCATCGCGCCCCAGTCACCCGTCGGCGCATAGTCGGACAAGACGGTGCCGACCGGGTTCGGGATCAGGGCAAAGTTCCGCGCGATCAAACCGAGGTCGAGCGAGCCGTCGGCGTGGCCCGAAGAAATCTCTGACGAGTTCGTGGTGTTGATGGTCAGTTCAACCCCGATGGTGCGGAACTGCTGTTCCAGCACGGCGGCGACCAACGGAAGCTCTGGCCGATCCGGATAGGTCGTAAGTGTCAGGGCAAGACGCTCTCCGTCTCGGACGAGGATCCCATCGGCACCCGCTGTCCAGCCGAGATCCGCCAAAAGGGACTTTGCCTCTTCCGGATCATAGGCAAGCGGAGAAAGCGCTGCGTCATGCCAATCACCGACCGATGGCGGGAACAACTGCGTTGCGCCCTCGGGATACCGCAGCACTGCTTTGGCGATGCCTGCCCGATCAATGGCGAGGCTCAACGCGCGCCGGGCTTCGGGAGTCGACAGAAAGGGGTGGCCGGCGTTGACCTTGATCAACAACGTGCGCGGAATGGCGACGGAATGCACCGTGGCCGTATCCGACAGGCCCAATCTTGCCACCGAAGCCGGATCAAGCCCGAAAACAAAATCTGCGTCACCGGATTCCGCCATAAGCGCGCGAGTTTCTACCCGGCTTACTGCAGAATAGCTGACATTGGGTACATGCGGCGCAGGACCCCAATAGTCGGGGAAGGCTGCCGCCTTGAGGCCGAGTGGCGGCGCAAGTTCGGCAATCTTGTATGGGCCGGTCCCGATCATCTCGACCGCGGCGCCATCATCACCGTAGGCAGCGGGGGCAAGGATCTGCGCGCTGTAATGCGCAAGGTAGGCCGGAAGCGCGGCAAAAGGTTCGGACAGGGTCAGGACGATGGTGCCCTTAGCCGGTTCGATCGCATTGACGGGGGTCTTGGCCAGAGGGCCGGGTTTAGCGCGGGCGATGTTGAGCGCATCCGCGACTGTTTCGGGGGTCATCGCCGTTCCGTCGTGAAACTGTACAGCGTCCCGGAGTGTGATGGTCCAGGTCAACCCATCGTCGGAGGCCGCCCAATCGGTCGCAAGACTTGGTGTCAAGTTGCCATCGGGGTTTGCGTTAATGAGCGTCTCGGCAACGCCCATGCGGGTGAAAATGTACCCGGTGGTCGAAGGCTCTGCCGATTGAATTTCAAACTGTGCGACCACGTCGAGCGTGTCATCGGCAAAGACAGGCGCCGCGGTGGCTAACAGCGTCGCCGCAAGGAATGCAAGAGATCGTCTCATATGGTGTGGTCCTGTTTATCGTGAATTTCGCTTGCCGCAGTTGCACTTGGCGCAGTTCGGTCGCGGGAGAGGGTCTGGGCCTCGGCCCTATCAAGCCGGTCGAGGATTGTGTCGAGGGTTGCGCCCTCGGCGCGGGCCTTCAGCCAGAGCCGCCGACATGAGGCGGGTGACCAGGGCAGCGCAGCCTGCGCCATCCAGGTGCGAAGCGGCTGAGGCAGTGAATCATAGGCGCGCATGGGGTCGGCGGACCGCCTGCGCTTGATAAGCCGTGTCTCACCAATGTTTCGCATGGTCGTCATCAGCAGGTTCCCGCATCGTCGACCGGATCAATCACCAGCAACAGGCGCGGCCCGCCAGCCTCGCGCGGAGGCGAGCGGTGCAGGACTGCCGCAAGTTCCCGCGCCGGCCAGAGTGCACCGCGAAAGACACCGACCCAGCCGCGCGGCATACGTTGGATGGTTTCCGGCGCGCCATCCGGCCCGATGGGGCCAAATTCGGTGCCGGGGCCGCGCAAGGTGCACAGCATCCTGCCGGGCACGGCGTCGACATGCCACTTTGGGCAGGGTTGCCCGTCGGTGACGTCGAGCCGTAATTGCAGAACCGGCGACGCCAGAACCCGCACCGCATGGGCCGTCAAATCCTCGACCACATCGGCCAAAAGCGTGGCACAGCTGCCTGCACCAACCTCGTCACATGCGGAATGGATCGCGGTCGCTGCATTTCGGACGGTAACTCTGCGTCGCAGTTGCGGCAGGCGTTCCACGGGCAGCTCATCAAGCGCCACAATCAAGTGCTCTGGCAAGGTGCGCTGCCACAGCGCAAGCGAAACGCCCTCCGATCCGAGCGTCTGAAGAACGCTCGGATCGGTGCTGCTGTTGATGCCCGTTGCGAGAGGGGGGAGGACCGTGGTCATGCCGCAGCGGCCCGCCGCCAGACGGGAAACGGGTCGGGCAGATCCGGAAGCGCGTCCGGTCCCGGCGCGAGATCGTCCGGAATCAGTGCCGCATCCAATCGCGCCTTGAGCAGGGGCCAATCGATACCAACGCCAATAAACACGATTTCTTGCCGGCGGTCGCCCCAGGGTTCTTGCCAGTGCTGCGCAAGGTAGGCGCGCGCACCTTCGTGATCTGGGCGTCGAGCCTCGGGAATAGAAGCCCACCACTGGCCGAGCGGCGTAACTGAGGACAGCGCCCCGGCAAGCGAAAATTCCGCCACCCAGTCAGGACGCGTGGCAATCCAGAAATGCCCCTTTGCCCGGATGACGCCCGGCAGGTCACCGTTCAGCAATGCCAGAATCTGAGACGGGTCAAAAGGTTGGCGCGCGCGATAGACGTAGGACGCGACACCGTATTCCTCGGTCTCGGGGACATGGTCGGCAAAGCCATAGAGTTCCTTGGCCCACATCGGGTGTTCATGTGCCTTCTCGAAATCAAAGGCGCCGGTGTCAAGGATCGCTTCGGGCACGACATCCGAGTGATCGGTTTCGATGATCCGGGCATCGGCGTTGAGGCTGCGAATGATCTTGCGGGCGGCATCGGTGCGGTCGGGTCCGGCATCCGAAATCTTGTTCAGGATCACCACATCCGCGAATTCGATCTGATCGGTCAGAAGGTGGACGAGGGTTCTTTCATCCTCTTCGCCCATGGTCTCTCCCCGGTCAGTCAGGGTGTCGTGACTGGCGTAGTCATTCAACAGGTTCACCGCGTCCACGACCGTGACCATGGTGTCGAGCCGCGCGACATCCGACAGGCTTTCGCCTGCTTCGTCGCGGAAGTCGAAGGTTGCGGCAACAGGCAGCGGCTCTGAGATGCCGGTGGATTCGATCAGCAGGTAGTCAAACCGCCGCTCGGCGGCCAGCTTGCGAACCTCTTGCAGCAGATCATCCCGCAGGGTGCAGCAGATGCAACCGTTCGACATCTCAACGAGGGTTTCATCGGTACGGGACAATTCGTTGTCGGCACGAACGAGATCGGCGTCAATGTTCACTTCGGACATGTCATTGACGATGACCGCCACGCGGCGCCCTTCGCGATTGTTGAGCACACGGTTGAGAAGCGTGGTTTTTCCAGCGCCGAGAAACCCGGACAGGACGGTGACGGGAAGGCGGGTATCAGTCATGGCTCAGGTTCTCCATAGGTCGGGTTTGCCCGGCACGCAGCATGTCGAAACTGCGTTGCAACTCGGGCCGGGTAAGATCGCGGCCAATCACCACGATGCGGGATTTGCGGTCATCGCCGCTCCAGGTCGTCAAGGGGACAGGGGGATCAAAGACATGCTGGACGCCGTGGAACACAAAAGGCGTTTCCATGCCCTCGAGAAACACGATTCCTTTGACACGTAGAATGTCCGGCCCCTTTAGCGCCACAAGCGTATCGAGCCACAGATCAAAGGCGACATCCTTGAGCGGGTGATCGAGTGTGATCGAAACCGAAGTGATCCGTGTGTCGTGCGGGGTGAAACCCAATGTCTCGGAGGTCTTTGAAGCCAGTCCGGACAGATTGGCAAACGGTTCTGGTGCGGCGGGCGGCGTGGTCCATGCAATAGCTTCTTGCTTGATCGCGTCTTGGCGCATTCCACTGAGACCCCATAGTCTGTCGGGGGCCAGCGGTTCTTCATTTTGCTGAACGATCGGAGCGGTCGGGTTCAAATCGCGAAGCCGTGCCGCAAGCGAATCTGCGGTGGGGGCGGAGACCAGATCGGTTTTTCCGAGCAGGATCAGATCCGCCATGGCCGCCTGAGACACTGCCTCAAATTGTGCGTCCAGCGTGGCGGCGCCATTGACCGCATCGACCACCGTCACCACGCCATCCAATCGGGTGCTGCTGGCCAAAACGGGATCGATCAAAAATGTCTGCAGGATCGGGCCGGGGTCCGCCATACCGGTGGTCTCAATGACAACGCGGTCAAAACGGATTTGGCCGCGATTGCGGCGCGTCAGCAAATCGGCAATGGTGCGAGACAGATCCCCGCGAACCGAACAGCACAGGCAGCCGGACTGCATCAGGACCACCTCATCCTCGACCGCCTCGATCAGGTCATGGTCAAGCCCGGCTTCGCCAAATTCGTTCACGATCACGGCAACGTGCCCCGAAGACCCATCCGCCAGAACCCTGTTCAGAAGCGTGGTTTTGCCTGCCCCCAGAAACCCGGTGAGCAGCATCACGGGAACGCGGCTGTCCGGCTTTGGTGTCTGTGTTGAGGAAGGATCAGTTGGCATGTCTTCGATGCGTAATGTAATTTCATAACACTGGTAAGGTAAAGAAATTGGGATGTCCAGAGACGTCAAGGCAGACTGCGGCCGTGGCCGAAGATCAACCAGTCGTTGAGGGCAGGGTATGGTCTTGCCGCAAACTTTCGCAAGGAAGTCCGCAGCCGACCGTATGCACTCGTATGATTAAATTATGCTATTAATGGTTGCTGACAGCGCAGGCCCACAAGGGCCTTCCGCCCTGTGAAAGGATCCACAAGTACTGCAGCTCAGAGCCAAAGCGACACCCTCGGTTCCTAATAAATATGGTGACGGTTAGGCATCAAATAATTGGGCGCAAGGTCTCCCTTGCGCCCGGCACTTGATAAAATTATTCGTGAACACCTTCGCTCGATTACGAAGAAATCTTTACCTTCACCACTCACTTACTCCGTACTCGTTGCCAGGATCATCGTTACAATAACCGAGTTTTGCCACAGACCGACCGCGCGCTCTGTAATCATGCTCACACAAGGCGAATAAAATCTGAAATTATCCGTTTTTTTGGGTTCCAACCTGAAATTCAGGGCGCTTGGACGGGGTGGCGACAGTTATATAGCGCAATATCAAGGTGTTCTTCGTAAGCGCGACCGATCCTAATGAAAATTTGTACTCGACCGAAAAATCTGATTTTGGTGCGACGCAATTGTCACCAGTGTGAAAAACCGAGGCCGTGATCACCGCCCCGAATGCCCGCTACGAACGCGCGGCAAGACTGTCATGAAAGGTAAGATCAATGGAACTTCCAAGGACACGGGCGCTTGGACTGGCGGCGGCGCTTGCCACCGTGATGATCTGGGCGGCGTTCATGCTGGTCACACGCTTTGCCGTACAAGGCAGTTTTACTGTCGAAGAGCTGTTGGTCCTGCGCTTATTGCCCGGTGCTCTGGTCATGGCTCCTGTTATGTGGCGGCTTGGGGTCATGCCAACGGGGCAATCGTGGCCACGTGCGGCGATGTTGATGGTCGGGGCCAGCGCCGTCTTTCCCTATGTGGTGTCCAAAGGGTTGGCCTATGCGCCTGCTTCGGACGGCGGCGCGCTGGCACCCGGAATGCTGCCGTTCTGGACAGCACTGGCAGCCTATGTGCTGACCGGAGAAGTCACCGGCCCGCGTCGTCGGCTTGGCTTGGCGATGATTTTGGCAGGCGCGATGATCGTCAGCCTTTGGCAAATCGTCGCAGGAACAGACGGCGAGGCCTGGAAGGGCCATCTGATGTTTCTGAGTGGGTCGGGATGCTGGGCTATCTACTCCGTCATCTTCCGCCAAAGCGGTTTTAGCCCATTGCATGGTCTGGTTATCGGGTTGTTCTGGGGAACGCTGCTCGGGGTGCCGTTGCTGTTGGCCACCGGCAGCGTGAGCTTTGCCGGGGCCACCCTGCAAGACGTCACGGTCATGATCGTGCTGCAGAGCTTCATCATCGGCATTCTGGCAATGTTCCTGTTCGGCTATGCGGTGCAGATTCTCGGCGCTGCCGAGACCGCCGCCTTCGGGGCGTTGACGCCGATCCTCGCCTTACTGGGCGGGGTATATTTTCTCGGGGAAACCGTGACCCCGCTCAAGGTCGTGGGTATTGCTCTCGTTGCTGTCGGCGTCTTTCTGGCGTCCGGTGTTCTCAGCAAAGCTCGAACGCTGCCCGCATCCTGAGGCTGTCCAGAGCTGCACAAAAAACCTACCGGCGGTCAGCCGTTCGGTTTCCGTGGGGAGGCGTAACACCTGTCAAAACTGCCAGAAATACAACGTCACCTTGCCAAACCGTCCTCGTACAGAATGGATTGCGCTATGGCTTGCGGGTATTGGCAATGGATCTTTGAGATAGGAGACAAAATCACTTGTCGCGGCGATGGTCGCGGACTCAACCTTGGCGATTTCGAGAAGGCGACTGCAGAGGTTCACACTGTCGCCGGTGATGGTAAGCTGCTGCTGACGGTCGCTGCCCATGCGCGACAGAACGACCGCGCCCCGGTGAAGCCCTGTCCGGCACCCTAGGGGGTGCGCGAATCCCTCGGCCCGGCCGAGCGCACGGGTTTGGTGAGCGATATCTATGGCCGCTTGCAATGCGTTGGCCGCTGAACCCTCTGACGGATCGAACAGTCCGAACACGATCAGCGCACCGTCGCCCATGAAGTTCAGGACAACCCCTTCGCGTTCTTCCGCGATCTGCTCCAGAAACGTGTGAAATTTCTTGAGAAACGCCTCGGACTCTTCCGGTCCCAAATCTTGCGAGATTTGGGTAAACCCCGTCAGATCGACAAAGGACACGACCAGTTCATGGGTTTCCGGGACTAGCAGGAACTCTGGATTTTCGGCGATACGGTCGGCCAATGCCGGTGATTGAAATTTCTTCAGTGCTGTCACGGCCCGGTCCGACTGCGCCGCGCGGCGCTTTTCATGGGCGTAGCGAAGCATCGCGGCGACGGCCAATGGCACGCCGGCGCTCGCCAGCGGGAGGGCCGCACTCAACCAGATGCCAAATCCGAATGCCAACCAAACCACGGCTAACCACAGCGCCAAGACCCCTGCGGCCAGCGGAACGCCAATGGAAAGAGGCAACAACAGCGCCGTAACGAAACAGATCACCGCCAGAAGAACGGCAGACACCACATCGATGTGCCTGATCATGTCGTCACGGCGCAGTAGCTCGCCGCCGATAAGTTGAGAGACCGCTGTTGCCATGACTTCGACGCCGGGCAGGTCGGGATCAAATGGCGTTGGAAACCGATCCCCAAGTGCTGTGGCCGTCACACCCAGAATAACCGCCTTGCCGGTCAGGTCGATCTGCTCGGCCTCGCGCAACAAATCCATTGCCGAGAGCATGGTGACGGTCCCTGTCGGACCGGCCAATCGCAATGGCATCTGCAGCCCCTTATCCAAGGGGATGACCCGGTGCCCGAGTGTCAGGGCGCCGCTGGCGAAATCCAGCGTCTCACCCGTGAACAGGGCCGCCGTCTGCCCAGCAAAGGAGGGCTGAAGGCCGTTGGGCGTCATGAACACCATCGGTACATGCTGAGGTGACCCCGAATGATCGGTGGAAATGTTGACGATACCCACATCGGCAGCGTCGCTGAACAGGGGCTGCGGCCACAAAACATCCTGGGTGAGCGGGACACCTCGACCTCTTGACGCAGGGGAGAAGGTTCCAGCCGCGGCAATGACCGTCGGCAATTTCCCCAATGCCTCAGCTAGCGCCGTGTCACCCGCAGCGTTGCCCTTGTCTGTCAACAGGATGTCCACTGCGGCCACCGATGCACCTGCTGTCCTAATTGCATCGATGATGTCCGCCAGATTCCGGCGGCCCTGTGCCAGCGGGTTCGCGGTGGTCAATGTGGTGTCGTCAATGGCAACAATGACCACACGATTGTCTGGCTCGAGTGCCCCGAAGGTCGACAGGCGAAAATTGGTCAATGCTGTTTCCAGCGGGTCGAGAATGCTGGACTGGCCTGCGCGATGTGGCGCCGCGATCATGGCTGCCCAGATTGCGGCAGAAATCGCGGCAACGACTCCAAGAGCCAGTCGCCGTCGCAAGGGCAGTCTCACCGTCCTAAACGGGACAACAGGGCGCGAACGCGGTCTTCGCCCCAGGTCTTTACCTCCAGACTTTGTCCGGGTGTCACGTCGACACCTTGACCAGCAGTCAGATCCACCGATTTACTCGACCCGCGCCGGTGACGGACATTGACCGCCCCTCGGAGGACGAAAACCGCCGTTGACTCCGATTGAATATCGACAGCGTAAACCGTACCGCGCACAGCGGCGATTGCGTGTGGTGTCCGGATTTGCGGAACCGCGCCGCCTTGTTCTACTTCGATAAGAACTGTGCCCTGACTTAGGGTCACGCGCTCTGGCAGGTCGTTGGGGCCATTGACGATGCCCATTTCGGTCGCGACATCCATTTCAATCACCAGATTTCCGGCACAGCTGAGAACATGGCGATCCGGGCCGGTCACAGTCGTCAGCACACAGTTTTCAGGCATCTGTGCGCTTGCCTGCACCGCGTGAAGAAGCAACACTATCGAGACACTCACCATTCTCGCAAAACTCATCATAAAACCGCCTGTCACTTGAGGGAAAAATTGGTCATTTGCGCGCAAGATAGCACATACCTGCGGGCTTCACAGTGCGGACCGTCGGGTTTGGGAACAGACGGTAAAAAAATCTGCCGCCAGTGGGTTTGAAAAGGGCAGAGCTGAGCAGCCGATGCAATCCTAGTAAGGCGCGTCTCCCGGTGCAGGACAGGAGTTGAAACGGCGCCAATACACGCGGAGCGTGAAAAATATGGAGAATCGGTGTAAGGTAACAGCGTGTCAGAATCTCCCGAGATGATCCGGGGGGTCGGTATGTTCAATTTCGACAGAAAGGGAAACCCGACATGGAAGCCATGAAGACAGCCGAATACGCGCGCGCACTCTATCAGGTGCACGGAGATGCCGCCGAGGCAGAAGCAGCCCGCAAGGCGCGGGAATGCGATGATGAAGGACGGCGCCGAGATGCAGAGGACTGGACTGCTGTCCGCCGCTCTATCCGACAAATGCGTGGTGCAAATCAGAGTTGACGCCATAGATCAGGGGGCCGGTGCGGTGGGACATCATCGCGCCGGACCCTGATGCGGTGTCTCACGCGGGTTTGCGGTGTTGGACATAGGTGCGTCTGATTGAATCTCGCCCAACAACGGCGATCGTGCGGTGTTGTAACCGCATGCTGTGTCCCGACGGCCAGCGTGTGCGCTACGCGTTCAGTGAGGCTAACGGTTCCCAATTTCTGTACGGCGGGGCTGGTGCGGCGTCAGGTGGGCGTTTATGAGTTTGGTCCCGGATTACACAGGAGCCACTCTTGAACCAGACCACCGATCGGATCGCCCGCACCATCGCAACTGAAATTGCTGCCAGCCCGCGTCAGGTGGCCGCCGCGACGGCGTTGCTGGACGAGGGCGCGACGGTGCCGTTCATCGCCCGTTACCGCAAGGAAGTCACAGGCGGATTAGATGACAGCCAGCTGCGCACGCTGAACGAGCGGCTGGACTATTTGCGCGAGATGGAGGCGCGGCGCGCAACGATCCTCGACACGATCCGGGGGCAGGGTAAGCTGACCGACGATCTAGCCCGCAAGATCACGCAGGCCGCCAGCAAGGCGACGCTGGAAGACATCTATCTGCCCTTCAAACCCAAGCGCCGTACCAAGGCGATGATCGCGCGTGTAAACGGGCTTGATCCGCTGTTGCGCGCCATACTGGACGACCGGACAGCGAACCCCGAAACACTGGCGGAGCGGTATCTGGGCGAGAACGTCGAGACCGTAAAGGCTGCACTCGAAGGCGCCCGCGATATTCTCGCCGAAGAGCTTGCCGAGAATGCCGACCTGCTGGGGCGGCTGCGGAATTTCATGCACGGCGAAGCGCTGGTTCTGGCGCGGGTCCAGGCGGGCAAAGAGGCCGAAGGTGCAAAGTTCTCGGACTATTTCGACCACAGTGAAAAATGGGCTGACATTCCCGCACACCGGGCGCTGGCGATCCTGCGCGCCTCCAAAGAGGGGATATTGACCGTCTCGATTGAGCCCGACCCTGAAACCGGCGCCGAGCGCGCAACAGGTATCGTGGCCCGTGCCATCGGCACCCCCGGCGACGGGCCTGGGGACGCATGGTTGCGGACGGCGGCGGGGTGGACCTGGCGGGTCAAGCTCAGCCTGTCGATGTTTCTGGACCTTCTCGCCGATCTGCGCCGTCGCGCACATGACGAAGCGATCCGTGTCTTTTCGCGCAACCTTAAAGATTTGCTTCTCGCGGCCCCGGCTGGTGCAAAGCCGACACTGGGGCTCGATCCGGGCATTCGTACGGGGGTTAAGGCGGCGGTTGTGGATGCCACGGGCAAGGTGCTGGACACTGCGACGCTGTACCCGTTTCCCCCGAAACGTGACCTGCGGGGCTCGGAAGAGCAGCTATTGCATCTGATCCGCAAGCATGGCGTCGAGTTGATCGCCATCGGCAATGGCACCGCCAGTCGCGAGACCGAGAAATTTGTGGGTGATACGCTCAAAATGCTGCCGTCAGGCCCAAAACCAACACGGGTCGTGGTGTCCGAAGCCGGCGCTTCAGTCTATTCCGCATCCGAACTTGCCTCGAAGGAATTTCCTGATCTGGACGTGTCCCTGCGCGGCGCAGTGTCGATTGCACGACGTCTGCAGGATCCGCTGGCCGAACTGGTAAAAATCGCACCGGAGAGCATTGGGGTCGGACAATACCAGCACGACGTCGATCAGCGCCAGCTGAGCCGGGCGCTGGAAGCGGTGGTCGAGGATGCCGTCAACGCCGTGGGTGTCGATCTCAACACCGCCTCTGCGCCGCTGTTGGCGCATGTCGCGGGGCTTGGCCCGCGGCTTGCCGAAGCCATCGTCGCCTATCGCGACGAACTGGGTGCCTTTCCGTCGCGCAAGGCGTTGCTCAAAGTGCCGGGCGTCGGGCCGAAAGCGTTCGAGCAGAGCGCCGGGTTCCTGCGCATTCGCGACAGCAAAGAGCCGCTTGATGCGTCGTCGGTGCATCCTGAAGCCTATGATGTGGCGCGACGGATCGTAAAGGCCTGCGGGCGGGATATCCGGCAGATCATGGGACAGGAGCAGATCCTCAAGGCACTACAGCCCGAGGATTTCGTTGATGCTAGCTTTGGCCTGCCCACAGTTCAGGACATCATCTCGGAACTGCAGAAACCCGGCCGCGATCCGCGCCCAAGCTTCAAAACCGCGAGCTTTGCCGAAGGGGTCGAGTCGATTGGCGATCTGAAACCGGGCATGTCGCTTGAAGGAACGGTGACAAATGTCGCGGCCTTTGGTGCGTTTGTCGATGTCGGTGTGCATCAGGACGGTTTGGTGCATGTCAGTCAGTTGGCAGACCGCTTCGTGAAGGACCCGCATGAGGTGGTAAAGGCCGGTGATGTGGTTCGGGTGCGGGTGACAGAGGTGGATGTGGCACGTAAACGCATTGGTCTGACCATGCGCAAGCAGGGTGCCACGACCGATGGCGGTGGCGAAACAAGAGGCCCTCGCTCTGCCAAGCCGAACAAACAGGCCAGCAGCGCGCGACCCGGCAATCGCAACAAGCCGAGCGAAAAGGGGCAGGGCGCGCTCGGGTCAGCTTTGCTCGATGCGATGAAGAAGCAGTGATGTCGAGTGATATGATTGGCGCAGCATCGTGAATGACTAGGCTATCGACGCCGCTCCCCGGCGGGTTGCACCGGGGAGCGGAAGGCATTCGAACACAGAGCGCATCGCCTAGAGAGGGGGGTTGCGCACCGGATCTTGCCGTTCCGTGTTACGCTTCCTCTTCGTCTGCAAATGAGATCAGCTTGGCAGAGTAAGCTTTTTCGCCAATCCGGTCGATCAGATCAAGTTGGAGTTCGAGCCAGGATTTGTGCCCTTCTTCATCAAGGACGATTTGCTCAAATAGTGTGCGGGTGCCGATATCGCCGGTCTCAGCCGCGTGCAGAGCCGCCTTGCTGTAAACCTCGATCGCTTCCTCTTCATCGGCGAGGTCGGACTTGAACATCTCCGGCAGCGAGGCAGCCTTTCGTGGGGCCTTGTCAAACGCGATCTCCGGCGTGGCCTTGAGAAACATCAGGCGTTCGATGAACAGATCCGAGTGGCCGAGTTCTTCAGTCATTTCCGTACGCATCTGCGCGGCGAGTTTTGTCAAACCCCAATCGTCCAGTGTATGGGCATGCAACTGGTATTGATGGGCAGCGGTCATTTCCATGTTCACCGCACGTTGCAGATACTCGATAATTTTCTCATTCGACATTTTCTGATTTCCTTTCTTGAGCCACTTGAGGCTTGGTAGATTTGCCCCTCACGATATAGGGGTCCTAACGTAGATTGCCGTGCAGCGTCGGCAAGATTCTGCAAAGGCGCGCGCGATTGAGGCGACGCCGAGTGTGGAATGGTGTCGGTCGGGAAAAGATATGCGAATCCCTCGTCTGCTCACTCAAGCTATAGCGCGCGGAACGGGATGAGGTCGGTGACTTGGTCACAGTTCTCGCAGAAATTTCAAGAATATTGTTGAGCCAACATATGACCCGCAACACAACGCCTTGGGTGTTTGACCCCACGGTTTGACGGTGCAAACTAGGCACCTTTCCAGTTGCTCCCCTGCCAACGCTTCATGATCGATTTCTGCAGGATATAGAGCCGCACACTTTCTTGGCCGTCGTGACGGGGGTCGGAGTCGGCACGTTAATGCCAACAATGCCGACCTGAATCTGCTGACCAAATTCCCGTGCGGTTTAGCCGGCCAGGTCATACTCAAGACAAGATGCAGGGAACGTATTCGAGTCTAGGAGGTCTCGGTTTCATCCCGCAAGGCAACAGTCGCATTCACGGCTGCCTCATAGTTGCGATCTGCAAAATCCAGCAGAAAGTTCAGCTCTGCCTCGCTATAGGTGCCGAGTTCTTCCAGCCAAGCTGCGTTCGTCCGCTTATTTATGGTACGTATCTCTTCGATGCGTTTCATGTCTGGGACCAGAAACACCCGCCGGCGATCGTTTGTGTCCCGTTCTCGCTTGATATACCCCGCCCGCTCGATCCGATCCACGACGCCGGTAATTGCTCCGCTTGTGAGGCCGGTTGCTTGCACCAGTTGCCCGGGCGTGACGTTTTCGCTCAACGTGATCATGAACAGGCACTCCAGATCTGTTTGATGAAGGCCAAGCTTTCCGGCGAGCACGCCACCATAAAGCGTTCGCTGCGCGTTCGCCTCGCGGATTTTTCGCTCCAGCAACTCGACCCGTGCCTGTTTGTCGCGCGGCGCAGCATCTGAACTTTGGGGATTGACAGACATGTGGGTAATTCTCTTACATAGCATGTATCTTAACAACTAAGATAAATGCAACGATGCCGCAAGCATCATGGTAAGGTCAACGCGAGACTCTGGATGAAACACCCAATCCTGATCGACACTGATCCCGGACCGGATGATGCCTTGGCTATCCTGCTGGCGCTGAGTGCCAGAGACGCGCTGGATGTCGTCGGTATCACGACAGTCGCTGGAAATGTTCCGGTTGCGCAGACCACCTTGAACGCGCTCAGGATCTGTGAACTCGCGGGCGATCTTGACGTCCCGGTTTATGCTGGGTGCGACCGTCCGATCCTGAGGCCGCTGCACACCGCAGAGTTTATTTGCGGAAAAGATGGGTTGGCGGGAATGAAGCTTGCGGATGCGAGCCGTGCGCCGGCTGCTCCGCATGCCGTAAATGCCATGATCGATCACTTGCGACAAAGCGATGTGCCGCTGAGGCTGTGTGCGCTCGGGCCGTTGACCAATATCGCTCTGGCCCTGAGAATGGCACCGGACATTGCTGCCAAGATCGACCGGCTGATCATAATGGGCGGCGCCCGCGATCTGGGCAACATAACGGCTGCGGCCGAGTTCAATTTTTTTGTCGATCCCCATGCGGCCGCCATCGTATTCGACTCCGCCATCCCGATCACTCTGTTTCCTTTGAACGCGACCTATCAGGCCGTGGCGTCAACCGAGCGGCTGGGCGATCTTGATGGCACTGCGCCGGTGCAGGCACAGGTGCTGTCGATGCTGCGGCGGAATCGCGCGGGAGGTGCGGCACTGGGTGGCGACAAGGGTCATCCGATGCATGACCCCTGCGTCATCGCCTACCTGTTATGGCCCGACCTGTTTGAAGGGCGTGATTGCCATGTCGCCATTGAAACCGCCGAGGGCCCGACAGTGGGCAGATCGACGATCGACTGGTGGGGGCGCAGCCAGGAACCTCCCAATGCGCATGTGATCGGTGCCTTGGATGCCGACCAGATGTTTGCCCGTGTTGCAGTCAGCCTGCGCTCTCTTGATCACCGCCATGAATCAGACTCAAAGGCCAAATCATGACACATATGCTTGCCGAACTGACGCACGAGGCGGAACGCTCGATTGATGCCATGAAGGTCGCAGCGCAACAGGCACGGCGGGATCACGCGGCCGCCGAACTGACTCGGCACATGTTGCTGACCACGGCGAAATTCATGGAACGGGGCAGGGAGCAGGCGGTTGAGGCCGTGGTTTCTGACTGGATGGGCGCCTGGAAGCTATCGCGCGATGAGTGGCCCGAGATTGCTGCTGAAATGGAAGCACTGACTGGCGCATTCTTTGACTATTGCGTCTCGCCCTCGGATGATGCGGATCAGGCCGTGCGAGCAGCTTGGCAAAGTCTCAAGGTCGCCCATGACACGCCGGAGCAAACGCTTGAGGATCAGATGGCGTGGCGATCGGTTTGTGCCCATGGATGGTGGGGCGATGTCAGCCCCGCGCCGGACGGATACCGGGATCACGACGCGGACCGCCCGAGAGACCCATTCTGGGCCAAGGCCTGCCCGCCGGAGTGCCTTGGATGACCGCAAAGAAGATCATCGAGGTCTACGGGACGTTTCTCGCCGGGATTGCGCTGTTCGTGTTCTTGATGCTATTTGCAAACAATTTCGCATCGACAGCCAATCTGCTGAACGTGCTCAAGCAGGTCAGCTTTCTTTCCGTGCTTGGCTTTGGGTTCACCTTTGCGCTGATAACTTCGGAACTTGATCTGTCCTTTGCCAATGTCTGCAGCCTGTCTGCCGTCGTGATCGGCAGCTTGATTTCGGTGGACATCGGCTGGCCTCTGGCTGTTGCCGCCGGGCTTTGTGCCGGGATTGTCGCGGGCATGCTGAACGGGTTTCTTGTTACGGTCCTAAAGGTGCCATCTCTGATTTCGACCCTCGGAACCGCATCGGTCGCAAACGGCTTGGCGTTCATGATCACTGGCGGGGTGGCCTTTGTCGGACGTTGGGATCCGAATTTTCTCTATCTCGGTCGGGGCAAGATCGGCGCAATCCCGGTCATCATCTTGTTTGCGCTGATTCTATTCGGCGTCGCGTGGGTGCTGTCAACGCAGACCCGGACGGGCGTTCATCTGCAAGCCACCGGCGAGAACGAAGAGGCCGCCCGCCGCTCTGGCATCAACACCCGCCGGTGCAAGGCCCTGGGGTTGATCCTGTCTGGTCTGGCGGCTGGAATTACTGCGGTCTTTCTGGTCGCGAACCTGTCCTCGGCCGCACCGCAGATGGCCGGAGATTTTCTGCTGAACGGTATCGCGGCCACCTTGCTGGGGATGACCATGTTCACCCCGGCCAAACCGAATATTCTCGGGACTTTTGTCGGCGCGTTGATCATCGTGATGTTGTCGAACGGTTTGGTACTGCTCGGCGCGCAATATTACATTCAGGATATCATGTTAGGGATCATCATTATCGTGTCGGTTGCCGTATCGGCATCCGTCTTAAAGCGGGCTGCATTCGCTCTTTGAGAGCAACAGGAGGAAGAAAAATGAAACATTTCAAAAAACTGATCATGGCAACCGGGTTGGCGGGTGCGAGCTTTGCCGCAGGACAAGCCGCTGCGTTTGAGCTGGGTGTCGTGGCGTTCCAGATGTCCGCCGAGACGCAGGCGCGTTGCGCAAACACGGTCGGCGCCGAGGCGGAAAAGCTCGGGTGGGACACACAGGTTCTGAACTCGAACGGGTCATTGGAAACCCATGCGTCGCAGTTGGACAACCTGATCCTGAAAGGGGTCGATGGCCTTATTCTGTGCATGTCCAAACCGGTACAGTTCGATGGCCAGTTCCTAGCAGCGAAAGACGCGGAAATCCCGGTTATCACCATCTCCAGCGGCGCCAGCCCGCATACGCTGTTCGACGTCACACCAAACGAATACATCATGGCCGCTGAAGCTGCGATCTATCTGTTGGGCACAATTGATTTCGAGGGCAAGATCCTCGCCCAACGATTTGAATCCAATACCGGAGCGCGCATCAGAGGTACCATTCTCGATGCTGTTCTGGTTGAAAACCCGCAAGTCGAGATCGTCGGTGAACACTCGATGGCCCGCACGAAGAGCTGGCAGGATGACGTGCGAAACGGCATGAGCGCGCTGATCCTGCAAAACGGTGGCAATTTTGATGGTGTTTGGGCGTCATTTGATGGTCAGGCGCTGATCATCGACGATCTGCTCAAAGAGAGCGGGCTTGCCAAAGGCGACGTTTCGCTGGTTTCGATTGATGGCGGTCAGGAAGTCTTTCGTCGGATCAAGGATCCTGAATCGATGATGACGGCGACTGTCTCCATCCCGTTCGAGGATATGGCGGCACAGGCCGTGGAAATGATGAATGCAATCGCCGTGGACGGCACGGCCAAGGAAGACCTTGTTCCCGGTCCGTATCTGTTCATTCCGGCAACGCTGGTGGACAATTCCAACGTCGACGATTTCCTGCAATAACGGACGATAAGACCTTTCTGGTTCAAAGTGCGAGAACATCATGTCGGTAAAGATCGCCGCGAGAAACATCTTCAAGAATTACGGCGCTGTCAAAGCCTTGCGCGGCGTCAGCGTAGATATTCACGAGGGTGAGATCCACGCGATCTGTGGCGACAATGGTGCTGGAAAGTCAACTCTCATCAAGATTCTGGCCGGGGTAGAGCAACCCGACGATGGCGAAATTCTCGTCGATGATCGCCCCAGCCATTTCGACACGCCCAATGCGTCGCTGAGGGCCGGTCTGGCGACGATCCATCAGGACCTCGCCGTCGCGCCAGAGATGACGATCTATCAGAATATCTTCATGGGGGCCGAGTTGACGCGCAATGTCATGGGGCTTCGGTTGCTTGACAAGAAACGCATGCGACAAGAGGCGATTGGTTATATGTCGCTGCTCAACAAATCGATCACCGACATGAATGCAAAGGTGAACGAACTGTCGGGCGGACAGCGTCAGGCCGTGGCGATCTGCAGAGCGCTCCGGTGGAACGCCAATGTCGTCATTCTGGACGAACCAACCGCTGCCTTGGGCGTACGTGAAACCGAACAGGTTCTCGGATTGGTCCGGTCGCTCAAGGATGCGGGCAAGACCGTGGTGCTGATCAGCCATGCCATGCAAGATGTGGCTGCGCTGGCTGATCGTGTCTCGATTTTGCGTACCGGTGAAAACCAAATCAGCCTGGAAGGCGGCGACCTCACTGCCGACAGCTTGTCACATTACATCCTGAGCGGCGCGTCCAATCGTGTTCATTGACGGCAATAACCGACCCATGGCGAAGCCATCGGATCGAAAAACACTAGACTAAACTGCGAGCTGTCAAATGTCTCAGATACTGGCCTTCGATCTTGGTGGCAGCAGCTTGCGCTTAGCGCTGGTGGCGCCGGATGGCAGGTTTCTTGCCTATATCCGCAAGCCCATCGCCATCGAACACAAACATGACGGTCATTTCGAAGTCGAACCAGCCGTCTGGTGGCAGGCCTTCGAAGATGGTTGTGCCGAACTCGCCGCAGAAGGGCACGATTTCGCATCGGTTACGGCGGTCGCAGGGTGCGGCTTTACCCGCACGCAGGTTTTTCTGGATAAAAACGGATCACCAGTTCGTCCGGCAATAACCTTTCAGGACTCACGGGCGACCGAGGCACTTGAAGAGTTTCGCGCCAATGCACCATCCGAGGTGGCCGATGCGCTAGAGGTGCTCAACCCGTTTGACCCACTTGCCCGGCTGCTCTGGCTCCGCGTCTATGAACCTGATACATGGAGTATGATTCATAAGATATTGGAACCAAAGGATTATCTTAACCTACGGCTGACCGGAAACGCCGTGTCCGACCAAATCTCGCAGATGCCAATGACCCGCAACCTTGCGGCCGGGCCTGACGCCTTGCTGTCAGCGCTTGGTATCAATCTCGGCTTTCTGCCGTCGAGAAAGTCACCATACGATCAGATCGGAACCCTTTTGCCGGGGCTGCCTTATCCGTTGTCGGAAATGTCCGGTATCCCGGTCTATTGCGGTTCATTCGACACGTGGTGCTGCGTACTGGGTTCTGGTGCTTTGAAAGACGGGGCAGCCTACAACATCTCGGGAACCAGCGACGTCTCTGGTGTCCTGTCACAGACACACAGCTCCGCTCCGGGTCTGCTGACTGTCGAATGGGGGCCGGGCTTGTGGCAATTGGGGGGGCCAAGTCAGGGCGCTTCGACACGCATTGACTGGGCGCTTGACCGGTTTTGCCCGGACCTCCCAAGAGACCTTGCGCTAAAGCGCGCGTTGCGCGATCGGGGCAGCGCCCCGTTGTTCCTGCCCTATCTTGACGGAGAACGAACGCCGCATTGGGATTCCGATATGCGCGGTGCCTTTCTCGGGTTGAGCAGCTTTCACGAGAACCCGGATTTCATTCGGGGAGTCGCCGAGGGTATCAACTATCTGTCTCGCGACGTGTTGCACCGCGCCGAACGCGCCATTGGCGATGGCGTCACATACGTCAGCTTTTCCGGCGGGCTGTCCGGTAGTCCCGAATTGTGCCAACTCAAGGCGGACATCCTCGGCAGGCCGGTCCGGGTGCCGGAAAACAGCGAAACCGGTCTTTTGGGTGCGGCCAGAATTCCACCTTCGTCATCAACCAAAAGGGATACGGCACAGGATCAATATGTTACCTACCGCCCGAATGCTGATCAAAGACAGTACCATGATGCCCGGTTCCGGGTCTTCCGCGAAGCGACCAAGTCGCTTCAACCACTGTCCCTCGAAGTCGCCTAACCGACCCTTGCACCTGCCGTGATCATAGGCGCCCGCCAGACTGAACCGCGAATAGGGAGCAGAATGCCATTTCATTTCTTGACCATTTGGCAAAATTTGATGCTACATGCTCAGGTCCAACTCTGGGGGTTCAAATAATGACAAGAACAACACACTTTTCCCGCCGCCGTTTTCTGGCGACGACTGCAGCAACGTCGCTTTTGGCGGGCAGTTTCGGTGCCACACGCGCAATCGCTGCTGAACCGATCAAGACCGCAGGCGTCTATACCGTTCCGATCGAACAGCAATGGGTCAGCCGTATCCACAAGGCGGCGCTGACCGCTCAGGAACGGGGCGACATCGCGTACGAATTTTCCGAAAACGTCAGCAATACCGATTATCCCCGTGTGCTTCGCGAATATGCAGAGGCAGGTAACAAGCTGATCATCGGCGAAGTCTTTGGTGCCGAACAAGAGGCGCGCGAAGTTGCGGCGGACTATCCGGATGTGGCGTTCCTGATGGGGTCCAGCTTTAAGGAAGATCCGTCGGTGCCGAATTTCGCCGTTTTCGACAATTACATTCAAGATGGGTCTTACCTGTCCGGCATCATCGCCGGGGCCATGACCAAATCAGGCAATATCGGCATGGTGGGCGGCTTTCCGATCCCCGAAGTCAACCGGCTGATGCATGCCTTTATGGCAGGTGCTTCTGAGATGAACCCGGATATCAAATTCCAGGTCAGCTTTATCGGTAGCTGGTTTGACCCGCCCAAAGCCAAGGAAACCGCGTTCGCGATGATCGAGAATGGCGCCGATGTGCTCTATGCCGAGCGCTTTGGCGTTTCGGATGCAGCCAAGGAAAAAGGCGTTCTGGCGATCGGCAACGTGATCGACACCCAAGGCGACTATCCCGATACGGTCGTCGCCTCGGCCCTCTGGCATTTTGAACCGACGCTCGACAAGGCCATTTCCGAAGTTCAGGCCGGGACCTTTACCGCCGCCGACTACGGTGTCTATTCCTTCATGAATCAAGGCGGGACATCGCTCGCACCGATGGGAACATTCGAGGGCAAGGTGCCGGCGGAGGCACTTGAACTCGTTGCCAAACGAGAGGCAGAAATCAAGTCGGGGGCCTTTACGGTTGAAATCAATGACGAAGAACCAAAGTCGTCCTGATCGGTCATGAATCAAGGCTCGGCGGACGCTCTTCGCCTGAATGACATCACCAAACGCTTTGGGGAGCTGACCGCAAATGATGCGGTCAGCTTCTCCGTGGGCAAAGGTGAGGTCGTTGCCCTGCTCGGTGAAAACGGGGCGGGCAAGACCACATTGATGAACATTCTGTTTGGCCAATACACCCCCGATGGCGGAAGCGTTGAGGTGTTTGGTCAGACCCTGCCTCCGGGCAATTCCCGTGCGGCGCTGGATGCGGGCGTCGGCATGGTGCACCAGCATTTCACGCTTGCCGACAACATGACGGTTCAGGAAAACATCACGCTTGGTGTGCGATCCTTGTTCAGCCTTGGGCTGGACCGCGCTGCGGCACGGGCGCGGATCGTCGATTTGTCAGAACGCTTTCATCTCGCCGTGTCGCCGGATGCCCGCGTCGGGAGCCTGACAGTCGGCGAACGCCAGCGCGTCGAAATCCTCAAGGCGCTCTATCGCGACGTTCGCATTCTCATTCTGGACGAACCAACCGCCGTGCTGACGCCACAAGAGGCCGACGATCTGTTCGCGACATTGAGGCAGGCTATCGCCAACGGTCTGTCGGTGATCTTCATCTCTCACAAATTGCACGAGGTGATGGCGATTGCGGACCGTGTCGTCGTTCTGAGGCATGGGGAAGTGGTCGGCGGCGTGCGTACGGCTGACACGGATACGCATGCCTTGGCCGCCATGATGATGGGCGCCCAAGCGGAGCCGCCAGAGATCGCGCCGGGCACGCCGGGGCGGGCGCTCTTTGAGTTGCGCGAGGTATCTACCCCAAATATCGGAAGCGCGCCGGGACTCAAATCGGTCGATCTGACCCTCATGGCCGGTCAAATCTGTGGCCTCGCAGGCGTGTCCGGGAACGGGCAGGCGGCCCTGGCTGATCTGGTGGGCGGGATGCGCGCGCCGGAACAGGGCGAGATCGTTCTGAACGGCAAGGAGTTGCACGGCTGGTCGCCACGAAACGCCGTCCGCAGCGGCATTGCCCGCATTCCCGAAGATCGTCACAAGACGGGGACGATTGCGGATTTCGATCTGACCGAAAATGCCATCCTCGAAAGATACAAGGGCGCCCCGTTCAGCAGGCATGGCTGGCTCGACTGGCGTAAGTCGCGCGCCTTTGCCGATGAGATCATCACCAAATTCGACGTGCGCTGTCCCGGAGCGGATACACGTATCCGCCTGCTGTCAGGTGGCAATATGCAAAAACTGATCCTTGGACGCGTGCTTGAGGCTGGCCCACAGATCATTCTGGCCAACCAACCCGTGCGCGGGCTGGATATCGGCGCGGTGAATTATGTGCACAGCCAGTTGCTGGATGCGCGGGATCGCGGAGCGGCCGTACTTTTGATCTCTGAAGACCTCGATGAAATCATGGCCTTGTCCGATGTGATTCACGTGATTGCCGATGGACGACTTTCACCCGCGTTTGATCGAGGCGAGAAGACCCCGGCAGAGTTGGGCATCTGGATGGCCGGTCAGGGATTTGAGACGCAGGTGCAGCATGCGACTTGAGCCGATCCAAAACCCGACGGTGGCGCGCAAGGTGCTGCCGGTGGTGCTCGCACTTGTGACGACAATCGTGATCGCATCATTGCTTGCCAGTGTCGCGGGCGCAAATCCGTTTTCGGTGCTTGGGTTGATCCTCAAGGGTGCGTTCGGGTCAAAATTCGCGATTCTGGAAACCCTCAACCGCGCCACGCCGCTGATATTTACCGGTCTCGCCGCCGCCGTCGCGTTTCGGGCAAAATTCTGGAACATCGGTGCCGAGGCGCAGCTCTATGCCGGTGCGCTGATGACCGTCGTTCTTGGCACGGGCCTGCTGCCATGGCCAAGTTTTGCCCTTTTGCCTTTGCTCGCGATCGCCGCGATCCTTGCCGGGGCGGTGCTGCTTTTGGTGCCGGCCTTGCTGAAAACCCGATTTGGCGTGGACGAAGTGGTCACGACGCTACTTTTCAACTTCATCTTCCTGCTCTTTATCTCGATGCTGCTGGAAGGCCCGCTAAAGGATCCGATGGGTATGGGCTGGCCAAAATCCGCTAGGGTCATCGCCGAAGCGCGGCTGCCGCGCATATTCGAAGGCTTGCGGGTGCACTGGGGGTTTGCGCTTGCCATCATTTCGGCGGTGGCGATCTGGGTGATCCAGACGCGCAGCACGCTGGGGTTTGAGATGCGCGCCGTGGGTCTGAACAAGGACGCTGCAGCGTTTGCGGGCATCCCCGTCAATCTGGTCCTGGTCAAGACTGCGCTCTTGTCCGGCGGGCTTGCTGCCCTTGGCGGCTTTTCCGAAGTGGCAGGGCTGAAAGGCAGTCTGACGCTCGATCTGTCGCCTGGCTTTGGCTATACCGGCATCATCGTCGCGATGCTGGCGCTGCTCAATCCGATTGGCGTGATTGTCGCGGCATTGTTCGTGGCAGGCGTCTTTGTCGGTGCCGACAGCATGAGCCGCGCCGCCGATGTGCCCACCTATCTGGCTGACATTATGCTTGCGACAGCGCTCCTCCTCGTGGTTCTGGCAATCATGCTGACCCGCTTTCGCGTGGTGAGGGATTAGGGATGGAAATCATCGAAATCCTGTTCACCGCCAGTTTCTGGGCCGCCGCGATCCGCATCGCCACGCCGCTGATCTTTGCCACCCTGGGCGAGCTGATTTGCGAGCGCGCTGGCGTTCTGAACCTTGGGATCGAGGGAATCATGGTCGCCGGCGCCTTTGCCGGATGGATGGCGGTCTATTCGGGTACCGGGCTTTGGGTCGGGGTCTGCGTGGCAATGGTCGTTGGAATGCTGTTCGGCCTCGTTCACAGCATCCTGACGGTGCCGTTCGGGCTGTCGCAGCACGTTGTCGGACTGGGCGTTACCTTGCTTGCGACGTCTTCGACCTACTACGCCTATCGTCTTGCGTTGCCCGAAGTTACCAACCCGCCAAAGATCGTGGCCTTCCAACCTTACGAGATCCCGATCCTGTCAGACATACCTCTGCTCGGCCCGGCCATGTTCTCGCAGACCCCGTTCACCTATCTGGCGTTCGTGTTGGTCGGGGTTGTGGCCTTGGTGCTCTATCGAACACCGGTTGGTTTGGCGGTACGTGCGGTGGGCGAAAACCCTGCTGCCGTCGCGGCACAGGGCCTGTCCGTCACAGCTATCCGTATGGCAGCCGTCATCATTGGCAGCGGTTTCATGGCCATGGGCGGAGCCTTTCTGACGATGTCGGCGTTTGACAGTTTCTTTTTCGAAATGGTCAACGGGCGCGGCTGGATCTGCATCGCGCTGGTTGTTTTTGGCTCGTGGCGCCCCGGCAAGGCGCTACTTGGCGCGATCCTCTTTGCGGCATTCGATGCCTTGCAGATACGCGTTCAACAAACCAGCTTTGGCGCCGCGTTCCCGTACCAGATTTTCCTGATGATGCCCTATATTCTGTCCATCCTCGCGCTCGTCGCCATGTCGCGCCGTGCCGAGGTTCCTGCCGCCCTTATGGTGCCTTTCAACAAAGGAGAGCGTTGATGTTTGATCTGATCGTCAAAGGCGGCACCTCGCCCGATGGCCAAACCCGCGACATCGGCATCAAGGGTGATCGGATCACCGTGATTGACGCCCTCGGTGATGCCTCCGCCGGGCAGGTGATCGATGCGACGGGGGATCTTGTCAGCCCGCCTTTCGTGGACCCGCATTTCCACATGGACGCGACCCTGTCTTATGGTTTGCCGCGCATAAATGCGTCGGGAACCTTGCTCGAGGGGATCGGCCTGTGGGGTGAGCTCAAACAGGTCATGACCCAGGACGACGTGATCGCCCGCGCCCTGCAATATTGCGACTGGGCCGCCAGCATGGGATTGCTGGCGATCCGCAGCCACGTTGACACCTGCGATGACCGGTTGCTGGGCGTCGAGGCGTTGTTGCAGGTGCGCGAACAGGTCAAGGATTACATCGATCTGCAACTCGTCGCCTTTCCACAGGACGGATTTTACCGCGACCCGACGGCCCGGGCCAATACCATCCGCGCGCTGGATATGGGGGTGGATGTTGTCGGTGGCATTCCACATTTCGAACGGACCATGGCGGATGGCGCGGCGTCTGTGACAGAACTGTGCGAAATTGCCGCCGAACGCGGATTGCAGGTTGATATGCACTGCGACGAAACAGACGATCCCATGTCGCGTCACATCGAAACACTGGCCTACGAGACACAGCGCCTGAGCCTGCAGGGCCGGGTCGCCGGGTCGCATCTGACGTCGATGCATTCGATGGACAACTACTATGTCTCCAAGTTGTTGCCGCTGATCGCCGAGGCCGAAATCAGCGCCATTCCGAACCCGTTGATCAATATCGTGCTGCAGGGTCGGCACGACACCTATCCGAAACGGCGCGGGTTGACGCGGGTCAAAGAGATGTTGGCGATGGGGATCAATGTCGGCTGGGGGCAGGATTGCGTCCTTGATCCGTGGTATTCACTGGGCACCGCAGACATGCTCGACGTCGCGTTCATGGGGCTGCACGTGGCGCAGATGACCAGCCCGGACGAGATGCGAACCTGTTTTGACATGGTCACGGTCAACAATGCTCGCACGCTGGGACTGGCGGATTACGGGCTGCATGTCGGCGCAAAGGCGTCGTTGGTTGTCTTGGACGCAGGTGACCCGGTTGAGGCGCTGAGGTTGCGGGCCAGTCGGTTGTATGTTGTCGCCAATGGACGGGTGGTCAGTCAATCTCCACGCGCCGATGCGACCTTGAACCTCAACGGACGACCGGCCTCAGTACGCAGACGGCATAGGGCGGGCTAGGTCGAGGACACCGCGTCGATCCCGCCCATGCAAAAGGTGATCAGCGTATCGCGGTATTCCATCGGGCTGCCGGGTGCGCGGTTTGACAACCCGGCTATGCGGGCGCGACTTGCGACCAATGACAGCATCGAGGCGACCGTCAAGGTGAGGGCGGTGGCCAGCTCTTGCTGCGGCGCGTCCGGGCGGGCCTGTTGCATCGCCTGCAGGTATTCACGCGCAACCGGATCATAAAGACCGCCGACAGAAGGATACCAGCGATCATCGTTGGCAATCCGCGCGATCAAGCGGGCATAGGCGCGCCATTGCGGATCACCCTGCGAAGCGTATTCCAGATAGGGTGTTAGATAGGCATCAACCAGATCGCGCAGGGCAGGCGGGCTATTTGCGGCCCGCAATGCCTCAAGAGCGGCGAGGCGTCTGGTGCTCAACGCCTCGACGCGGCGCTCCAGAACGGTGCGCATCAGGTTCTGTTTCGGACCACCGTGAAACCCCACGACTCCAAGTGTGACACCAGCCTCGGCCGCGATACGGCGGATCGACACGGCATCGAATCCCTCGGCGGCAAACAGGCGCTCTGCCGCGTCCAGCACCCGCTCGCGCGTGGCTTCGCCGCGCAGCAGGCGTCCGTCTGTCTGTACTGGCAGGGCATTTTCGATCATGGCGATTTTTCTCGGGATCGGGTCTAACAGATTGATCTTGACAATTTATACGACCGTTCAGATAGTTTTCCAAGGGCTGCGGAGGACCGGCCCAAGGGAGGAACAGGATGGAATTCTTGACATTGCTTCGCAGCGGCGTGGCCGCTTGTGCGGTTGCCGCCGCGTTGGCCCCGGCTGCGCGGGCTGACACAATTGATGCCACCGTTGTGGCCGGACATCCGCCAGTATTTCTGTGGGTTAAAACCCTGTCAGAAACCTTTATCCCGGCGGTAAACGAGGCGTTGGAGGGCAGCGACTATTCGATCGACTGGATGGAAGCCTATGGTGGCACGCTGGCCAAGGTCGGCGGCGAACTTGAAGTGATCGAAGACGGGCTGGCGCAGATCGGGATCGTCAGCTCGCTGTTTGAGCCATCGTTGCTGAGCTTGCAAAATGTGACCTATGCAACACCGTTCGGGTCACCCGAGGTGGATATCGTGTTTGGCGCGGTCGACAAGATGCATGAAACCATCCCGGACATGCGAAAGCTCTGGGAAAACCATGACATGGAGTATCTCGGCGGCGGGTTCGGACTGGAAGATTACCTGCTGATGACCAACTTTCCGGTCAACAGCATGGCAGACCTGAAGGGACGCAAGATCAACGCACCAGGTCCGGCGGTGAATTGGCTCAAGGAAACTGGCGCGGTTGGTGTATCGGGGAATTTGACCACCTACTATAACGACATTCAGACCGGTGTCGCCGAAGGCGTAATCGTGTTTCCAACGGCTGCAGCCGCTGCCAAGCTGTACGAGGTTGCACCCTATGTGACCCGCACCGGTTTTGGGGCGCAATATGCCGGGGCCATTGTTGCCAAGAAAAGCTGGTTCGAGGAACTGCCTGACGCAGTCCAGCAGGCGATCCGCACCGGTGTCGACGATTTTGCGGTGGCCTATCGCGCCGGACTGGAACAGCGTGTCGTTGCAGCCTTTGAAGGTATGGAGGCCGGGGGCGCGAAGGTCAGCGTTTTGCCGGCGGAGCAGCGTCTGGAGTGGGCGCAGTCTTTGCCTGACATTGCTGGCGACTGGGCGCGGGCGCTGGATGAACAGGGTCTGGACGGTACCGGGGTGGTCAACACCTATATGCAAGAGCTGAAAGATGCCGGTGTGATGCTGCCCCGCGACTGGACGGTGGAGTAAGCCACTTGGCGGCCCCCAGAGGGTTGGTCGGGCGCATTGCCGACGGCATCATGTCTGTTGCCAATGTTGCCGCGACGGTTTGGATCCTATTGTTGATGGTCTTGATCCTTGCGGATGTGATCGGCCGCAATGCGTTTCTGTCGCCCATCGCGGGTGTACCCGAGATGGTAAAGTTCTCCATTGTCGGGATCGTATTCCTCCAGGTCGCCCATACCCATCGCAACGGCGAACTGATCCGCTCGGACGCGGTGCTGGGGTTGCTGATGAAACGGCGGCCTCGGATCGGGGCGCTGTTGGATCTGGTGATGCAATTGGCCGGGGTCGCGGTTTCGCTGATGATTGCACGCGCAGTCTGGCCCAAGGCAGTTCGAGCCTTTGAACGCGGCGAGATGGAAGGGATCGCGGGTCATTTTCAGATGCCGGTCTGGCCGTTTCTGGCCATCGTCGCCGGAGGCGCTGCGTTGCTGGCGCTGTCGTTCTTGATGTCGGCAATATCCGCAGCCCGCAAGGTGGCGGCCTGATGGACAATCTGATGATCGGATACCTGTCGCTGGCCGCGATCGGGTTGGCGATCTATGCCGGGATGCATGTGGCCATCGCGCTGGCGGGGATTTCATTTCTCGGCATGTGGGCGATCACCGGCAAGACGGCTCTGGCGCTGAATTTCGTGGCGCTGGCGGGTACGGATTCAATTGCCGAATATACGTTCGGCGTGGTGCCTCTGTTCGTTCTGATGGGGCTGGCTGTCAGCGAATCCGGGCTGGGGCGTGATACCTTTGCCATTATCGCACGATCCATGCAGCGCTGGCGCGGTGGTTTGGGCGTCGCAACCGTGCTGAGCAATGCGGTGTTTGCCGCAATCACCGGAATCTCCATCGCCTCGGCAGCGGTGTTTTCCAAAGTGGCAGTGCCGCAGATGGTCGCCGCCGGAACCAGCAGGACGGTGGCCGTGGGCACGGTTGCCGGGTCCAGCGTTTTGGGCATGTTGATCCCGCCATCGCTTCTGTTGATCCTGTTCGCGATCCTAACGGACAGCTCAGTTGGTGATCTATTTCTCGGCGGGATCGGGCCGGGGCTGGTTCTGGCGCTCGCCTTTGGCGTTTATCTAACGTTGTTGGGCCGGTTCCGTCCCGAACTGTTTGACGGTCCCCGCACGATGGGCGGGCTTGACGACACGACACCGACCTTCCTGATCGTGCCAGTTCTCGGGCTGGCGGCGCTGGTTCTGGGCGGGATCTATGCTGGTTTTTTCACCCCGACCGAAGCTGGGGCCGTGGGCGCAGCCGCAGCGCTGGCGCTCGCCTTTGCCATGCGGCGGATCGGCACCTCTGGCGCATGGCGCATCGCGGTACAGACCGGCCATATCACTGCCGCTGTGTGTTTCCTGATCGTTGGCGCGTCAATCTATGGGCGAATGCTGGCGTTTTCAGGTGTGCCCGCCTCGGTCACGGGATGGGCGGTGTCCAGCGGGATCGGGCCGTTGGGATTCCTGTTTCTGTTCGCACTGATCGTGGCGGCCATGGGAACGATACTGGACAGCTCGTCGATCATGCTGGTGACCGTCCCGCTGGCCTTTCCGATCACACAGGAATTGGGCATCGACGTGGTGCATTTCGGTCTTGTGACGGTTCTGGCGGTCGAAATCGGATTGCTGACCCCGCCATTGGGCCTGTCGGTCTTTGTCGTGCAGGCGACCCTGCGCGATCAGGGTGTGACGCTGGGTGAAGTGTTCCGCGGTTCAGCCCCCTTTGCCCTCATTATGGTGGTGGTGCTCTGCGCCGTCATTCTGGTTCCTGGAATTGCAACCGGCCTGGTTGGCCGTTGAAGGAGAATGTTATGAAACTGATCGATCTGGCACGCCCTTTGGAAAACACCAAATACGCGGATCCGCCGGGCTTGCACCCGGAGATCGAGTATTTCGCCCATAACGACACGGCGCCGCAAATTTTGGGGTTCTTTCCCGGCGTGACGCCCGAGGATCTGCCGGGTGGCGAAGGCTGGGCCGTGGAAAAGGTCACGCTGTCAACGCACAACGGCACTCATCTGGACGCGCCCTATCATTTTCACTCCACCATGGATGGCGGGCAACGCGCGATCACCATCGACGAGGTGCCGCTGGACTGGTGCATCGGGCGCGGGGTCAAGCTGGACTTCCGGCAACTGCCGGACGGGCATGTCGTCACCGCCGCCGAGGTCGAAGCCGAATTTGACCGGATTGGCCACGACCTGCAGCCCGGCGACATCGTTCTGGTCAACACGGCGGCGGGTGCGGCCTATGGGCAGCCGCATTATGTTGCAACCGGCTGCGGCATCGGACATGAGGCAACCTGCTGGATGACCGAACGGGGTATGCGGGTCTGTGGCACCGATGCGTGGAGCTGGGATGCGCCGTTCATCCACACAGCGAAACGCGTGGCGGAAACCGGAGATGCCAGCCTGATCTGGGAAGGCCATCGCGCTGGTATGGTGCGCGGCTATTGCCACATGGAAAAGCTGGCCAATCTGGAGGACCTGCCTGCGAGCGGCTTTGAAGTGCAGTGCTTTCCGGTCAAGATCAAGGCCGCGAGCGCCGGTTGGTGCCGCCCTGTTGCCATCATACGGGACTGAGAGGCCAACGGGACACTTTGAAACAAGTGACGACTGACCGCGCGACCTGATCGCCGGGGTCACCTGTTCCGTCGTGTCACGGATCTGTCAAACCAATGCGATAGTCCGACGTCAATGTGAGTGACCTCGGGCGAGCAAATTGAAGTACCGTACGATTTTTCTTTCGGACACGCATCTGGGCACCCCCGGGTGTCAGGCCGAATTGCTCTTGGATTTCCTCAACAATCACGAAGCGGACAGCTATTATCTGGTCGGCGACATCGTTGATGCGTGGAGAATACGCCGCAAAGGGTTTCTGTGGCCGCAAGCCCATAACGACGTTGTTCAGGCGATGCTTGCCAAAGCACATGACGGCGCCAAAATCTATCTGATCCCGGGCAATCACGACGAGTTTCTTCGCTCGTACCTTGGTACGCATTTCGGTGGTATCGAAGTGGTTCGCACCGCTGATTTCACAGCGTTTGATGGCAAACGATACCTGGTAACGCATGGCGATCAGTTCGATGCAGTTGTGACAAATGCCAAATGGCTCGCCCATCTCGGAGACCGCGCCTATGAGTTTATGCTGTGGCTGAACACTTGGCTGAACCGGATGCGTCATCTTTGGGGCGGCCAGTATTGGTCACTGTCAAAATGGGCCAAGCATCAAGTCAAACAGGCCGTCAATTTCATCAGCGAATACGAAAACGTGCTTTCATCCGAAGCCCGGCGTGGTGGCTATGACGGGGTGATTTGCGGTCACATCCACAGTGCAGCGATCCGTGACATAGATGGGATCGCCTATGTGAATACAGGCGACTGGGTGGAAAGCTGCACAGCCGTTGTCGAAAGGGAGGATGGCAGCCTGATGCTGATTGATTGGGAACGCTCGACCCGAACCAGACGTCAGCGTTCGCGGCGAGTGCGCCGCAGCAAATCCAAGAAACTTGAAAACGCATAAAGGGCCCACCCGATGAATTCTTCTGCGCAGGTCCAACTGGACGCCGCCGTTCTGCAAGAAGGCGATGCCGCCACAAGTGGGCTGGAGCGCCTCTTCTCGCGCCTGTTTCTGGGATTGGTTTACCCGCAGATCTGGGAGGACCCGGTCGTTGACATGGAAGCGCTCGACATATCGCCCGACGACAACCTCGTGTGCATTGCCTCTGGCAGTTGCAACATGCTGTCGTATCTGATGGCCGGCCCCGCGTCTGTCACCGCAGTCGACCTGTCGCCGGCCCACGTGGCACTTGGCCGACTGAAACTTGCGGCCGTCCGACGCTTGCCCGACTACGGAGCCTTCTATCAATTCTTCGGGCGGGCGGATCTGGCGAGCAATGTGGCTCTCTACGACACCTACATCCTACCCGGCCTTGATCAGGAAACGCGTGATTTCTGGGATGGCCGGTGCCTGTTCAGCCGCAGGATTTCGGTTTTTCAGCACGGATTCTATAATCACGGTCTGCTTGGCCGGTTTCTGGGGGCTGTGCACGTTGTGGCCCGGCTTGGTCGGGTAAGTTTCGCTCCGCTGCTGGCTGCCCGTACACTGGAGGAGCAGCAGAACTTTTTTGACACCAAGATCGCCCCTCTGTTCGACATGTGGCTGGTCAGGAAACTCGCCGGTTTTCGCGCGGCCTTGTTTGGCCTGGGCATTCCACCTGCCCAGTATGACAAGCTGGCCGCGGATGGCGACGGCGACGTGCTGCCTGTTTTGAGGGAACGGGTTCGCAAGTTGATGTGTGATTTCCCGATCCGCGACAATTACTTCGCCTGGCAGGCCTTTGCGCGCGGCTATGATCCGGCTCCGGACGCGTCGCTTCCACCTTATCTCCAGAAATGCAACTTTGAAGCCGTGCGTGAAAATGCTCAAAAGGGCAGGATCCTGAATCGTTCGTTGACGGATCAACTGGCCCAAGAGCCTGGCCGGTCCAAGCAAGGCTATGCGCTGCTTGATGCGCAGGATTGGATGAACGACGCACAATTGAACGCGCTCTGGACGGAAATCACCCGCACGGCGACGCCGGGTGCAAAGGTGATTTTCCGCACCGGGGGCAATGCGGACATCCTGCCGGATCGGCTGGCGTCAGACATTCTGGATCGCTGGAACTATGATCCAGAGATCTCGGCGCAGGGCACGGCGCGGGACCGCTCGGCCATCTACGGCGGTTTTCATCTGTATCGGTTTAAGGGCTGACTGCGATGCTTGATACCACCTCGACTCCACATGCCGCTCTGATGGATCAGACATATCGCCGCCAGAGGCTGATCTATGATCTGACCCGCAAATACTACCTGTTTGGCCGTGACCGGTTGATTTCCGAACTTGATCCGAAAGAAGGATCGCATGTTCTGGAAGTTGCCTGCGGTACAGGCCGAAATCTGCAAGTGGCGGCCCGAAAGTACCCGTATTGTGCTTTTTACGGTCTGGATATCTCCGCCGAAATGCTTTCCTCGGCACGGGAAAAGCTGAAGGATAGGGCAAATCTGGCACAAGCAGACGCCTGCACGTTTGATGGCGCGCAATTGTTCCGGCGGGCAAAGTTTGACCGCGTTTTCATTTCATATGGGATATCGATGATCCCTGACTGGGAGAGCGCACTTAAAAGGGCCAGCGCACATCTTGCACCGGGTGGCGAGCTTCACGTTGTGGACTTTTCAGATCAAAGCGGATTGCCCGAATGGTTTGGGACCGCGCTGTACCGCTGGCTCGACAAATTTCACGTAACGCCACGCAATGATTTGGGAAGCGTGTTGGGAAAGGTCGCGACCAGCCTTGGCGGCACATCGTACGTTCGTCAACTCTACCGCGGCTACGCGCAATACGGTGTCGTTCGGACCTCGCGCAGAGTTTAGAGCGTGATCAAGCTGCGGGGGCAGGGTGCTGCACTGTGTTCGCTGCCCCGCAATTCTATTGCAGCGGTGGAAACTGCGAAATGATCTGAGCAGAATTCCCGCATCGCGATCAGTGGTTGGCCGTCGAAATCGGGGCGATGCCTGCCAGTTGCAAACACCTGAAAGACACCGCCCCTAGAGACCAAGGTTTAGAAATGCGCCGACTGGGTGGCCAACGGCCTTTGCAGCGGGGGCGCGAACTTGGTCAGGTCAATCCCTTCCACGGCGGTCTTGTATTCCTCAAGCGTCGGCGTGCGGCCAAGGATCGCCGAGAGGACAACCACGGGTGTGGAGGCGAGCAGCGATTCACCAGCCTTGTCCTCGGCATCCTCGACAACGCGGCCTTTGAACAGTCGCGTGGACGTGGCCAGAACCGTATCACCCTTTGCGGCTTTTTCCTGATTTCCCATACACAGGTTACAACCCGGGCGTTCGAGATAGAGAATGTTTTCGTATTCGGTACGGGCCGTGCTCTTGGGTGCGGAATCGTCGAACTCAAAACCTGAGTACTTTTGCAGGACCGCCCAGTCGCCTTCTTCCTTCAACTCGTCGATGATGTTGTAGGTTGGCGCGGCGACGACCAGAGGTGCGTTGAACTCGACCTTATCGTATTTTGCTTCGAGGTTCCGCAGCATTTGGGCCACGATCTTGACGTCACCCTTGTGCACCATGCACGAACCAACAAAGCCCAGATCGACCTTTTTTTCTGCGCGATAGTGCGAAATCGGGCGGATGGTGTCATGGGTGTAACGTTTTGAGATATCAGCATTCTTTACATCCGGGTCGGCGATCATCGGCTCGACGATGGCATCCAGATCAACAACGACCTCGGCGAAATACTCTGCGTTATCATCGGGTGCCAAGGCGGGCTTTTCGCCCGACCGAATTTGCGTAATGCGGGCATCCGCAATTGAGATCAGTTTCTGAAGCATGCCGTTTTCATGCTCCATCCCTTTGTCGATCATGATCTGAATACGGGATTTAGCGATTTCCAGCGATTCGATCAGCGTCTCGTCTTCAGAGATACAGATCGACGCCTTGGCCTTCATTTCGGCCGTCCAGTCGGTGAAGGTGAACGCCTGATCCGCAAGCAACGTGCCGATGTGAACCTCGATGATCCGTCCCTGAAAGACGTTGTCGCCATGCTGGGCCAACATCTGAGCCTGCGTGGCATGTACGACGTCCCGGAAATCCATGTGGTCGGCCATCTTGCCCTTGAACGTCACCTTGACTGATTCCGGGATAGGCATCGAGGCTTCGCCGGTTGCCAGCGCCAGCGCCACGGTGCCGGAGTCTGCGCCAAAGGCCACGCCTTTGGACATACGGGTGTGGCTGTCGCCGCCAATGATGATCGCCCAGTCATCCACGGTGATGTCGTTCAGCACCTTGTGGATGACGTCGGTCATCGAATGATATTCGCCCTTGGGATCACGCGCGGTGACCAGACCGAACTTGTTCATGAAGGCCATCAAGCGCGGGGTGTTTGCCTGCGCCTTGAGGTCCCAGACCGACGCGGTATGGCAGCCAGATTGATACGCCCCATCCACGGAAGGGGACAGTATGGTCGCGGCCATCGCCTCCAGTTCCTGACTCGTCATCAGGCCGGTGGTGTCCTGCGAGCCAACGATGTTGACCTTGACCCGGACGTCGGACCCTGCGTGCAGCACTTTGCCGGGTGTTGTTCCGCGCGCGTTGGCGTTGAAGATTTTTTCAACCGCCGTCAGTCCCTGACCTTCGTGCGAGATTTCCTTGGACGGTGCGAAGGCTGATTTCAGCTCTACACCAAGCGCTTCACAGGCAAATGTCTGCAGTTTTTTGCCAAAGACGATGGCGTAGGACCCGCCCGCCTTCATGAATTCGACTTTTTGTGGCGTAAAGGAGTCGGACATATCGACCAGTTCTTCGTCGCCATCCGCGCTGTACAGCTTCTTTTCCTTGGTGTTGATCTTCAGATCCGTACCGGTTTCAACAGAATACCTTTGTTCAAGGATCGCGTTGCCATCGTTGTTGAGGATCGGCTTGCCGTCTTCGTCAAGCTTTTTGACCCAGTTCTTGAGATCGACACCGATACCGCCGGTCACGCCAACTGTCGTCAGAAAGATCGGAGAAATACCATTCGTGCCAGCGACAACTGGCGCAAAGTTCACGAAAGGCACATATGGGCTGGCCTGTTTGCCGGTCCAGAGCGCCACATTGTTGACCCCGGACATCCGCGAAGAGCCCACGCCCATGGTTCCCTTTTCCGCGATCAGCATTACGCGTTTGTCAGGGTGCTGCAGTTTCAGCGCCTGAATCTCTTTTTGTGCGCGTTCGCTGATCATGCATTTGCCATGCAACTCGCGATCAGAGCGGGAATGCGCCTGATTGCCGGGGGACAAAAGGTCGGTCGAAATGTCACCTTCGCCGGCGATATACGTGACGACTTTGATTTCTTCATCGATATCAGGAAGCTTGGTGAAGAACTCTGCATCCGCATAGCTTTCCAGAACATCTTTGGCGACGGCGTTGCCTGCATCAAAGGCTGCTTTCAGGCGGTCTGTGTCGGCTTCGTACAGGAACACCTGCGTCTTCAGAACCTCGGCGGCTTGAGCGGCGATGTCGGCATCATCGCCCAACGCCAGATCGAGCAAAACCTCAACCGAAGGTCCGCCTTTCATGTGCGACAACAGCTCAAGGGCAAAGGTGGCTGAAATCTCGTCAACCTGCGCTTCGCCCAGCACGATTTCCTTGAGAAACTTAGCTTTGACACCTGCCGCGCTGGTCGTGCCGGGCAAGGTATTGTAGATAAAGAAATTCAGCGCCTCATCCCGATGGGGGTGATCGGTAGCACGAATGATCGAGATGATTTCGCCAGTCAGCGCCGCGTCATCAATCGGCTTGGGGTTCAATCCCTGCTCTTTGCGCGTTTCAATCTCGGTGCGGTATTCGGTATAGAGGTCCATGGGGTTTCTCCTAGGCGCAGAATTGTACTGAAATGCGAACACCAATCCGGCCAGATGGACCAAAAAGACTTGGAACGCTTTGTTTGTATACCGCAGTATACAGACCGACTGATCGCTACAACCCCGTTTACAGCGACGTGATGTCTCAGGTGCCCGTTCTTCGGAAGCTCATTGGCCGGGGACTGCGGTACGTTCCATAACGAGGTCGCGGTCAGTCCCTGTTTGAACAAGGCGATGGAAGCTCAGTCTATGACCTGAGTTCCGCAACAATGTCTGGCGAATTCCGGTCGATGGATTTGAAGGGTCGGAGGAGTTACCTCCGATCTTGATCCGTATCTTCCACAACCGGCATGCGGGTTGTCACAAGGGCAATCTCTGACGTACAAGCGTGGTCCAGTAGGACCCACCCCAGGCAATGACCTCGTCGTTGAAATCATACTCCGGGTGATGCAGCCCCGCCGACGGCCCGTTGCCAACATTGATAAGTGCGCCGGGCACTTCGTTGAGCATGAACGAGAAATCCTCGCCGCCCAATGTCTGCGGCATGTCCAGATGTACATTCTCGATGCCTGCCACCTCCTGCGCCGCACGGGCGGCCAGCCCGGTTTCCCGCTCGTGGTTCACCGTCACCGGATAGTGGCGGATATAGTCGAGTTCTCCCGACGCCCCGAACCCGGCGGCGATATTGGCGACCATCGCTGTCAGCCGCTCTTCTATCATGTCGCGGGTTTCCTCGCGCAAGGTTCGCACCGTGCCGGTCATCACCAGATCTTGCGGAATGACGTTGAAGGCATTGCCGGCAGAAATGGTGCATAGCGAAATCACCGCCGCATCAACCGGGTCAAGGTTGCGCGACGTGATGGATTGCACCGCCTGCAAAAGCGCAGCGGCAATTGGCAGCGGATCGATCGTCTGATCTGGCCGCGCCGCATGGCCGCCACGACCGGTGATGGTGATTTTGACCTCATCGACCGAACCCATGATCGCGCCCGAATTGATGGTGAACTGGCCGACTGGCAGGTCCGGGCGATTGTGCATCGAATAGACTTCGTTGCAGTGCCAGCGGGTAAACAGCCCGTCTTCGATCATCGCCCGGGCCCCTGCGCCGCCTTCTTCGGCAGGCTGGAAAATCACGATCACCGTACCGTCAAAGGCGCGGCTATCGGCAAGGTGGCGCGCCGCCCCCAGCAACATCGCGGTATGGCCGTCATGACCACAGGCATGCATCTTGCCCGGCACTTGCGACGCCCACGGCCTGCCGGTTTCTTCGATAATCGGCAGCGCATCCATGTCCGAGCGCAGCCCGATACAGCGGCCCGATGTGTTGCTTTGCCCCCGGATGACGCCCACAACGCCGGTGCGCCCGATGCCCTCGTGTACCTCGTCAACGCCAGCGGCCCGCAGGGCCTCGGCCACCTTGGCGGCTGTGCGGTCTACATCATACAGCAGTTCGGGGTTCATGTGCAGGTCGCGGCGGAACTCTGTCAGGTCCTCAAGCTGTTTGGCGACCCAGTTTTCGACAGCCATTCAGGCCTCCTTCTTCATGCGGTAGCGAAAGTCGCAATGGCTCGCGCCTTTCATGATCGTCTGGGTCCGGGTCATTTCGATCTCTGGGTTATAGCCGATGCAGAAATCGCCATCGCGGTTACAGGACAAGAGATGCCCGATATCGCCCAACCCCATGTCCCGGTACATCTCGGCGTATCGGCACTTCACGACGTTGAAATCCATCTTTTCCTCGGACATTTCGATATTCTCGATCCGAAGCGCATCCTCGCGGGTCCAATTCGGCTGGATCGCGGCAAAATCGGTGAGGTCCGGCGCACGGCCCAGATCCTCGGCCAGCATCTTTCCTTGTTCGATTGCCGATTTGGAACAGGTTTCGCCGATCACCGCCTCGGCTTCTTCGCGGCCCGAGCGTTCGGTGATTACATCAAGCACATGCTTCAGGATCATCGCTTCGATCCTGCGGCGCAGCAGGATAGGAATATCGTTCAGGTCCATGCCTTTGGCCTCTGCCATGGGTGTCTCCTCGGTCATAGGTTCAATTCCTTGTGGTCCTGTCGTTTCATCCAGGCCAGATAGGTCGGGGCGACGCGCCGGACGATGCCGTGCATGGGGAAGGGAGTCGGTTCAGTCACCGGCAGCGCCAGTTCCTGCTCGGGTTGGCCGGTCGCAGCCCGCGCCAGTTCGCGACCCAACGACGTGCCAAGCGCCACACCACGTCCGTTGCAGCCGATCCACGCCCACCCGTCGGGGCCAAGCTTGTGAACCCGCGGAAAACGGTCCCAGTTCATCCCGATATAGCCTGACCAGACGTGGGTCATGTCTGGCATCCCAAGATCCGGGAACGCCTCTGCAAGGTTGCGCGCTGCCTTGCGCCGCACCCGGTTCGCAACATCAAATGCTCCGATCACCGCACCGCCAGTAATCAGGCGATTGCGCGCATCATAGCGAAAAAACCGCAGGTCGCCGCGCGTATCAGAAACCGCCTGCCGACCCGGCAGGAGCTTTCTGCGCAAGTTGTCACCCACTGGTTCTGTCGCCATCTGCCAACTGAGAACCGGCACGACCGACTGGGCGATCCGGGGCGCGAGACCCGGGGCAAGTTCGCCCGTATAGGCGTTGCTTGCCAGGATCAGCGCACGCGCCTTCAAAATGCCGTCAGGCGTCGTGATGATCCATTCATTGCCCACCCGCTCATACGCGGTGGCAGGGCTGTCTTCGTGGATGATTGCGCCCAATTGTTCTGCGGCCCTCGCCATTTCGCGTGCCAAAGCCAGCGGATTGATGTGCCCGCCAGTCGGGTTGTACATCCCGCCATGCCAGAAATCGGACCCAAGCAGATCAGCACATTCGGCGGCGTCTTTGAGTTCAGCCGGAAAGCCGAACCGCTGCCACGCCTCAATCCGTTTTTGCGCCAGCTTGATCCGTCCCGGACTGTGCGCGGGCTGGAACCAACCAGTCTGTTCCGCCTCGGCCTGCATGTCAAATTCGCCCACGAGATCAAATAAGACATCCGCCGAATTGCCAATCAGGTTGACCATGCGCTGACCGGCATCGCCGTATCGGGCAACCCAAGCATCCGGTTCAGCCGAGGTGAGGATCGGGATGACCTGACCATTGTTGCGCCCAGAAGCACCCCATCCAACGGCCTTGCCCTCTAATACAGTGACTGAACGGCCACGGCGTCGTGCCTCGATTGCGGCAGAGAGACCCGTAAAACCTGCGCCGATCACCGCGACATCAGTTTCCTCAACACCCACAAGTTTTGCCGACAACGCCCGGTCGGGTGCCGTCGCCGCCCAAAGTGAGTTTGGAAATTCAACAGCCATCATGCAGCATCCGTTTGCAGTGAGGGCGGCGTCCAATGGCGGCCCGGAATGGAGGACAAGAGGTTTTGCGTATAGGGATGCTGGGGATTGGCAAAGACCTCGGCGGTTTGACCACTTTCGACGATTTCACCTTTTTGCATGACGATGATCCGGTCGCACAGCTGGGCGGCAACCCGCAGATCGTGGGTCACGAACAGCAGCGACAGGTTCAGGCGTTCGCGCAGATCGGCCAGCAGTTTCAGTACCTGCGCCTGCACAGACACGTCCAGCGCAGAAACCGGTTCGTCCGCCACGATCACCTTGGGCTCCAATGCCAATGCACGCGCGATACCGATCCGCTGCCGCTGACCGCCCGAAAACTCGTGAGGAAAGCGGTTCGCTGCTGCCGGCGACAGCTCGACAAGTTCCAGCAGCTTCTTGGCATTCTCGCGCGCCGCGGCAGGGTCTGCACCATGTACGATTGGCCCTTGGGCGATCAGATCGACCACCCGCTTGCGCGGGTTGAGCGAGGCCATCGGATCCTGAAACACCATCTGGATATGCTTGCGCATCGCGCGCATTTCCTTAGGCGTGCACGCAAGCAGGTCCTTGCCGCCCAGTTCGACACTGCCCTGATCGCACTCCAGCAACCGGGTAACAATTCGCGACACCGTGGTCTTACCCGAGCCGCTTTCGCCCACAACGCCAAGCGTTTCGCCCTCGTGCAGTTGAAAGGTCAGGTCCTTGACCGCCGTCACCGCCTTGCGCTTGCCGCTGAGCAGTCCACCGCGCGCGGAAAACGTCTTTTTCAACCCTGTCCCCTTCAGCACAACTGGTGCGGCGGTGACCGGTTTGACCGGTGGTGGCGTCAGAGCCGGAACCGCCGCAATCAAGGCGCGGGTATAGGGATGCTGGGGATGGTTCAACACCTCGTCAGTGGTGCCGGTTTCGACCAGTTCACCCTTGCACAGAACCGCGACCCGGTCTGCAATCTCGGCCACCACACCAAAGTCGTGGGTGATGAACAGAACTCCAGCGCCCTCATCCTTCTGTAGCGCGCGAAGCAGTTTGAGGATTTGCAACTGGGTTGTCACATCCAGCGCGGTCGTGGGCTCGTCCGCGATGATCAGTTTTGGCGACATGACAAGCGCCATGGCGATCATCACCCGTTGACGCTGGCCACCAGAAACCTGATGCGGGTAGGCGTTGTAGGCCGAGTCCGGGTCGGGAATGTGGACACGGTTCAGCATCTCGATGGCGCGCGCCTTGCGTTCGGCCCTGCTCATCCCGGTGTGCAGGCGCAGAACTTCGTCCAGCTGCCAGCCAACGGTTTTCTGCGGGTTCAGCGCCGTCATCGGTTCCTGAAAAATCATAGCGATATCGGCCCCGCGCAGCTTGCGCATCGCAGCCTCGGATTTTCCACGCAATTCTTCGCCCATGAACCGGATGGCACCGCCGGTCACACGCACATGCGGTTCCGGCAGCAGCCCCATGATGGCTCCGGCGCACAATGACTTGCCCGATCCGCTTTCACCGACTAGGCAGACGATTTCACCCGGCGCGATGGTCAGATCCAGACTTTCAAGCGCGAGCGGGCGGTCTGCACCTTTGGGCAGCGAGATTTCCAGATTGTTCAGTTCGAGGATGGGGGTCGGCGCGTTCATTTGTTCTTTTGCCTCGGATTGAGCGCATCGTTCAGACCTTCGCCCAAAAGCGAGAATGACAGTACGGTCAGGATGATCGCGATGCCGGGAATGACCGCGCAATAGGGGGCTGTCCGCAGCACTGCGCGCCCTTGGCCAATCATGTTGCCCCAGCTCGCATAGTTCGGATCACCCAGCGACAGAAAGGCCAGGGCACTTTCCATCAGGATCGACAGCGCCATGATGACCGAGGCATAAACCACGATCGGCGGCATCGCGTTTGGTAGGATCTCGCGAAAGATGATCGCGGTATTGGACACGCCAAGGTTTCGCGCCGCATCGACAAATTCGCGGTTCCTGAGCGACATGAATTCGGCGCGCACCATGCGGGCAGGTGCTGTCCAACTGACGATGCCGATGGCGAGCGTGATCCATTCGATCTTGGACCCCATGATCGCCACGAGTGCCAACAGCAACACAAAGTTGGGAATGGTCTGGAACGCCTCGGTGATGCGCATCAGAACGTCATCAACCCAGCCCCCGAAAAATCCGGACAAAGCACCGATCACGACGCCGATGGTGATGGCAACCAAGGTGGCAACCACCCCGATCATCAGGGAAATGCGCGCACCGTAGAACACGCCAGACAGCACATCCCGACCCAATTGATCCGTCCCAAGCGGCGTGTCCCAATTGACGAATGGAAAGGTCAGCGGATCGCCTGCCCGGCGCAACGGATCGCCGGGATCGACCAGCCCTGCAGTCAGCGCCATAAGGACAACGATTGCGAACAGGAACAATCCGAGCAGGGCCGCGCGATTGCGACGGTAACGCCGCCAGAACATGACATAGCGCGGGGGTTCCGGCGGGGCGATTTGCGTGTCGGCGAGCGTCAAACCAGTTCGATCCGGCTATCGAGACGTGCATAGAGCAGGTCGGTGAGAAAATTGACGACAACCACGATGATGGAACACAAAAAGATGATCCCCATCAGCGTATTCATGTCGCGCTGTACGACGGATTGGTAGGCAAGCTGCCCCAGCCCCGGCAGGGTGAATATTGTTTCCACCACGATAGAGCCGCCCAGAACGGTGGAAAACTGCAACCCGAGCAAGGTCACCACCGGCAAGAGCGCATTGCGCATGATGTGATGGATCATCAGCCGGGACTCTTTTGCGCCCTTGGCGCGCGCGGTGCGGACATAATCCAGTTCGGCCACTTCGATGACCGAGGCCCGCATGAGCCGCAGGTAAAAAGCCAAGTAGATCAACGACAGGGCCGCCGTCGGCATGATCAGATGCCGCGCGACATCCCAGACGTGATCCCAGCCGGTATAAAAGGCGGCGATCGTCGTGACCCCGCCCACGGGCAACCAGCCCAGCTTGACCGAAAACACCAACATCAACATCAGCGACAGAAAGAAGGATGGCGTTGCGTAGAACACCAGACCCAGTACCGAAATCAGGTTGTCGGTCAGCGAATAGGCGCGACGCGCCGCGATTGCGCCGAGAAATATCCCGAGGGTAAAGGCGATACTCAGCGAGGTCGCCATGAGTAGCAAGGTCGTGCCAAGACGGTCCATCAGGACCGTGGAGACCGGCTGTTCATAAACAAACGACCAGCCAAAATCGAATGACGCAAGCTTAACCATATAGCGCCAGAGCTGGACCCAGACCGGTTGATCCAAGCCGTATTCGACGCGCAGTCGCTCGATAAAGGCGGCGTCGGCCCCGCCCATGTCGCCCACCAAGGCGTCAACGGTATCACCCGGCGCCAGCTTGAGCAGCAGAAAGGTGCCGATCATGATCAGGATCACCACCGGAACGGCCTGAAGCAGACGACGCAAGGCGTAAATCAGGATTGGGGGCATATGGCGTTTCGTGGTCCTGAGAGCATTGAAAGACACTGCGGGGCGGGCGCAGGAAACCGCGCCCGCCCGGTCAGCAGATTACTGTTCGAGCCAGAGGTCGTACCAGCTGGACGAGTTCCACCGAGGCGTATTGTGGTGGTTCCTGAGTTTTTTCGACGTGACTGAGATGAACGGATGTTCAATCGCAAAGATCACCGGCAACTCGGCCATCGAGCGGGCCTGAATCTCGTGATACATCTCGGCGCGCTTTTCGACGTCCAATTCGGATGCCGCATCGTCGATCATCTGGTCGATCTCGTCACTCTGCCAGCCGAACTGGTTTGTCCAGGGCGTGCCGTTGGGCTGGCCTGACCGCAGCCAGACCATCGTCGAGACCGCCGGGTCCGACCGGAACTGATGCCAGCCGTTCGCCGTGTCAAAGTCATGGTCGCGATAGACACCGGTGAGAAAGCCCGGCGCATCATTGGTCTGAAGCTCGACGTCGATGTCGATTTCCTTCATCGCCTGCGCAAAATATTCAGCCCAAAGCTGTGTATACTCACCCCAAGGAGCAGGGCGGTGACGCAGTTTGAACCGGAAACCGTCGTCTTGCACCGGGTATCCGGCCTCGTCCAGCATCTGTTTGGCCAGCTCCGGATCATAGGCATAGGTCGGCACGTCGTCGGTATAGTTCAGACCGCCGGCGCTTGGCACCGGACCGCGTCCCGGCTTGGCAAAGCCGCGCATGATCGTGTTGATCGCATAGTCGATATCCAGACCGTGATACATCGCCTGACGAACCTTGAGATCAGCCATGATCGGGTTGCGGTGGTTGAATTCCACGGTCGAGTGGGCGACGTTGTTTTCATAGCCTTGGGTACCCACGTCAAAGCGGTCATCTTCGCTCAGACGTTCGATATCGGCCATCGACACACCGATAAAGCCGGATTCATGCACTTCGCCGGCCTCAAGCGCGGCGGCGGCGGCAGATTTGTCCTTGATGAATCGCCAGACGATCCGGTCAAGATAAGGATAGCCCTCGCGCCAGTAGTCTTCGTTCTTGACCGCCATCACATACTGGCCACGCTCGTATTCAACGAATTTGAACGGGCCGGTCCCGACGGGGGCCGTGTTGTACTTGTTCTTGAGAATGTCGGTGCCTTCGTACAGGTGCTTTGGCACCGGATGACCAAGATCAGGCATCGCCGCAACGAACAGCTCGAGCGGCATCGGCTTGGAATAGTTGAACACCGCAGTATGCGGATCGGGGCAGTCGACGCTCTCTAGATTGGCCTGCAGCGCCGATGAGTAGTTCAGCAACTTCTTCCACATTTCAATGGCCGAAAAGGCCACGTCGTCACAGGCAAAATCCTCGCCATCATGCCATTTCACGCCTTCGCGCAGTTTGACGGTGATTTGCTTGCCGTCCTCAGACCCGGACCATTCAGTCGCAAGAACCGGCTCGTATCCATCATAGCTCTTGTCGATCAGCGGCTCGATGATCTTGCCGGAAATATTGTAAACGCCGGTCGAGGCCCGCAGGGCAGGGTTGAGGGTACGTTGTTCCGAAATCATGTGAACGACTGCGGTACCACCCTTTTGCACCTCGTCCTGGGCGGCGACGGCAAAGGCAACAGAGCTCAACGCCCCGACCGCGCCAAGCAGCAGCCCCGCTTTCTTAAATGTGACTGACATATTCCTAGTTCTCCTAGTTGGTCGCATTCGTTTATTTTTGGGCCGGGCAATGGTGCCTCTGACCGATCGACTGCAGCCTGACGCAACGACAACGCAAACGTCAACAGAAAAACCAAATTTTCTGCAGGCATTGGAAAAAATATCTACACTTTGGCCAAATGTTGGTGTTAGCATCGCTTATATTGAAAACTGGCAGGGATTTCACACATGCCGAAAACCGTATGGATCACTGGGGCCGGCTCCGGAATTGGAGCCGCGATGGCGCTGGCATTTGCAGAAGCAGGGTATCGCGTCGCCATGACTGGCCGCAACCGATCATCACTTTCCGAAGTCGTCAGCACGCTGCCCGATCCGGACGCCGCACTGATCCTGTCCGGCGATGTCACTGACCGTGCCGGGATGGCAAACGCCGCACGCGAGGTCGCGGAGTGGGGTGGCAGCGTGGATGTGCTCTGCAACAATGCCGGCCTCAACATTCCCAAAAGAACCTGGGCCGAGTTGGACTGGGAGAGTTGGGACCACGTGATCGATGTCAATGTCACCGGCGCGCTGAACGTGATCGGTGCCTGCCTGCCAATCATGCGGGACCAGCAGGATGGGGTGATGATTCATACTTCAAGCTGGGCAGGCCGATTTCATTCATCGGTCGGGGGCGTCGTCTATGGCGCATCCAAACATGCGCTGTCAGACATCTCGCTGAGCCTGAATGACCAAGAAGGCAGAAACGGTATCAGATCAACCGCCCTGTGCCCGGCAGAGGTCGCCACGCCCCTGCTGGCCAAACGTCCCGGCTTTGACGCCAGCACGATGGCGGGGATGATACAGCCCGAAGACATGGCAAAAACCGCGCTTTTCGTTGCACAGATTCAGCCGGGGATCTCGTTGCCCGAGATCGTTCTGGCGCCCGTGCGTCGCTGACTTCTACAGATATCAAAGGAATATTCATGTCCCATCCGGTCAAAGGCGTTGATCACTGTTTCGCTTTGGTTGACGATCTCGCTGCCGCCGCCGCGCAATACGAGGCGCTTGGCTTTACCCTGTCGCCGCGCGGCACTCATTCCGCAATCAGGGGGACCGCCAATTATACGATCATGTTCCCCGATGATTACTTTGAACTGCTGGGGATACTGACGCCAACCGAGTTGAATGCGCCGCGCCGCGAGGTGCTTGCGGCCAAGGGGCAGGGGCTTCATGCAATCGCCTGCCGGATCGATACGGCTGATGCCGCCGCCGCTGCACTTGAGGAAATCGGGATCGCGACCAAGATGCTGGGCAGCTTTTCGCGCCCGGTTGACCTGCCGGACGGCAGCGAGGGTGTTGCATCCTTTTCAACTGTTGCCTTCACGCCGGAAGAAACGCCGCGCGGCACGGTATTCATGTGCGAGCACAGGAGCCGCGATACGGTCTGGGTGCCAGAGCTATTGACCCATGCGAACACCGCCTGCGGTCTGGGCGCAATTCTGGCGCTGTCAAAGTCGCCCGAACAGGAGGCTCCGCGCTTTGCACGGTTATGGGCCGAAGGCTCTGTCAGCATGCGCGACGGTCTGAGCATCGTTCATACCGGACCCAATTCCGCGCCGCTGATCCTCGCAACTGCGGATCAGCTGGGGGCGTATTATGAGGGTCTCGACCTGGCAGGAACCACACGAGGTGCGTTTACCGCCTTGCGGATCAAGGTGCGCGATCTGGCGGCGGTCCAAGCCTGTTTGGAAGCTGCGGGGATCGAACCCGTTGAGACGTCAGCCGGGTTGGCCGTCGGCCCCGAATACGCTGCCGGTGTCTTGGTGGAGTTCGTCACCGCATGACCGAACCCCGCCCTCGTAAGACCGGATCGAAACCCATCGAAAGCATCACGTTCGACGATATCGACAGGCAGATCCTTAACATTCTGCAAGAAGACAGCGAAACCCCGGTTCAGGCGATTTCCGAAACGGTTGGCCTGTCTGCCAATCCATGCTGGCGTCGCATCAAGCGGATGGAAGAGGCGGGCGTCATCAAGAAACGCGTGGCTCTTGTCGATCAGGCCCGCGCCAAGGTGCCGCTGACCGTCTTTATCGGGGTCAGCACATCGAGGCACGAAATCGAATGGCTCAACCAGTTCCGCGATCTGATCGACGAGATCCCGGAGGTGGTCGAGGCCTATCGCCTCACCGGGACGGTGGACTATATCCTGAAGGTCATTGTTCCCGACATGTCGTCATATGATGCCGTTTACAAACAGATGATTCAGCGCCTCGAATTCAGTCAGGTCAATTCGATGATGGCAATGGAAGAACTTAAGTTCACAACCGCAATCCCGACCAACTACCTCTAAAATACGCGTGGATCAGCGGGGCATAGGGTTGCGGCTGCCGAGGCAGAATACTTTAGCGCGACACTCTGGCGGTTGATGGCGGCCGCGCGGTCTGTAACATGCGCGGGCCATCCCCAAGGACCGGAAAATTCCCATGATCCGCCACATCGTCCTCTTTACCGTCTCTCACGACGGCAACATCGATTCCGTTCGCGAGGGGCTGCAAATCCTGACCCGGATCCCCCATTCAGAGCGGCTCGAAATCGCGCTCAACCGCAAGTCCGACCCGAAGAGCAAAGAGGTCGATGTGGTCGTCTACGGAGAATTCGCTGACGACGATGCGCTGGCCGCGTACAAGGCCCACGATCTGTACGCCGAATCCATCCGGCGCGTGAAACCCCTGCGCGAGATGCGTCTGGCTGCTGACTATGACGAGGCGATGGCTTTTACCGGGGCCGATGGCAACGCGTGACACTGGTGCATTTCCGTCGCTGATTGTATCGCCTGACACAGCCGGGCAGACACAGGGATGCGGCTTACAAATCCTGAACAACCGGCCGTCCACGGCCTCGATTGATCACAGGCACTCATCGTCCGATTTGCCGCCAGAGTCTGATCGCGAGCGGCACCAGCATCGCCAGTACCACGACAAGGGTTGCGATCGCCAGTGCTCCGCTGACCGGGCGCAGGAAGAACGGTTCAAGTGACCCCTCGGAGAGGATCAGCCCGCGCCGCAGGCTCTTGTCCAGGATATCACCAAGGACCAGCCCCAGCACCAAAGGCGCCATTGGGTAATCCATCTGTTTCATCACCAGCCCGACAACGCCAAAGACCAGCATGACCCAGACGTCAAACGGTCTCGCCGCGATGGCAAAGGACCCGACGACACAGAGGACAAAGATTGCGGGCAACAGACGTTCCCGCGGAATTCGCAAAACCAAGAGCAAGGGCTTGGTCAACAGAACACCGTAGAGCGTGATTGCCAGCGCCGAAAAGACAATCGCCGCCACGACGCCGTAAACCACTTCCGGGCTTTGTATCATGATCAGCGGGCCCGGTCTGACCCCATGGATGATGATCGCAGCCAGCAAGACAGCGGAAGGAGCCGAGCCGGGAATGCCCAGTGTCAGAACCGGAATGATCGCTCCGGGTACGGCGGCGGAATTACCGGTCTCGGCGGCCAGCAATCCATCCTTGGACCCTTTGCCGAACAGGTGTTTTTCGCGGCTGAATCGTTTGGCGATGGCATAAGACACCCACGCGCCGATATCTTCGCCGACACCGGGTATCAGGCCCATCAGCGTCCCGGCGATACCGGATCTCGCCATGGTCGGTGAATACCGTTTCATGTCTTTCAGGCCGGGCAGAACACGGCCCTTGGCTTCGGACAATTCCGGCGTCGCGCGATTGGAGATGTTTGACAGGATCTCGACAAAGCCAAAGGCACCAACCATGGCGGGGATCAGGCTGATACCCCCCGTCAGATCGCGGACACCAAAAGAATATCGCGCATAGGCAAAAACCTGTTCCTGCCCGATCATGGCGATGATCAGGCCGAGACAACCCGCAATCCACCCCTTCAGTGGATCCGTTGCTGCTGTCAGCCGCCCGGAAATGACGACCCCACAGAGAGCCAGCCAGAAATATTCGTAGGATCCGAATTTCAGCGCATAGCTGGCCAGAACCGGCGCCGTCATGGCAAGCAGCAGAACTCCCAATAGGGTGCCGACCATCGAACCGATGGTCGCCAGCCCCAAGGCCTCGCTTGCACGCGATTGCCGGGCAAGGGGGTGACCATCCAATGTCGTCGCCGCACTGGCCGGTGTACCCGGCATGTTGAGGATGATCGCTGTGCGGCTGCCGCCATAAATTGAACCGACATACATGCCCAGCAGAGCGGTGATGGCCGGGCCGCTCTCCATCTGAAACGTCAACGTCGTCAACAGCGCCAGCCCCATGGTCGCTGTAAGGCCGGGCATCATGCCGATGACCACACCCAGAAGCGTCGCCCAGAGTGTGATAAAGATATACTGCAGCGACAGTGCGGACAGAAAGGCATCAGCCAGATAGGACAGATTGGTCACGACGCGCTCATGGCAATTGCACCAGAAAAATCTCTACAAAGAACCAGTTAGTTGCGGCGCTGAACGCGATGGCAATGACCGCTGCGATGGTCAGGACCTGCCATGCCGGTTTGCGCGTATCGGTCTGCGATGGTGGCAGCAACAATTCGAAGACGATAATGAACAGGAACAGAAAGATCGATGTTGCCGGAATAAATGGCAACTGTCCGAAAAGGCCGGCGCCATAGCCCAGGGTCAGAACAAGGGCGGCAAAACAGCGGCGGCGGTTGCTCGGATTGCCCGCTATCGCGTCCCAGTACCCGGTTTCGTCGTCTTCGGGATCGGCGGTGCGCAGCGCCAGAGCAAGCCCGCAAAGGGTCAGGAACACCCCCAGCAATCCCGGCGTCAGGCCCGGTGCCTCAAACATCGACGCACCGCGATCCTCGAACCGGGGCATGATCCATGCACCATAGGCAACCAAGATGCCAAGGGCTGCGAAGATCGCTCCGCTGATCCTATCCAGTTTGCGATTGGTCACGCGACCCCGTCCTGCTCAATCCAGATCAAAGTGGGTGGCCACAGTTCCTGCGGCCACCCGGTACGCATCGTTCAGGGACGCGCGATCCCAAGCGTTTCGGGGCTCACCGCGGACTGGCCGCTGTCGTGCAGCAACCAAGCGTTTGACTGGATCGACGCGCGGACTTTGTCCTGAGCGTCTGCGCCCGAATGCACGGTCATGATCGAGCCGCGCCCCTCGGTATACTCGGCCAGGGCTGCAGAGTTCGCGATCACATCGCCCCAGGCTGCCTGCATCTTGTCTTTGACCTCCTGTGGAACATCCGCAGGCATAAAGAGCCCAAAATAAATTGGCGCAACCGGAAGATCAGGCAATGCGGCGGAAATGGTCGGGATGGTTCCGACGCCCGGCGCATCGACATCTGCGTCGGCAATGATGGCGATCGGCTTGAGCTGACCGGCACGCAGCATATCCATCTGCTCCGAGATAAGCTGTGTCGTGGCGTCTGTTTCACCAGATACCGTTGACAGGACCGCCGCCGCACCGCCGTCATATGACGCATGAACATAGGCTCCACCAACCGCTTCTGCGAGGCTCTCTATCGTCGAATGGCCAGCGGAGTTCACACCGGACGTGCCAACGCGCAGGCCACCCGCCTTGAGCGCAGCAATAAAGCCGTCAATATCGTCGATCTCGGAATTCGCCGGTACACTGATGACGCTGGCGAGGGCCGAGTTCAGATACAGATCCCAGTCCTCGATCGCCGTGTCCATCTTGCCCGTGACCGCATAGGTCCCCAGATCCTTTGCCGCACCGGCGGTCCATGTATAGCCATCATGCGCGGCATCCCACGCAGCCTGTGACCCGATGGACCCGGATGCGCCCGGCTGATTGACCACGACGACGCTCTGCCCAAGAGGGCCTTTCAGCTCTTCGGCAACGATGCGCGTCACCTGATCCGTGGCCCCGCCCGCGCCCCATGGCACGATCAGCTGGATCGGTTTTTCGGGCCATTCCGCGAAGGCCGGCGTGGCCAGCACGAGCGCTGCCGCCGCCCCGGTAAGTATCTTTGCAATAGTCATGATTTCCTCCCCTGATAAAAGTCGTGATCGTGCGATGGTCGTCAATCCGTATGTGCCAACCCGCCTCGGCGCTCGGCCATGGCCTGTGCGTTGATCGCCAGACGCATCACGGTGATCGTGTGACTCTGGGCGCAGGCGGTCTCGGTGCGGTTGCGGATATCGTTGGCGAGCTGCTGGAAATAAGGCGTTCCGGCGCCTGAGGCATCAAATCGCTGGCACTCGGTCCCATTGACCAGAAACACGTGATCGGTGCCGGGTTGACCACAAACATCGAAATACTTGCGCAGTTCGATGTACCCTTCGGTGCCCAGAATGGTCAGCCGCCCATCCCCCCAGTTTGGCGCCGCATCCGGCGTGTACCAGTCCAGCCGCGCATAACCCTGCGCATCACCCGCAACCAGATTGATCTCGCCAAAATCCTCAAATGTGGGATGGTCAGGCGTATTGAAATTACCGATGGCGGCATGCGCGATCCGGGCATCCTGCGCCCCTGTAAAATGAAGAAACTGATCAATCTGGTGCGTCCCGATATCACCGATGATCCCGCCATAATCCTTGGGGTCCCAAAACCAGTCAGGCCGCATCTGGGCGTTCAGTCGATGGGGCGCCATACTGAGGGTCTGAACGACCTTGCCGATACGCCCCTCGGCCAAAAGCTGATCTGCGACGGTGACGGCCGGTACTTCGAACCGCTCGGAGAAATTGACGCTCCAAATTCGTCCGGTCAGGGCAACACAAGTCTCGATCTCGGTCAGTTCCGCATGCGTAAGACAACCTGGCTTGTCCAGCATCACGTCCTTGCCATGTTGCATCGCCGCAAGGGCGAGCGCGGCGCGTTCTGCAGGGGGGGCGGCGATCAGGATCAGATCAATACTCTCATCTTCCCACAGCTCATCTAAATCGGTCACGCGCGGCACATCAGGAAACCGTTTCCTGAATCCTGCCATGGGCTGGGGCTCGCCGTCAGTCCAGAAACAGACAAAGCTGGCCCCGACGTCGATCATCCCGGCGGCCATGCCAAAGATATGACGGTGATCCAGCCCGACAGCCGCAAATCTGATTGGAGACTCTGTCACCGCTGCACCTTTACCCTGCGGCCTTCTCGGGCCGACGCTTCGATCGCGGCAATCAGTTTGTGAACCTCCAGCGCGTCTTTCCCGGTCACCCGAGGCGCGCGCCCGTCGCGGAGGCTGTCTGTGAAATCCGCGATCAAATCGCGGTGCCAGTCACAGGGGAAATCCATCGGGTCGCTGCCGCCGCCCGTCGCCGAAAGCTCGCCAACGGTTTCAGTGGTTCCATCCCGCCAGTGGACCACCAGTTCGCCCGCTGTCAGCACCGCAGACCCGTTGTCGGCGTCGATCGCCAGCGCTTCCTGACTGCCCGGAAAGGCTGCGGTCGTGGCGACGACAGATCCGATTGCACCATTGGCAAAAATCAACCCGGCGGTGGCAAAGTCTTCGGCCTCCATGTCGTGAAACGCCGTGGTCCCGGCGAGCGCCTGAACCTCGGTCACGGGGCCAGTCAAGCTCAGCATTAGGTCAAGCACATGGATCGCTTGCGTCAGAAGAACGCCTCCGCCATCGTGATCATAGCTGCCCCGACCGGGTGCGTCATAGTAGGACTGATCGCGCCACCACGGCAGCGCCATGCGCACCGCGCGGACCGGACCCAATCGCCCGGAGCGGACCAGATCGGTGAGGGCAAGGCTGCCCGCCCGAAAGCGATGCTGCAGGACCATGCCCAACGTCACCTCCGCCGCGTCGCAGATCGACACAAGGTCCTCTGCCCGCGCCAGATCCCGCTCTATTGGTTTCTCCATCAGCACATGCTTGCCCGCCTTTGCCAGCATCTCGACCAGCGCCTTGCGCGCGTTGGGCGGCGTGATGAGGATCACCCCGTCAACCGTCGCGTCATCGCAAATCGCCTGCACACTCTCATAGGCGCGCCACCCGGTCGCTGCGGCCTGTTCGCTCAACCGGTCAGCATTTCGCGTATAAATACCAGCGACCCGCACCGACCCGTCGAGTTGTCGCAACGCCGCGAGGTGGGGTTTGGACGCCATTCCAAGTCCAATGACCGCCAGAGATACAACTGATTCAGACATTCCGGGCAGCCTCCAGTCCTGCAATCACCCCAGCCAGTTCAGCCAACCCTTTCAGACGGCCAATCGCCGGATACCCCGGCTGGCTGTTGCGTCCGAGATCATCAAGGATGTCCTGCCCGTGATCCGGGCGAAACGGGATGTCCGCGTCGGTCCTACCCTCTTGCAGGCGCCGCGCCTCTTCATCCAGCACCGCCGCAACCAGTGCCGGCATGTCAGTATCACCCGTCAGATGCTCGGCCTCGTGAAAGCTGCCCAGTGCATCCTCGCGCGCGACGTTGCGTAGATGCAGAAAATGCACCTTTGGCGCCAGCGTTTGCATCATCGCCGCGAGATCATTGTCTTGCCGCGCGCCCAATGATCCAGAGCACAGGGTCACGCCATTCGCCGGGCTGTCGACGGCCTGAACCAGCCCTGAATAGTCCGCCAGCGTCGAAATCACACGCGGCAGGCCCAGCAGGGGCCATGGCGGATCATCCGGATGGCAACAGAGCCTCAGGCCCAGTTTTTCGGCGGTCGGCACGACTTCGGCAAGGAAATCCGCCAGATGAGCGCGCAACTGCGTTTCGGGTACCTTGTCATATCTGGACAGATGCGCGCGCAGTTCATCCAGTGTCAGGCCCGGTTGCCCTCCGGGGAGCCCCATCACGAGGTTCCGGGCCAAACGGGAGCGATCCGCATCGGTCATGTCGTCAAATCGGCGGGTGGCGGCCTGTTGCAACGGCTCAGGTGTATCTCGCAGCGCCGCTGGGCGCTTTAGAACAAACATGTCGAAGGCCGCGAAATCGGCGGCGTCAAACCGCATCGCCGTTCCGCCATGCTCCAGACGAAAGCTCAGATCTGTCCGGGTCCAGTCAAGCACCGGCATGAAGTTATAGCAGACAACACGCAGACCGGCAGCAGCCAGCGTCGAAAGGCTGGCTTTCCAAGTATCGATATGGGCGCGCCAATCGCCGGTTTGGGTCTTGATATCTTCGGAGACGGGCAGGCTTTCGACCACCTCCCATTTCAGGCCTGAAGGGGTGCCATCGGATCTGCGCGCGACCTCATCTTGCCGTTTGGCGATTTCGGCCTCTGACCATTCCACACCGGGAGGAATGTGGTGCAGGGCTGTGACCACGCCGCGTGCACCTGCTTGCAACATCCAATCGACCGAGACCGTGTCATGCTGTCCGAACCAGCGCCAGGTTGCTCTCATATCGCTCCCTCCAGCAGTTCGCGCGCTCTCTGGCCTTTGGCCCGCCCATCGCGCAGGGCCTCGGCGGCAGGATCGTCCGGCATCCGCCCCGCTGCAAATTCGGCGTCCAGCCAGCTTTCCCATTCCCGCAGCGCGCGGGCGCAGGCGGGGCTGTCGGTGCGGTCAGCCATGGTTCCGAGAATGCGGATCGGCAGCTTTAGCGACCCGTCCATCGCAATCTGGGCCAGCGAATGTGCAAGATGCGGGTTCTCAAAACGCGCCAGCAATGCGTCGGCATAGGCTGCGGCATCACCTCGCACCGCATCTGGAAGAGTCTCCGCGGCCTCGTTCATCACGCCGCGGGCCAATGCCCGAAGATCGGTGTCGGTCACCGCTTCGTGAACATAGGTCAGGCCCTTGTTCAGACCGGCATAGGCAAGCGTCGAATGCGCACCATTCAGCATCCGCAGTTTGCGCAGTTCAAAGGGGGCGACGTTCTTAACGATCTGGGCTGACGCGGCCGCGAGATCAGGCATTGGACCGGCAAAGTCATCCTCGATGACCCATTCCGAAAACGCCTCGGTTGCGACAGGCGCATGGGATGGCGCACCAGCGGCTGCAACGCGTGCGCGCAATTCGTCATCAACAGCAGGCGTGATGCGGTCCACCATGGTCGAGGGGAACCGGTGTCGCGTGACCCTGTCCGCTGCAACCCCGACTGCCTCGGCCAGGACCAACAACGCGGCGCGCAGTTTCTCGCCATTCGCCGGCAGGTTGTCGCAACTCATCACTGTCAGCGGTGCATCGCGTGCTGCCAGCCCCGCCAGCAGATGGCCGGGCATCGTCACCGGCGGCTCACCGGCGCGCAACGCGACCACATCATCGGCCAGCGCGCCCAAGTCCAATGTGCCGTCGGGGTGAAGGTGATAGCCCTTTTCAGTCACGGTTATGGTGACAAGCTGGGTTTCGGGGCGGGCGATCAGGCGGGCGACGGTCTTTGGCTCTTCGGGCGCGACGGTGACGCTGTCGATCACATCAATTGTTTCGATCCGGCGTCCGTTGGCATCGGCGATTTCCAGTGCATAGACATAATCGTCCCTTGCCAAGGCATCCCGCACCCCTGCAGAGCGTAGCGATACACCGTCGATACGCCAGTCGCCTGCCGCGGCGACGTACCACGCCTGATGCGCGCGGTGGAATGCGCCGGTTCCGATATGAACGATCCGGTTCATAGCCGATACGCCGCCCGGGCGGCCCCCACGGCAAGCCATTCGGCGACCTGTTCAGCATCTTTCGTTCCGAACTTGCCCGCGGCGACCTGATCATCAAGATGCGAGGCAACCGCGCGACGCCACATATCATGTCGGGCAGGGATCGACATAAGGGCGCGGGTATCGTCGTTGAACCCGGCAAGGTTCCAGTACCCTGCGGTTTCCACCACAGCATCCAGATAGCGCCGGATGGCATTCGGGCTGTCAAGAAACCACCAAGGTGGGCCCAGCCGCAGGGCGGGCCAATGCCCGGCCATTGGCGCCAGTTCGCGGGAAAAGAGGCCTTCATCAAGCGTAAATGCGATGATGGCCGCGTCGGGATTGTTGCCTACGCGGTTGAGCAACGCATCCGCGCCACGCACCCAGTCCTGCGCCACCGGAATGTCCGCGCCTGTGTCCGGGCCAAAGCGCTCGGAGACACTCTGGTTGGTTCCTCGCGCCGATCCGGCGTGCAATTGCATTACAAGACCATCTTCGACCGACATCTGCGCCATTTCGATCAGCATGTGGTTATACAACCTGCGCCGTGCGGGTTCATCGGCTTGACCCGTCAGGCATTGGTCCAGCAGGTGCTGTGCAGCACTGTCGTCGAGCCACTCTGTTTCAAGCCGTTCAATGGCATGGTCAGTGGCTGTGGCGCCGTAGGCAATGAAATGTTGTCGTCGCGCGGCAAGCGCTGCGCGCCAGCCGTCCATCGTTGCGCAATCCTCACCCGTCATTTCACCAAGCCGCCCCATGGCGGTGGCCCAACCTCGCGCGCGCGGGTCGAGGACAGCATCAGGGCGAAACGTCGGAATAAATCGAGTTGAATGGCCCCTGTCAGCAAAGGCCGCATGAGGCGATAGATCATCCAGTGCCGCATCGGTCGTGGCCAGCACCTCGATCCCGAAGCGTTCCATCAAGGCAACGGGTCGAAACCCTGGCTGCGCAAGAGCTGCATCAATGCGGTCGTAGATTGCATCCGCAGTGTCTGGCCCGAGCGGCTCGGCGATCTCAAAGACCTCGCGCAACGTATGCTCAATCCAACCGCGCGTCGGGGTCCCGAGAAACAGATACCAACGATCGGCAAGATGCCGGAATATCGCCCGAGGATCGCGATCTGCCGGAGCGACGCCCACCCCGAGTTCTTCAAGTGGGATCCCCTGAGAATACAACATCCGGAAAACGTAATGATCAGGAACGATCAGCAAGTCCGCAGGATCATTGAACCTTTTGTTATCAGAAAACCATTCCGGGACGGTATGACCGTGCGGCGAAACGATAGGCAGGTTGCGAATACTCTCATAAAGCATGGTCAATATCCCAGCAGGCGCGGCAGCCCGAGGCTGATCGCCGGTACAAACGTGGTCAGCATAAGCGCGACAAGAATGGCCAGATAGAATGGCCAGATGGTACCAATGACGCTTTCGATGCGTACCTTGGCAATTGAACATCCGACAAACAGGCAGGGCCCGACAGGTGGCGTCGTCAGCCCAAGCCCGAGGTTCATCATCAGGATCATGCCGAATTGCACCGGATCAACACCAAGCGCCTTTGCAACGGGCAAAAATATCGGCGTGCAGATCAGGATCAGCGCGCCCATGTCCATGAACATGCCCAGAACCAAGAGCGACAGATTGATCAGCAGCAAAAGAACGATCCGGTTTTCCGAGAGCGACTGCATCCCGGCCAGAATTGCGGAGGGCACCTGATAAAGGGTGATGAAATAGCTGAATGCTTGTGCGGTTCCGACAAGGATCATCACCATCGCCGTGGTCCGGATGGCTTGTGTCACGCTGTCACGAAAGCCCTCCCAGGTCAGCGAGCGATAAAAGAAGACGGTCACCAAGAGCGCATAGATCACCCCGATTGCCGCACTTTCGGTGACGGTGAACACCCCCGAAACCACGCCACCAATGATGATCACGGCTGTAAAGAACCCTGGCAACGCCGCGCCCATCGCAAAGACTACGGCGCGCCAGCCCGGAAACCGGCCGGTCGGATATCCACGGCGGGCTGCGATCATATATGCCGCCACCGATAGGCACAGGCACAACAGCATGCCGGGCACAACGCCCGCGATAAACAGCGAAGTGATCGAAATTCCGCCGCCTGCCGCAAGCGCGTAGAGGATCATGTTGTGGCTCGGCGGGATCAAGACGCCCGCGATAGACGAGGTGACGGTGACATTGACGGTATAGTCATCATCATACCCGCGCTCGCGCATCATCGGGATCATCACAGACCCCAAGGCAGATGTATCGGCAACGGCTGACCCGGAAATCCCGCCAAACAGCATGGACGTCAGGACATTAACGACACCCAAGCCGCCTTTCACCTGCCCGACAAGCGACTCGGCGGCGCGTACCAGCCGAATGGCGATGCCACCACGCATCATGATTTCGCCCGCGAAAATGAAGAATGGAATGGCGAGCAAGGAGAATACGTTGATCCCCGCGACCATGCGCTGAAACACAATCAGCTCGGGGATCCCCTGATAGATTGCGGTGACAAGGGCCGAGACGCCAAGTGCGAAGGCAATCGGAATACCGGCCACCACACAGACGGCAAAGACAACGAGAAGCAGCGTCAGTCCCATGTCAGGCTCCTCCCGCCGCTGCGTCATCCCGTGGCGGGGCCGGATCGATGCCTTTTGCCAGAAACCAAACCCGTTCGACCATGAACAGGACGATCAGCGACCCCGTCAGGATCAGCGGCGCGTATTGGAGACCCTGCGGTAGGCCCAACAGCGGAATGTCGCGACCCCAGGTCCCGATCACCAGCGGCCAAGAACCGAAAACCATAGCAACGCCAAATCCACCCAGAACCAGTGAGTTCGCAATTTCCAGCGCGCGCTGTGACTTGGGCGGCAAAAGGTCGGATACATACCCGATACCGAGGTGAAAATTCTCACGGAGACCGATGGCTGCCATGGGCAGGGCAACGATCAGGATCAACAGCAGCGCTGCCTTTTCCGTCCATGTCGGCGTGTCGTTCAAGACGTAGCGGCCCCAGACCTGCCACCCGGTCAGGACAACAAGCAAGACCAGCGCCACCGAACTGAAGGCGACGACGCATCTGGCCAAATGATCGAGAGCTTTCCAGCGCATAAAGCGATATCCAATCTTTGAGGATATGGAGGGCCGCTCACGCAGCCCTCCGGAATTGGATCAGTCGGTTTCCTGGATACGCTTCAAAAGATCAGCAACCACCGGATCGCTGGCAAACTGCTCATAGACCGGGCCCATCTTGTCGGCGAAGGTTGTGGTGTCGATGCCTTCGATGATCGTTGATCCGCCAGCTTCGACGATTTCCCGCGACTTGGCTTCGCGCTCGGCCCAGAGCTCACGTTGATACAGCGCCGCTTCCTGTGCGGCCTCCTGGATGATTGCCTGATCAGCTTCGGAAATCTTGTCCCAGGTCGATTTGGCAAAGATGATGCCCTCAGGAACAATCGTGTGGTTGTCGATGATATAGTAGGGCGCGACCTCGAAATGGCCGGTTGATTCATAGCTGGGCCAGTTGTTTTCCGCACCATCCACGACACCCGACTGGATCGAGGTGTAAACCTCGCCAAACGGAAGTGGCGTTGCGTTGGCGCCCAGTGCCTCGACCATGGCTACGTTGATGTCGCTGTTCTGGACACGGAATTTCTTGCCGGCGATGTCTTCGACAGAATTCAACGGTGCATTGGCGTAAAAGCTGCGCGATCCGGATGCGAACCACGACAGGGGCACCATATTTGCCTCGGCCATCGCGGCGGCGATATCGGCGCCGATCGGGCCTTCCATGACGCGGTACTGATGTTCCGGGTCCTTGAACACGTAGGGCAGGGATGTGACGCCAAGCTCCTTGACGGTGTTCACCATCGGAGCCGTGGAAAACACACCGTAATCAAGCGCGCCAAACTGCAACTGTTCGGTTGCAAATTCGCCCTCGCCAAGAGTCGCGCCGTGATAGTTTTGCATCTGAACGCGACCCTCGGTCCGTTCCTCTACAAGTTCGACAAAACGGTCGAGCGCAATCGACACCGGATAATCCGGCACATGGGTGTTCCAGCCGCGAAGTTCCTGCGCCTGCGCCGTACCCGCCAGCAAGATTGCGGCAAGTCCAAGTTGAATTTTTCTGTTCATTGTCTGTCCTCCCTAAGATCGTTGGACCCGATCACCGACCCTTCTGTCCGTGACAACCGGCCTGAACGCACAGGTCCGACCAGTTTCCAAAACACATCTCGTTTGCGCTTCATTCGCCCCCTAATTCTAGGTGGTGGAGCGCTCAGATGTCATTTTGGTCCGTCCAATTATGACAAATGGTTGATCTTTTCCATTTTGGCAAGACCAATTTTGCCCCGCCGTCTTTTCCCAGCCTGTGATCTCTGATAGCTATGTGGGATATCCCAGTGAGGAGGGCACCAATGGCAGGGGACACAAGGGCCCCCGGAATGCGGCTCTACCGTCAGGTAGCCGACCGGGTCGCCCGCATCATCGCGGACGAAGCCCTGAAACCCGGGACCCGCTTGCCGCCGGAACGAGAGCTTGCCGCACGTTTGAATGTTGCCCGTTCCACATTGCGCGAGGCGATGATCGCCCTGGAAATTTCGGGGCAGGTGACGATCCGCACGGGTTCGGGAATCTATGTGACTGAAACCGCCGCCAGCGCTGAGGACGATCTTGGCCCGAGCCCGCTGGAGCTGCTGGATGCCCGTGAGCTCATCGAAGGTGAAATTGCCGCCAGAGCCGCCATGTCAATCGACGCCAACCGTTTGATGGCCATCGAAGCCAGCATAGAAGCGATGGCAAAAGCCCACGAGCCTGACACGCATCGAGAAGCGGATCGCGCCTTTCATGTCGGGCTTGCCGAAGCGACTCGCATCGATCCGCTTGTCAGCATCGTCGACAATCTGTGGTCGCAAATGTTCTCGCCGATTTTCGAACGGATGGGCGTGCTGACCGGACTGTTCGGTGATCCGGATGACACCGCTCTCCGACATCACAGATTGATTCTGGATGCACTTGCTGCACGCGACGCAGGGCTTTGCCGCGCGCGCATGCAGGCACATCTGATCGATGTTCGCCGGGTCTTGCTCCGCGCGAGCGCTTTCAGCTCGGATACGCCGGGCAATTCCTGACCTGACAGAGCGCGATGCTGACAGGGCAGGGTCGGCTTATCCCAATCTGGTCTGGCAACTCATGAATCGTAAGGACCAGTAATTAAAGCACTCGCAACTCACCTTGCGTCGATTGCCTTACCAATGGATTCGGCCGCTTTTTCAGCGAGTTCCGCCCTTGCCGAGAGCGCTTCGAGGTAGTTGAGCATTTCATTGTGGTCTGCCCCATCAGGATCTTTCGGCTGGTATCTTTTGATTGCATCAACCACGGCATTGGCAGCCTGTCGCGCCTCTTCGACATCCTCTTTCTTATCGGTGTCCTTGAGCATGTAATTCTCGTCGTAAACGGCAACCACCACAACGGGCAGGGCGTCCATAACCATAAGTGTTGCGTTGATGACGGCATTGTCTTCGTCTCTGCGCACCGGCGGTTCCGCCTTGGTGAACGCCGCCATGCAGAACTTTGAATAGCTAACCGCTGTCAGCTCGACCTCGCCGGGATGCCATTTCTTGGGCTGTGCAACCGCTCGCAGGATGATAGGGTCGTCGCGGTAAACCGTTTCAAGATATTCGACAACCTTGCTGACATTGGTGGTTGGATTGGCGAGCGTTTTTTCGTTCAGCCCACAGCCAACACGATCATCGCGCCGATCACGTCGGATGCCCTATCGCTCAGGCCATCGGGAGGATGTTGACCTACGCCGTACCTTACGTCAACTTTTGACCGGTGATTTCTCTTAGGGAAATGGAAAAGCTATCCCGAAGGCCAATACCTCGGAGTCGGTAAACCTCGGTATCTGGCATGTTGATGCGCCTTGCCCGCGTTGCTTGGCAGACGCGGAGGGCATGACATATCCAAATTATCTGCAACTGACAGCTAGCTTATGGTAACGCCAAAGCGTCAGTCAATCAGCTGTCCGGCCTGACCCGGTATCAGTGTTCCACCTGACAGGACCTCGACATAAATGCCCATGTCCATATGACCGAGTTCCTTGCGCAGCAGATAGGGAAGTTTCAGGTCGCGTTCCGCCGTCTTGGGGTTCACCTCGGTTGCAGCGCAGCGTTTGGTGCGTGACAGGATGCGCAGGCGTACATCGCCAAAACACAGCGTTGACCCGACCGCGTCCAATTCTGCAAAAGGCGGCAGGCCGTCAATTTCGATATTGGCCCGAAAACGGGCCGGATGAACTGGGGTGTTCAGCCGATCACCAAGCGCTTTGACCGAGGCGAGGTTCAGAACGGAAACCGCGTTCATCATTTTCGGCGACACGACCGACACATCCGTGAACCGATGCGGTGCAGATGACACAAAGACCGGTGGTTCCGGGTCGGACAAGGCCAGAACACTGTGCAGATAGGCGGCGGCCTTTTGTTGTTCATCGGAATCGCGCATGTCGAACCGCAACTGTTCGTCACCTGTGGTGATCTCTAGAACACGCGATTGTGCATCAAACCGGGTTTGCAGGCCGGCCAGTGCGGCCTCGTTCGCCAGTACGACAAAGCGGTTCTTGGGCAGCGGTTCAGGGTTCTGCGGGTCAAAGCCAGAATTGTACCGGGCAAAGCCGAAAAGACGATCGCCGGGAACGCCATGTTCTGCCTCAAGCACAATTGACTCAAGCGACTCGGCGCTGAGCCCCTTGACGGGAAAGCGGTTGAGCCGGGTCAGTGCTAGGTTCGTTTCTGCCATTCGCGTATTCCTGTTTGTGGGCCAGTTGTGGATCAACCCGTGGAGCCAAAGGTTTCAAAGTAGATATGATCCGCCGGGACGCCCACGTCCTCAAGACCCGTTCTCAGGTCCGCCAGAAATCGGCTAGGCCCGCAGAGCATGTAACGCGTATCCGGCCCGGCCTGCAATCCGATCAGGTCCGGAGCAGTGATGTGGCCTGTCACCCAACCGTCACATCGGGCGAGATCGTCGGCATCAGGCTGGCTGTAGAACACTCTTTGCCGCAGGTGCGGATGCTGCGTCAGAAGCGCGGTCACGTCGTCCCGCAAAGCGTGGTTCCGACCATTGCGCGCACCGTGCACAAACCAAGTTGGGCGCTGCCCCTGTGCCAATTCATGCAGCATCGACACCATCGGCGTCAGCCCGACGCCCGCGCTTGCCAAAACCACGGGACCGATGCCGTTCGGGATCACAAAGTCACCAGAGGGTTGTTGTGTCTCGATCACGTCACCAACACGCAATTTGTCATGCAGAAAGCGGGACACAAGGCCATGTTCTTCCCGCTTGATGCTGAGCCGATACTGTTCTGTATCAGTGGTTGCACCCGACAGAGAGTAGTTGCGTCTTGACCGCTCGGCCTGTCCCGGAATTTGCACCGAGACCGGCAGGTGCTGCCCGGCAAGAAACGGATCGAGACGGCGACCGTCGGCGGGGGCGAGATAGAATGACGTGATGCTGTCGGTCTCGCCCTCGCGCCGGGCCAGTCGGAGCTTGCGGGACAGGTGGCCCAGCCGGGACCAACGCAACGACACAGCGGCCGGGCGGTCGATCACCGCGTCGATCTCAACATTGATCATGCGCCAGGCATCCGGATCGTGCGAGTTGCGCGGCGACCAATCGATCTCTGCACGCCCCGTGACATGCAACAATCCGCCCGTCTCGAAATCGACAAAGAGCAGGCCGACGCGCGGGTCCGACGTGATGTTGCCGATCGTGTTGAAAAAATTGTTCCCGGCGTAATCAGGGATCTGCAAATGCTGGCTATCCCGCACGTTCACGAAACCCGGCGCGCCTCCGCGATGCGACGCGTCATACCCGTTCGCAGGCCCGGGGCGATCTGCGAACTGGCCCGAACCGATGAACAGCGTGTCGGCCGCGCGGATCCGCGACATCTGATCTTCGCTGAGCCGGTCCGAAGTCTCAGGCGGTGGCCTCTTTGCGACAGGCACACGGCGCCACGACCGTTCGTGGATGTATTGCGGACAGTTTCCAAAGGTCTGGCCAATGTCGATGGCATACCCGTTCGCTTTGGGCCGGATATGTCCGCTAAAACGATTGCGACGCCGGGTGCCGAGTTCGATACCGACCACGCCGATCTCGCCCCCGGTCGCAAGGCGTCCGGCAAGCGGATCATCAGAGGGCAGGGTCGTTTGCATCGTCAGGCTGTGTGGGTCAGGAGACCGGATAAAACCATCCTCACCCTCAACCAGCGTTGTCCAAGTGTGCCCTGCGTCGTCGCTGCTGGCGACCACGAGAAAGGGCAGGGACGAATGAAAGGCACGATGCTGATCGGGCAGGTAATCCCGCACGAAACCGCCTGCCCATTGCGAAACAGCGCCGACGCCCGCGCGCGCCTGTGCTGCGCGCTCTCCTGTGTGAAAAGGATTGGGGTGGGTCGTATTCGTCATCGTGTTCACCTCGCCATATGAGTATGCCGGGGCAGGACAGCCCCGGAAGAGATTGGCCTCAGACTAGTTCGGGAATGGGGGATGTGGCCATGGGTACGAAACCCGGCTGCGCTTCGATGCGCCCTAACCATGTTCGGATGTTCGGGTAAGGTGCCAGATCAACACCACCTTCCGGCGCATGGGCGATATAGCTATAGCCTGCAACGTCCGCGATTGTGATCTCGTCAGTTGCAAGCCACGTGCGATTCTGCAGATGCGCTTCCATCACTTTGAAAAGGGCATGTGCCTTTTGCACCGCCGCTGCGTGATCAAGCGGCGCGCCGAACACCTTGACCAGTCGCGCAGCGCAGGGGCCGGAATAGATGTTGTCGGCAGCGACAGACAGCCAGCGCTGGACCTCGGCGGCGGCCTTGGGATCGGTGGGCAACCACTGTGATCCCTGACCGTAGGTTTGGACCAGATAGATCAGGATCGCATTGCTGTCCGCCAGCGTGTAACCACCATCGTCGATTGCAGGTACAAGGCCAAAGGGGCTGATCTTTAGATAGTCCGGTGCCTTATGCGCGCCGTTGGCCATGTCGAGATCAATCGTTTCATAAGTAACACCCAGAAAGGCCAGCATCAGCTCGACCCGGTGGCAATGGCCGGATTTGGGATTGCGGTAAAGTTTGATCGGAGTCGTCATGGGGTGCGTCCTTTTTTCGGCGGGTCATGGTGTTCAAAGGCTGAGGCCGCTTGGCTCGGCTTGGTTATCGGGGCCACTGAGTGGGTTGGCTGTGTCCCGGAAGGTAATTTGCGCCTCTATGGAAATTAATATAGCAATTCTAAAGAATACTATTTTGCATTTTGATAGTAATAGGGATATCTAATGGACCGTCTCCAGAGCCTTGAGGTCTTTGTCGCCGTGGCCGAAGCCGAGAGCTTTGTCGGCGGTGCGCGCCGCCTTGGGCTGAGTGCGCCTTCTGCGACGCGCGGGGTGAATGCGCTTGAGGAACGGCTCGGTGCGCGACTTTTCACGCGGACAACACGGCGGGTCCGTCTGACTGATGTGGGCAAGGCCTATCTCGAGGATACCCGTCACATCCTTGCCCAGCTTCAGGTCGCTGATGATGCGGCGGTCGGCGCGGCAACGAACCCTGTGGGAGAGTTGCGTCTGACCTGTTCGAATGAATTTGGTCGTATCTATGTGACGCCGATCCTGATGGATTTCCTCAACACCTATCCGGATGTGTCCGCCGACGTGGTCATGGTCGATCGCGTGGTCAACATGGTCGAGGAGGGGTTCGATGTGGCGGTGCGCATCGGGTCATTGCCGTCTTCAGGGCTGGCAGCGGTGCGGGTGGGTCGGGTGCGCCGGATCGTTTGCGGAGCGCCGTCGTATTTTCGGCAGCAAGGTTTTCCGCAAGTGCCGGCTGATCTGACCCATCACCGGATCGTCGCGGCGGCGCCGGTCAGTCCGGTAACCGAATGGCGCTTTGGTCGTGATCTCTCCACGGGCATACAACTGAAGCCTCGGTTGAGGTTGAGCAGCATCGCGGCAGCGATTTCGGTGGCACGGCAAGGCTGGGGATTGACACGGGTGCTGTCCTATCAGGTCGGGCATGACCTGCTGGACGGTACGTTACAAACCGTACTGGAAGACTACGAACCCGAGCCCTTACCCATTCACCTGGTCCATGCCGAGGGCAGACGCGCCCCTGCCAAGGTGCGAACCTTCATCGACTTTGCCAAGCAACGCCTGCGCGCGGAATCAGCCCTGCATTGATCTGACTGACCTCGGTCGGCTGTGGTTCGGCAAACGATGCGTTTGCGACAGCTCACATAACCAATGAATGGTAACTACAGAAAAAGGGAATTCGGGTGGGCCGTTACTCCAATCCGGCCAAACGATAGGACTCTTCGAGAAAAGCATACATTGATGGATCACGTTCAAGCGCGCTTTTCATCATCGCAGCGATCGTCAGTTCGTAGCCGAGGGCAGCATATTCGACCATGGTCCAGTCCGCATCATCCTGCCGTCCGAGGCGACCGTAGAGTGCGATGAGCGCGCGCAGGCAATAGGGGCTGTTGGGCATTTGGTTAACACAGGTCAATGCCGCCTCTTCGGCCTCATCATATCGACGCAGATGAAGCAGCGTGTTGCTATACCCGATATAGTACCAGAACGGCGGCACCGGATGCGTTGCCATGACACTTTCAAATAACGGCAGGGCGGCCTCGGGACGACCTGCCATGGTTGTCAGGGTGGCATAGTAAATCCGGGCATCGTCATTTGCAGGTTGCAGCGACATCGCGGTGCGGAGGTGGTTTAGGGCAACATCTATGTCTCCCGATGGGATCACAGAATGAAGCCGCCCGAGCGCGTAATGCGCAAGCCACAGCTCCGCATCCAGCTCCAACGCCTTTTGCGCGAAATAGAGCGCCTTCTCCGTGTCAGCCCCTGACAGCAAAACCCAGCTGTTTTCAAACCGGATTGCAAAGGCCGCAGCAAGTTCGGCATAGGCTCGGGCGTAATTCGGGTCGCGCTCCAGCGCGCGGCGCAGATACTTTTCGGCGGCAAGACTGCCTTGATAGGTAAACAGGCTGAGTTCACGTCGTGCATGCATCACGTCCTCAAACGCCGCCGGAACGGTGGTCCCTTCACGCGCAAGACGTTGCAGGTCGCGCGGTTCAAGCGTGACATGCATCGCCTTTACGAGCGCCTCCGGCAGCTTCTGGCGATAGCCAAGGAGATTTTCGCGAGGACCTTCAAAGCGATCCGCCCAGATCGTGGCACCGTCAGAACCATTGATGAGTTGCAGCGACACCGCGACATCTCCCCCATTGCTGCGCACACTTCCACCAATGAGATAGCGCGCCGTGAGCACCTGAGACAGCTCGATCAGGCTGTCCAAACGCGCGGCCATCGCCTGAGTCTGGACTTGCGACACAATCCGGATGCCCGAGATTTCCGCCAACCGGATTTCGAGATCGTCAGAAAGACCGCCAGCAAGGAGACGGTCCTGCTCGGCGTCGGCGGTAAACGGCAAAATAGCTACGGATTTTTGCAGGTCGGCGGCCGGAAACGCGATTTGTGTATCCGGTGCGCCCACGCGGGTATCGCTGAACCAGAGATTGATGCCGAGCAGTATTACAGCGCAACTGACGGCCAATATGAGAAGACCTGTTCGGCTGGTCGGCGTCAGGCTAGATTGCCTGCGCGTGTCCACATTCAGACGGTATCCCTGCTTGGGGAAGGTCTCGACAGCCTTGTGCGCACGGTCACCAAGGACTTTGCGGATATCGGCGATGCAACGGGCGATGCTTTCGTCGGTCGCAATCACATCGGGCCAGACCAACTCGCTTAACCGGTCTTTGCTGACGATGCGACCGCGCTCGCTCAGCAGAACCTCGAGCATACGCAGCGACTTTGCCCGCAGCGGCACAGTCCGCCCCTCGGCATCGAGCAGTTGGCCGTCTTGCCAGATGTAACAGGTCCCGCCAAGACGGATATGCTCTGCACCATTGTTGACGGGCGTCTGGGTCATGCCGAAATGGGCCTTTTCTGCTGGGACAATACTGCATTTTCACTTGGCAGGCGAGGTAAATGGCAGGTCAGGCCTTCACGCCGATTTCAGAACGATTTCAGGACTTGCTCAAGACCTTCGCGTCCCTTTGGGGTGTCATGGAACCCGCGCATGGGCGCATCCCAATGTATTGTAAAAAGGAGTTTTCCGATGACAGGAACCATGATGCGGGTGTCGACGGCTGTGGTTGCCCTCTTCTCACTTGGCCTTGCGGCGCACGCCCATGGGGTGGATTTGCCGACCAGCTGCAATCCGCAGGCAGACGCAGCGATGGATGAAGGTCTGACCCTGATGCACAACATGATGTATATTCAGGCCGAAGGTGTGTTCAATCAGGCGGCGACAGCCGATCCGGAATGTGCCGTGGCTCAGTGGGGCATCGCGATGGCGAATTTCCATCCGTTGTGGCCCGGTGGACCGACCCCGGAGGAAACTGCACGAGGCCTGGCCGCCGCGGAAAAACTGGCCAATTTGGCCGCTGGGAATGATCTCGAGCGTGGCCTGAAAGAAGCTGTGCTTGCCTTTTACGCACCCGATCACGATGGATATCGCGCCCGGATTTTTGCATGGGCCGCCGCGCAAAATGATGCCTACGAGGCAAACCCCGATAACATCGATGCCGCCGCGCTCGCCGCTTTGGCCATGCTTGCCTCGGCGCCTCGCGGCGAGGAGGGTGTTGCTGTCAATGCAGCCACCGGTGATCTTCTGGACCGGCTCCATGAGAAGGCACCGCATCACCCCGGTGTCATCCATTATGCAATTCACGCTTATGACAATCCGCCACTTAAGGACCGCGGTGCGCCCTATGCGGTGAAATATGACAAAAGCGCCCCGAATGCCGCCCACGCCCTGCACATGCCGTCGCATATCTTTACCCGCACCGGGGACTGGCCGGCGTCAATCGACCTTAATCGCCGCTCGGCAGAAGCCGCATTGGAAAGCTCTGGAGACGTCATTCAGACGCACTATGTCCACGCGATCGACTATTTGGTCTACGGCCTTCTCCAACTGGGCGAAGCAGAGCAGGCGCAGGTGTTGGTGGATGACATGCTGGCAGAGGACAACCATCAGGTAAGTTTTGGCGGCGCCTATGCGCTCGCAGCGTCACCTGTTCGCATGTTTATGGAACAGGAGAAATGGGCCCAAGCCGCAGCACTTTCCCCGGAATTGCATTCAGCGATCCCTTGGGAGAACTTCCCCCAGACCGAGGCCATGCTTTGGTTCGCCAAGGGTATTGGTGCGGCACGGTCAAGCGATCTGGAAGGGGCCCGTGCGGCTGCCGAGGAACTGGGCACGCTGCATGAAGCGATGGTCGCGCGCGACCAAGGATACTGGGCAAAGCTGACCGAGGGGCAGATACTGTCCGTCGAGGCATGGATCGAATTTGGCCATGGGAATGACGAACTCGCCCTAACCATGCAGGCAAAGGCGGCCGATCTGGAAGACGCGATTGGCAAGAGCCCGGTTACACCCGGACATATCCTGCCGGCCCGCGAGTTGTTGGGAGACCTCTATCGCGAGATGGAAGAACCGGAAAAGGCAGCAGAAGCCTATCGCAGAACTCTTGAGCTTTCGCCTAACCGCGCGCGGAGCCTTGCGGCGCTCCAGTGACGATACAACTTTGACAATTTAATGACTGGTCGCGGACATATCTTTCCTTATGGGAGAAATGTCCGCGGTTCAGGTCAGAGTGTACAGTATGGTGATCTGCTGACCTGTGCTGGCGAAATTGCCGCTTGGGTATTGAGCGGTTCTCACCATATATCACGTCGGTCGCTTTCACAAACGAGCGACGGTATTTGCGCTGCGCCAAGACCCCTTTTCCGCGTCAGAAAACTGTCATATGGTCGATATAGCTGGCGAAATTACACCGGCTCCAAATTACCTGGGCCTGACCAACTTGCAACGATTTACATATTCAGTTCCGAAATTCCTGATCTGGATATTTTCGTCTTATATCGTGCTGCTTGCGTTTCAGGATTTTCAACTCGGCGGCGACTCCTGGAAACAGGGCGACTGGCTCATCAACAGTGTCGACACCACAATTCGGCGCGGGATGATGGGCTCGCTGATTTTGCGCGTCTCGGAAACGTTTTCCCTAAACCCGGTGCTAGTGGTCGTCGTGGTGCAGGTTTCCCTCGTCATCGCCACTGTGGGGCTGATTACGTTGTCCGTGCAGAGGTTGCAGCCTCAGGCCACCATATGGTTGCTGATCCTGTCGCCCGGTTTCTTTGTCAGCTTCTGGTCCCTTGATGATCAAGGCGGCTTGCGAAAGGAACTGATTACGTTTCTGGCCTTTGCGATCTTACTGTTTGCCACGAGCCGCCCAACCCCTAACAGAATTTTGGCATATGTTTCGGCGCTTGTTTACGGGCTTGCGGTCATAAGTCACGAAGGCAACCTGTTCTTCGCTCCGTTCTTTGCCTTTTGCTATTATCTTTTGCTATCCAAAACAGCGATCACCAAGCCGGATTTCATTGGTCTGCTGGCGATTGTTGCCTGCGCCTGCCTGACGACTTTGATCATCGCGTTCAGCTTCGATACGGTTATCGACTACATGCGCGTCTGCCAGCCAGTGCTTGATGCCGGTGCGGGCGCGGACATGTGTGAAGGGGCCATTAAGGCGCTGGAGATTCCGCTCAAGGAATACATGACAGCCACGTTCTGGATGTTCTTTTCACCCAAAGTGCTGTCTTTCACCCTGCTATACGTTCTGTCTTCGGTCTTGGTGTTGATCACCGGTACCCACCTTGTGGGTGGCGGGCGGTTGTTTCTACGCGCCTATATTGGTTCTGCATTCCTGTTCTTGCCGCTGTATGTCGTTGCGGTGGACTGGGGCCGCTGGGTCAGTTTTCACACCTCCGCAGTGATCTTCACCCTGCTGATCGCATTGAGCCTGGGTTTCCCTAAGACCGCGTCGACGGAAGAGATGCCATTACGGAGATTCCAACTTGTTCTGGTGTGCTCACTGGTCTGGGGCTTCTCCCATTTTCTGGATGTGCTGTGGGGCGGAATGGCTTGGAAAACGTTGCAGGCGCTGATGCAAATTGGCGGTTGAGCAGTTTCGCTGAGAAAGTTAATCTGATGCGTAAAGGCAGTCGTTCAAGAAATTGTAATTGCACGATACTTCCAACGCATGATCTAGCAAGATACGCCTATTGGGACGCGATACTTTACGTCCGAACGCATCGGACTCAGGGCTAGTCGCGGGTGTTGTCGGAAAACCGTACAATCGTTGACTCATGTGGCCTACCGTGTGACTTTCCAGAGGAAAGGTAAGTGGAACCCTATTGGTTTCGGGAGAGCAGCAGGTGATCACTTGAGACTTCTCAGGACATTTCGCTTGGGCATGCTTTTCGCCCTCTCAATTGCCTGTACAGCGCTGGCGGATGATCGCGAGGACACATGGCCGAGAGAGCGTGTGTTTCCTTATGCGCCAATACCCGATCTGAGCTTTTTGAACGAAAAGCCTGCGGGCCTGCGCGGGCGTGTTCATGCGCGAGGGGCCGATCTTTTTTTCGCGGATGGGACGCCGACACGATTCTGGGGTGCGAACCTTCAGGCCTATGCGCTGTTTGCAACTCATCCGACAAATATCCGGGCTCAGGCAAAACGCATCGCAGCCCTTGGGTTCAACCTGATCCGCATCCACCATCATGATTCCCACTGGGTCGTTCCGAACGTGTTCGGAGAGAATGCCGCCGGCACAACCCAGCTTGATCCGCAGTCATTGAGCAAACTGGATCAGTGGATCAGCGCCTTGAAGGACGAAGGGGTTTATATCTGGCTGGATCTGCAGGTGGGGCGGCGGTTTACAGCTGAGGATGGTATCGAAGACTTTGATGAAATTGCCAACGACGAAGGGCAGGCGGAGCTGCGGGGGTTCAGCTATGTCTCGCAATCGATCCGCGCTCGGATGCTCGAATTTCAGAATGCCTATCTGAGCCATGTGAACGCGTTTACCGGGATGGCGTATCGTGACGATCCGGCAATCATCGCTGTCCTGATCACCAACGAAAACGACATGACCCATCATTTCGGCAACGCCCTTTTGCCGGACAAGAACGTGCCTGCGCACAACGCGCTCTATATGGCTGCAGCCGATGCTTTTGCCGCAACACACGGGATCGATCGGGAAGAGACATGGCGGTCGTGGGAGTTTGGGGCGTCCAAGATTTTTCTCAACGATATGGAACACCGCTTTCATTCCGAGTTGATGGAAGATTTGCGACAGGGCGGATTTGACGGGCTGATCGCGACGACAAACTCCTGGGGGGGCATGACGATTGCAGGCCTGCCATCGCTCAGCGAAGGATCGATCATCGACATGCACAGCTATGGCGGGCCGGGCGAGTTGACCCACGATCCCAAAACGCAGGCTGACATGTTGAGTTGGCTTGCCGCCGGGCAAGTCGCGGACATGCCGCTGAGCATTTCGGAATGGAACGTTTCGCCCTTTCCGGTCGAGGATCGGTTTATCGTGCCACTGCGCATTGCGACCAGCGCGGCGCATCAGGGCTGGGATGCCCCGATGATCTATGGCTATGCCCAGCAGGCGCTTAACCAGGCGCTGTGGCCGAGCAATTGGGAGGCTGCTAGCGATCCTGCGATGCTGGCAATGCTGCCAGCTGCGGCATTGCTGTACCGACAGGCCCATGTGCAGCAGGCGCGCGACACCTATGCACTCAGGCTGACGCCCGCGCAGCTCTTTGACGGGATTTCACCTGAAAACTCGGTAGCCCTGCGCACATTGTATGAACAACACCGGGTGGTCGTGGAACTTCCGGAGGTGCCCGAGCTTGACTGGCTAAGGCCACGGCAGGCCGCCGAGGGCGCGATTGTCGTGATCGACCCCGACGTTTCATACCTGCCGGACGCGGCGACATATGTAGAGGCCGATACGGGCGAGTTTAGACGGGATTTCAGCAGGGGCCTCTTTGCCGTCGATACGCCGTACACACAGCTGGCGGCGGGGAACTTTGACGGTGCAGAGATTGAATTGAGCGATGTTGCCGTGCGTATGGATGGCCCAATGGCTGCTATGGCGGTGCAAAGTCTGGATGGGCAACCGATCAGGGACTCGGAAAGACTATTGATTTCGCTGACGGGCCGCATCCAGCCTGTAGACCGCGAGCAGTCGGTCTATTTGTGGGAACCCGTGCAGGGCGAGGCCCGCATCCGCGCGCCCGAAGGGCTGAGTCTCAGGCTGCCCGATGGGGCGGTCGTACCTCAGGCCATGGAAAACGGTTCCTACATTCTTGATCTGTCGCAGCTATCAGGTGAGCGGTGGTTCTTGCTTGAGCGGTAGGTGAAGGAGACCAACACGATACCTCGGAACGCTCCGCTATCTACGTTCTTGCCCGCAATGCCCAAATAGCCGACGAAACCTTGCGCGCAAAACCGAAAATTTGCGCCATAAGAGACATATATCTGCCGTATTATTCCATTACCTGAGCGGGTATATATATTGGTTCAAACTGTGTTTAAGTAGAGGGTCTTTGATTGACAGATCATTTGACAAATGGATCGCGCGGGCCAGTGCTGGTCGTAGATCTGGATGGGACCCTCTTACGTTCCGACATCTTGTTTGAGTCATTCTGGAGCGCCTTGGGGAAAGATTGGCGGGTGCCATTTCAGGCGGCAAACTCTCTGTTGAAGAGCAAGGCCGTGATGAAACGTGAGCTGGCGCAGTCAGGTCCGCTGGACGTCGAGACATTGCCGTATGATCCGGATGTCATCGCCTATGTGCAGGACTGGCGCGCCAAGGGCGGTCATGCGGCGCTTGTCACCGCTAGCGATGAACGGATTGCCAAGGACGTCGTTAACCATCTGGGAATATTTGACGAGGTCTATGGCTCGGATGGCGAGCGCAACCTCAAAGGTCCGGCCAAGGCTGCGTTCCTGACGCAACACTATACTGACGGATTTGCCTATATGGGCGATGCGCAGGCCGACATTCCGGTCTGGTCACAAGCCACCCGTGCGATCACGGTCAATGCGCCCACCGGCTTGCGAAACAAGGTCGAGAAACTCGATGCCGAGGTTGAGCATCTTCAAACGCACTCAAATGCCGTCAAACCTTACATCAAGGCGATCCGACCGCATCAGTGGCTGAAGAACGTCCTGATCTTTCTGCCGATGATGGCGGCGCACCAATATGACGTGGGCACGTTCTTTGCCGCGTTCTTTGCTTTTGTCTCGTTTTCGATGGTGGCGTCCAGCGCGTATGTGATGAACGATCTGCTGGATCTGGCCGCCGACCGGGCGCATCCACGCAAATGCAAGCGCCCCTTTGCGGCTGGCGATATTCCGATAGCGCATGGGACCTGGATGGCCTTTGGCATGCTGGCTTTGGGCGCAATCATCGCCGCCAGCATCAATATGGCCTTCCTAGGCATCATGATCTTTTATTACATCGCTACAACCGCTTACTCCCTAAACCTCAAGCGTCGCATCGTGGTTGATATCATGATGCTGGCCGGTCTTTATACGATCCGGATCATCGCGGGTGGCTATGCGACCCAGATACCACTTTCTGTCTGGCTGGTGGCGTTCTCGGTGTTCTTTTTCCTGTCGTTGGCGTCGGTCAAGCGTCAGGCCGAATTGATTGACACGGCCAATCGCGGCAAGTTGGAGGCCACAGGCCGTGGATATCAGGTGGATGATCTGCCGCTGATCAGTCAGGTGGCGATCTCGTCAGGATATGTATCGGTTCTTGTTATGGCGCTTTACATCAACTCACCAACCGTCATGCAGCTTTATAACTCACCGCTGGCGCTTTGGGGGGTTTGTCTGATCCTGCTTTACTGGCTAACCCGCGTCATCATGATCACGCATCGCGGGCATATGCACGACGACCCTGTTGTTTTTGCTGCCAAAGACCGAACCAGCCAGTTGTGCTTTCTGGCTATCCTCTTTTGTGTGGTCTGGAGCGCGCTCCTATGACTTTGGGCGCGTTGGCCCTGCGATACGGGTTTTTTGCGGTCATCGCGACGGTCGCGAACCTGATGACGCAGCGTGTTGTCTTGATGGCAGGCGAGGACATGTGGGTCTTCGTTGTCGCCATGGGCGCAGGGACGCTTGTGGGTCTGGTCATCAAATACCTGCTGGACAAGCGCTGGATCTTTTATGACGTCTCTACGGGTGCTGCGGCCCATGGCAAAAAGTTCACGCTCTACACCATCATGGGGCTGCTCACGACCGCGATTTTCTGGGGCATGGAAACGGTTTTCTGGGTTGTCTGGAGCACGGATCTGATGCGCGAAATCGGTGCTGTGATAGGCCTCACCATTGGCTATGTGGTCAAATACAACCTTGACCGGCGCTTTGTGTTCACCGACGCAACACTGTCTGTGAGGCGCGAGGCATGATGCTAAGCGGCTGGGGCCGGTTTCCGGTCATCTATGTTCCGATTGTGACGGCGCCGCGCAGCGAGGCCGAGTTGGCCGCCGCAGTCGCCAAGGGCGGTGTCATTGCTCGCGGCAACGGGCGTTCCTATGGCGACAGCGCCGTGAGCCGCCGTGGCACGATCGATATGCGTCATTTCAATCGAATGATCTCATTTGATGCGGATACCGGCGTGCTGGTAGCGGAAGGAGGGGTGCTTTTGGCGGATGTCATCACGTCTTTCCTGCCAAGGGGTTGGTTTCCTCTGGTCACGCCAGGCACAAAGTTCGTAACTTTGGGTGGCATGATTGCCGCTGATGTGCATGGCAAGAACCACCATCGTGATGGCTCCATGGCTGCTGCGCTTGAGTGGGTTGATGTGATGGACGCATCGGGGCAGGTGACCCGTGCCTCACGAACCAGCAACACCGACCTGTTTGACTGGGTCCCCGGCGCTATGGGTTTGACTGGCATCATCCTGCGCGCCGCCATTCGGCTGCAACCGGTAGAAACCGGCTGGATCAAGCAGACCCTGATCCCTGCCAAGAACCTCGCAGAAGCGATGGACGCGTTTGAGGCCAATGACGCGAGTCTTTACTCGGTGGCATGGATCGACTGCCTGAAGGGTGGGCCAGATATGGGCCGGTCTCTGGTGATGTTGGGTGAACATGCACGTCGAGAAGATCTGACCCCACGCGAAAAGAAGGATCGCTTTGCGCTGAAATCCAAGCGCAAGAAACGACTTCCGTTTGATTTGCCGGGCTTTGCCATGTCCGGACTTGTGGTAAAACTCTTCAACTCGGTCTTCTACCATGTCGGTCTGCGCAAAAAGGGCGATAGCCTGGTGGATTGGGACAGCTATTTTTATCCCCTTGATGCAGTGCTGGACTGGAACAAGGCCTATGGGCGCAAAGGGTTCCTGCAATTCCAATGCGTCCTGCCGCTGACCAATTCCAAGGCGGGGCTTGAGGCATTGCTAACGGCGATTTCAGACGCGCGTGCCGGATCATTTCTGGCGGTGCTCAAGCGGTTTGGCGACCAGTCCAGCAAGTTTTCGTTTCCGATGCTGGGCTATACGCTGGCCCTCGATTTTCCAGCGACAGATAAGAACCTAAGATTGCTCAAGGAACTTGACCGGATCACCATCGCGCACGGGGGTCGGTTCTATCTGGCCAAAGACGCCCGGATGAGTACTCAAGCGCTCATCGACAGCGATCCGCGGACTGCGGCCTTTGTGGCGCATCGGCAAAAAACCAATTCATCGGGGGCATTCCAGTCCTCTCAATCTGAAAGGCTCGCATTATGAGCAAAGGCCCCGTTCTCATCCTTGGCGCCCGCTCGGACATTGGTCTGGCCGTAGCGCATAACTTTGCGAGTCTTGGTCATCCGATTCAGCTTGCTGCGCGCAATGTTGACGACCTTGAGGCAAACCGCAACGATATCGCCACGCGCCACAATGTCGATGTCACCTTGCACGCATTTGATGCGCTGGATCAGGACAGCCACGCTGGATTTATCGACAGCCTGCCAGAATTGCCGCAAATCGCCGCCTGCGCGGTTGGTTATATGGGTGAGCAGTCAGACAACGAACAGGATATGGCGGCGGCAGCTTTGGTGATGCGCTCGAACTACGAAGGCCCGGCCAGCATTCTTGGCGAACTGGCCAACCGATTTGAGGCGCGAGGGTCGGGCACCTTGGTGGGCATCAGCTCGGTCGCGGGTCTGCGTGGGCGGGCCACCAACTATGTCTACGGCTCGGCCAAGGCAGGCTTTACGGCCTTTCTGTCAGGTCTACGCAACCGACTGGCCAAAAAGGGGGTGCATGTGATCACCGTATTGCCGGGCTTTGTGGCCACGCGCATGACCGAAGACATGGATCTGCCCGCAAAATTGACCGCACAACCAGACGAAGTTGCGGACAAGATCGCAAACGCTGTAGAGCGCGGCAAGAACATCATTTATGTGCGCCCGATCTGGAGACTGATCATGGCGGTGATCTGCAGCATTCCAGAAGGTGTCTTTAAGAAGCTGGAACTCTGATCTCCGATCAATGCGCTCAACCATTGACCCACCCCAGTGCCGAGCCGCCGCAACTGTCACAGATAGCGGTTGCGTTCGGGCCTCGGGTCCAGCCAACGTATCGGTTCATCCGGTTTGCAGCGGGCGACCCAATCGCGGATCACGCCAATGCGGTCTTGCGACGTCTGCTGCATCTTGCTGATTTCATCCAGTGGCCATCCCGCAAGCAATTGCTGCGCCAGATTGACGACAATTTCTGTCTCTTTGCTTGCGATGTCGCTCAGTTCGTCGGGGTCTTGGCGCAGGTCGAAAAGTTGCGGGTCGTGCCCGTCGTACCAGCAAAGTTTATACTGACCGCTGCGGATCATCCGGTGTCGCAGGGTCGATGTCCGGACATTCATCAAACCGCCATAATAACTGGACGTGCATTGTTCGGGCCAATCATCGTGATCGCGCAGATCGCGTCCGATATGACCGGGCAGCATCTGCGCGTGTGACAGCCCCAGGAGCGTGGCAGAAAGATCGGTCAGGTTGGTCACCCGGTCATCAACCGCAGCTTGGTCGAATCCGCCACCCGAAATGATCAGCGGAACCTTGACGCTTTCCTCATGGAACGTGCTCTTCCACCACAAACCCCGCTCGCCCAAGGCTTCGCCGTGATCGGAGGTATAGATTGCGACCGTATCGTTCCGGTCGGCAATTGTGTCAAAGACCCGACCCGCCAACCGGTCGATCATGTGCGCCAGCGCATAATAGGCGGTCCGGCTCTTGTGTATGGCTTCGGCAGAGACATCATCGACCCCACCCGCGGCGGCCCATTCGGCCAATGCGGGATGACGACGTTCTGGAGGCGGCAGGCGAACGGCAGGTACGCCGGCCTGCTCCGCCTTGTCGTAATCCTCGGGCAGGGCGATGTAGGGGGGATGCGGGCAGAACAGGCTGACCAAGGCAAAGAACGGGCGGCCCGTAGCCTCGCGTTTCCGGATGAGGTCATTGATTTCACGCTCCGCATGATCGGTCACCGCGTGATCAAAAGCCTGATACGAGGTTTCGCCGCGCCCCGAACCCTCCAGCTCCGGGCCGCGATTGCCCCGCGCAGAGGTCAGCGGCCCGATATCCGGCGCGCCGGACCCCGGCCAGCTAGGACCGATATCGCCGATAGGTCGCTTGGCAAAACCGTGAAGTTGATCGGGGCCATAGAAATGCATGCGCCCGATCAATCGACAATCGTATCCTGCAGTGCCCATCGCATGGGCGATAGTCGGAATGTCGGAGCGCAGGTAATCATCATTGGTCAAAACGCCGGAAACATGTGGCTCCAGCCCGGTCAAGAAGGCCATCCGCGACGGCACGCACAACGGCGAGGGGCAATAGCAGTTTTCAAAACGGGTCCCCTTGGTGGCCAGCGCATCCAACGCGGGGGTTTGTGCAAGACGGTCGCCAGCCGACCCAAGGACGCGGGCGGCATGCTGGTCAGTCATGACGAGGACGATATTGGGTCTTGGATCCGTCATTTGCGAGGTCTTCTCAGAATTGGTCTAGACAGTTTTAGATTTTGACCATATTGGTTGGTCCAATATAGAGATACTAAGTCTCATGCAACGGGGGGAGGCCCAAAATGATCACATTTCCACGCAAAATAGCCCTTACGGCTTGGGTTGGGGCGCTCGCCCTGGCCCTTCCGGTTGGACCAATTGGCCTATCCGCCGTGACAGCGCAGGATTTCCCGACCAAACCGATCGAAGTCATTGTGCCCTTCAAGCCAGGTGGGCGGACCGACGTTGTTGCGCGCCTCATGGGCGAGAAAATACAGGAACAAGGTTGGCTTTCACAGCCGATGGCCGTGGTGAATGCAGACGGAGGTGCTGGGGCGAACGCAGTCAACCGGATGCAACGCGGCGACGACGCGGGCCACACGATTGTGCACTGGCATCATCAGGCGCTGATCGCCATGGCGATGGGGCTGGGCGACTTCGACCTCGATGACTTCAAATCCATAGGATACACTGGCGGCGGCAGCCCGGTCTGGGTTGTCAGCGCGGACAGCGAATTTCAGATAATGGAAGACCTGATCGCACACCTCAAAGCTGACCCGCGCAGTCTGGTCGAAGCGGTCGGTATCGGCACCATCCCGCATTTCGTCGGCGCGATGCTGGCGAAGGAAGCCGGGTTCGAGACACGGTATGTCACTGCCAATTCGGGGGCGGATCGTCTGCGCCTGATCCTGGGTGGCAACGCCGACATCGCGCTGTTTGCCGCATCCGAATATCTGGCACAGGGCGATGGGCTGCGTCCGCTGGTCTATTTCGGCCGCGAGCGTTTGCCTGACCTTCCGGATGTGCCAACTGCAATGGAGCTTGGGTATGACGTATCTTGGGCGAACCCCAATTGGTGGCTGGCCCCTGCGTCAACCCCGGAAGAAAACGTTGCCGTGCTCTCGGCGGCCCTAGAGCAGGCGATCAACGACCCTGAGATTGTCGAATACTTCGAAAACAATACGTTGCAGCCATACTGGACAGCGGGTCCCGAGGCGATGGAAGACGCGAGCAAACAGCTCGACGCTCTGAAAGCAATCGCAGCAACGATCAACTAGGCTGGCTTTGCGGCGGAGGAACGTCAATGACTGAAGCCAAGCGCCGCGCTCTCGCCGATCTGGCCCTTTCCCTGCTGGTTGCAGCAGGGGCGGTGGTCTTGTTCGTCGGTGCCGCAAAGTTGCCGCCCCCTCGGTTCGAACCATTGGGTTCGGCAGCGCTTCCGCGGATCCTTGGAGTGTTGTTGCTGTTGTTCGCCACAAGCCTTGCCGGCCGATCCGTCATGCGAATGCGCCGGGGCTGGCTGGCACCGACAACTGAGACACGCGATGCGGACCCGCGCAAGGGTCTGGCGGTGTTGGTGGCGCTTGTCGCTTATGTGTTTGCTTTGGACGTGCTGCGCGCGCCGTTTGTCCCGGCAACCACGGTCTTTGTCGTGGTGGTCGGGCTGAGTATTGGCGCGAGGACATGGCTAAACTGTGCTGTCTTTGCGGTTCTCGGATTGGTTCTGTCTCTGGCGATCTCGACGATCCTCAGCCGCTTTCTCTACATCACGATCGGATAGCAGATGGTCGACGCGTTCTTTCTGCTCTTTGAATGGCAGAACCTGCTGTTCCTGTTTATCGGAACGGCGCTTGGCATTGTGGTGGGCGCCATCCCGGGCTTGACCGCGTCGATGCTGATTGCACTGACGCTGCCATTGACGTTTCACATGGACCCGGTCAGCGCAGTGACATTGCTGATCGGGGAATATGTGGGCGGCATCTCGGGCGGTTTGATCACCGCGATCCTGCTGCGGATGCCGGGAACGCCTGCCTCAATCGTAACGACTTTTGATGGTTATCCGATGGCGATGCAGGGCAGGGCGGAACGTGCGCTGGCCTTGGGAATCATGGCCTCGGTGATCGGCGGCATCATCTCTTGGGGGTTTCTGGCAGGAATGTCTCCGTCACTGGCTCGATTTGCGCTGCAATTCGGGCCGTGGGAGTACTTTACGCTGGTCCTCATGGCGCTGGTCATGTTGGCTGTGTTGTCGCAGGCCTCGATGACCAAAGGGTTGCTTGCCGCAGCACTTGGGATGGCGTTTGCCTTGCCAGGCATTGACAGCTCGATCGGGCAGGAACGGCTGACATTTGGGTCAACCACCATGCTTTCGGGGTTCGGTCTGCTACCGGTGTTGATCGGGGCCTTTGCGATCAGCCAGATTCTGCGCGACGCCGCCACGCCGCAGAGCGGCTCAGCCATGGCGATCCCCAAGAAACGCCTGCCCATCTATCGCAGCGATTTTCGTTATGCAGGCAAGCTGCTGCGCGGATCGGTGATCGGGACTTGGATCGGGCTTTTACCTGGAATCGGCGCGAACATCGCGGCGTTGATGTCCTATTCGACCGAAAAGCAAATGTCGAAAGAACCCGAGAAATTCGGCACAGGTCACGAGCCGGGGGTGATCGCGGCCGAAAGCGCCAACAACGCCTCGATCGGGGGCGCTCTGATCCCGCTGATCACAATGGGCATCCCCGGCAGCGTGACCGAGGCAATCCTGATCGGCGCATTGACGATCCACAATCTACAGCCCGGTCCGCTGCTGTTTCAGAACGCACCTCAGATCGCTTATGGTATCATTGCCGCCTATCTGGTCGCCAATATCCTGATGCTGATGCTGATGTGGGGGACCGTTCGCTATATCGCGCAGATCGTGAGATTGCCGCGATCAGGCATGATGGCAGTCATTCTGGTGTTCTGTGTCACCGGATCCTATGCGGTGAATTCAAGCTTTGCCGACGTGTGGGTCATGGTTGCCTTTGGCGTCATCGGGCTGGGGCTGGAATACTGTCGCGTTCCCCTTGGCCCTTTTGTGATCGGCTTTGTCCTTAGCCCGATTGCCGAAGAACAATTGCGCGCGTCGCTGATGATGTCGGACGGCAACGTCATGGAGATTTTTGCGCGCCCCTACGCGCTTTTGTTTCTTGCGCTCGCCATCTTGACGGTTGCTTGGCCCTATGTCGCCGCACGGATTGGCCGTGGCGCCAAAACAGTGAAGGAGAAAACGCCTTGAGCCCGCTCGACCTTCCGACCGGCAGTCGCCGGTATTTGCAGATTGCCCGCCAACTGGCGGCGGAGATCCAGAACGGGCGCTATGCCGCCGGAGAGCGCCTGCCACCGGAACGCGAACTGGCCCATACGCTTGATGTCAGCCGGACGACGGTGCGCGAAGCACTGCTGGCGCTCGAAATCATGCGGTTTATCGAGATCAAGGTCGGCGCAGGCGTCTATGTGCTCGACGAGTCCGTCCGGGGGCGGACCGAATTGCCAGAACCGGATTCCGTCGCCCCGTCCGAAGTGCTGGCCGCCCGTCGCCTGGTTGAGGCCGAAACCGCTGCGCTGGCCGCCTGCAATGCAACCCCGGCGCAGCTGGATCGGATGCGGCAGGCCAACGACCGGATGGCCGAAACGATTGACGACATCGCCGCGTTTGACGCGGCTGATGCGCTGTTTCATGAACTTGTCGCCGAGGCGGCAGGTAACGACGTGCTGTCTGGATTTGTGTCCCAGCTCTGGCGCATGCGCGAAAGCGAAATGTGGGCGTTTTGGTACGATCAGACCCGGCATCCTGCCAACCGGCGCCAATCGGTCGAAGACCACGAGGTCATACTGCGGGCGTTCTCACGGCGATCAGCCGACGCGGCGCGCACGGCAATGCAATCGCATCTGGATGTGCTGGCAAATCGTTTTTACGAACTCAAACTTTGAAGGAACCGCAATGTCGAATGCACCTGACATCGTATTCATCATCACCGATCAACAGCGCTATGACACGATCCGAGCGCTTGGTGCCACGCATATGGACACGCCCAACATCGATCGGCTGGTGGAAACAGGTGTCAGCTTTGATCAGTGTCACGTCACGGCACCATCCTGCGTACCTTGCCGCGCAAGCTTGTTCACGGGGTACTATCCGCACACCAATGGCGTTCTCGCCAACGGGCAACCGTGGAGCCGCACTTGGGTGTCGGATCTTGCCAACGCTGGCTATCACTGTGTGAACGTGGGCAAGATGCACACCATTCCCTATGATGCCAAGGCCGGGTTCCACGAAAGGTACGTGGTCGAAAACAAGGACCGCTATATGGAAGGTCGCTGGTTCTTTGACGAATGGGACAAGGCGCTGGCCAGCCATGGTCTGAAAAAGCAACAGCGCGAGGAATATCGCAAGCGTCCCGACTACAAGGACAGGCTTGGAGCGTTTACCTGGGATCTCCCCGCCGCATTGCAATCTGATAATTTCATCGGCGACACCGCTTGTTGGTGGCTGGAGACCAAGCCGGTCGAAAAGCCGCTGTTTTTGGTCGTCGGATTTCCCGGTCCGCACCCCCCATATGATCCTACACCCGAAATGGCCGAGAAATACATGGCGCGGGACGTGCCTTTGCCCGAGGTATCGGACGAAGACCTGAAGGCCCTGGCCGCACCATGGATCGAAAAGCGCGCGCATGATGTTGAGGTCGATCATGACAGCGTCGCGTGGAAACTGGACCCGACCGCCGATGAATTGAAGCGAATGCGGGCATATTACTACGCCAACTGCGAAATGATCGACACACAGGTCGGGCGGATTCTCGACACGCTGCAGGCCCGCGGGAATATGGACAACACCATCGTCATTTTTACCTCGGATCATGGTGACAATCTGGGCGATCACGGGCTGAGCCAGAAATGGGCCCCTTATGACGAGGTGACACGCGTACCGATGATCATCTCCGCCCCAAACCGGTTTAAAGGCGGGCGAAAGATCACTGAAATGGTTCAGTTATTTGACCTTGGACCAACAATTCTCGAATGGGCTGGGGTGACGCCCGACAGTTCGCTGGAGGCCATTTCGCTGAATTCTGCACTTGAGGGCAAGCCATTCGCAGGCCGTCGCCACGTTTTCTGTGAGCAGGCTGGCGATGTGAACATGACCGGAGCAAGTTACCTGACGATGGCCAGATCCGAGACCCACAAGCTGATCCGGTTCCGGGGATCATCGGAGGGGCAGTTGTTTGATCTGGTCGCCGACCCCGGAGAGCGCAGGAATCTTTGGAGCGATCCCGCAGCCGCAGCCATAAAGCAAAATCTGTTGGATGCCCTGCTGGATTTCCATCTGGAAAGCACGGTCCAGACCAAAAACGCCCGCAGACTGATTGTCGCCCCGCCCGGAGCGGAATCCCTGCAATAGCGGCCTTGTCGCTGATGCGGGCACCCTGCAGGGAGCCGCCGTCAAGGTGGAACGGGTGGTGTCTGGCTCTTAAGGAGCGCCCCTTCTTCCGGCGGCAGATTCGAGGCACATAACAGTCCGTTTTCCAAGAAAAGCACCGGTTCGCACCTCGGTCCGCTGCCGGCAAAGTCTGCTTTCATTACGAGCGCCGTGAGGCGCCTTACTGAGCCGCTGAGTGTGTGCGCGAAAGCGTGGAAACTGGGATCGAAATGGGCTACAAAACTGCAAGTTCCTGCCCTAAAAAGGTCTGGTTACCAATAGATGAAACACCCGATCCTATTTGAATTTGATCCAATGTTGGCCTAACACACGGCCAAGAGCTGTTTTGGAGAGTGACGAAATGACTAGTCCTGTTTATCCGATTGATTCGGAAAGTTTGTTGACGGATACAGAGTCCGCCAAATCCATTGGTGCCAGCTATGCCGAAGAATATCAGAGCGGCCAGCCCTACAACCACATTTGCATTGATAATTTTCTGCCGGAACAGATCCTCGAGGGTATTCGCGAAGACCTCAAACAGCTGCCCGAGGCGGAAGACAGCTATAACCGCGCTCAGGAAAACCTGAAATTCTCCTACATTCCAGAGCGGTTGCCGGATTACAGCAAGAACCTGTTCTATGCGCTCAACTCTCGCCCCTTCATCCTGTTCCTTGAAGAGATGACAGGCATCAAGGGCCTGATCCCGGACCCGTATTTCATGGGCGCCGGCATTCACAAGACGCTCAATGGCGGGCATCTGGATATTCACGCCGATTTCAATCTGCACAAAAAGATGAATGTCGAACGCCGCTTGAACGTCTTGATCTATCTCAACAAGAACTGGCAGGAAGATTGGGGCGGCTCGTTCGAGATCTGGGACAAGCAGATGACCAAGAAAGAAGCTAGCTTTGTGCCGATCTACAATCGCATGGTGTGCTTCTCAACTGGGTCCGACACGTTCCACGGCAATCCGGAACCCGTCAACCACCCGGACGGAGAGCCGCGCCAATCCATCGCGCTCTATTACTACACGGCCACCTGGGACGCCTCGCGCAAATCGCACACAACGATCTTTAAGCCCCGCCCGGGTACTGTCGACGAGACCGATCGTCTGGTCGCCCGCCGTGCGCTTATGGAAGACATCCTGCCTCCCGTTCTCTACCGCAAAGTGGCGAACAGACTGTCAAAGTTTGGGTTGTGAAGGCAGCCTGAAGAGGTTCAACTCCGTGCGATCGGATCTGTTGATCGCCTAACAGCGCTGATGGGACTGTCGGGATCAAGACGACAGTTCCGTCTGCGTCTTACTGGCCAATCGCGATTGGGACGTTGATTCTGAACTCCGCGTCTCTCACTGCAAATTGACGTTGATCTGTGCTTCGGATCAACGTCTCTGCTAGTACTGTTTCAAATCTGAGGATTCCCCCGTATTGCAGGCGCAATAGGGTAGAAACAGATGGGATAGTCGCACCTGCGCATCCCTTGAGGTCAGAGGCGTCCATGATGAGCTTGAAACAAGCTATCAATAATTTTGAAGCACGAGTTGGGGTGATCGGACTGGGATACGTCGGATTGCCGCTCGCCGTTACGACGGCGTTGCGGGGGTACCCTGTAACCGGCTTTGATATTGACCAGAGCAAAATGGATCAGTTGAACGCCGGCAAGAGCTATATCGGCGCGGTAAGTGATGACGAACTGGTCCAGGTCATCGGCGACAACCGTTTTGACTGGACCACGGATTTCGCCGGGCTGTCGGGCTGTTCAGTGATCATCATCTGCGTACCAACGCCACTGACACGACAGCGCGAGCCTGACCTGACCTTTGTAAAGAACACTGCCCGCGAGATCGCCGCCCATATCAGCCCCGGCACCTTGGTGGTACTGGAATCCACCACCTATCCGGGCACCACCGACGAAGTTCTCGCACCCATCTTGGAAAGCAGTGGCTTGGTTCTTGGCAAAGATATTTTTGTGGGATTCTCACCCGAACGCGAAGATCCCGGCAACAAGTGTTACAACACCAAGAGCATCCCGAAAATCGTCGCTGGCAGCGGCGAGGTTGCGGGCGAGTTGGTCGAAACCTTCTATAGCAATGTCGTGGATCAGGTAGTGCGGGTCTCGACCACACAAACGGCCGAAGCGGTCAAGATCACCGAAAACATCTTTCGCGCTGTCAACATCGCTTTGGTCAACGAACTTAAGCTGGTTTATGATGAGATGGGCGTTGATGTTTGGGAAGTGATCGACGGGGCCGCGACCAAACCCTTTGGATTCATGCCGTTTTATCCCGGTCCCGGTCTGGGCGGACACTGCATCCCGATTGATCCGTTCTATCTGACCTGGAAAGCGCGCGAGTATGATGTACCGACCAGGTTCATTGAACTGGCAGGCGAAATCAACACCAACATGCCGCATCACGTCATCGACCGGTTGCGCGCCATTGTGGACCGGGCTTGTGGGAAGGGATTGTCTGCCAGCCATATCCTGTTGGTGGGCGTTGCCTACAAAAAAAACGTCGCGGATATGCGCGAAAGCCCGTCGATGAAGTTGATGCAACTGCTGGATGAAGCGGGCGCGCGCGTTAGCTATATCGATCCCCATGTGCCGGAAATTCCACCGATGCGGCACTACAGCCAGTATACAGCCCGACAGGCAATTGATCTGGCGGAATTGGAGCGACACAGATTTGACGCCGTATTGGTGGCGACAGATCATGACGCCGTTGACTATGCCGCGCTGTTGGATCTGGAGTGTCCCGTAGTCGACACCAGAAATGTTTTCGCGCGATTGGGGCTGTCGATGACGAATGTGATAAAGGTTTGATCACCCAAAGCGTCGTGCTGTGACAGGTGAGGGTCGCGCGGTGCGGATTTCCCGCCAATTTTGATCAACCATCTCCGGCGCCGGAACGCGTGGTCAACGGTTGGTCAGTCTTCGGACAATTGCAGGGGTATGCGTTTGCGGCCAATGAGCTTGTCCAGAACTTTGCGTTTCAACGAGACAGGCTCCAAGAACTCGATGTTCCTGTCAAACAGCCGACCCGTCAGCATAGGATCGTGCCACAAGGCCAGACGCACTCCCCATTTCGCGGAATCTGCCGGGTCAATCCCATCCGGGATGCCCATTTGCGTTTTGAGCGCGCCGGGGATCCAATCATTGATGACGATATCTGGAAAGCGATCTCCGAGATCAGCCACCAGCGATTTGGTGAAGGTTTGCGCGGCACCCTTGGTCACCGAATAGGCCGCTGCGGTGGGGGCAGGGGCGATATGCGCGAACGTACTCAGGTTGACGATTCGGCCATAGCCCCGTGTCACCATTCCCGGCAAGACCGCGTGACAGCAGTAGAACACGCCTCCCAGATTGATGTTCACGGATTGCATGAAGCTTTCGGGCGTTTCGTCCAGAATATCCCGGCGGGGATAAACCGCCGCGTTGTTGATCAGGATCGTTGGGGTCCCGGCGACGGTTTCGATCTTGCGGAACGCCTGTTCCACTGCTTGCTGATCGGAGACATCGGCGGTGACGGGTAGGAATGCTTCGCCCAACTCATCCGCCAGGTCAGCAAGCGGGGCAGTACTGCGCCCGATGCCTGCAACCCGGACGCCTTCGGCAACAAGAACTCGGCTCAGTTCTCGCCCCAAACCCGCGCCCGCTCCGGTGACAACGGCCATTCCGTCCCGAATCTCTTGGCTGAAATCCGTCATGATACCTCGCGATGTTCCGCTGACATTTCTTTCCGATCAGCAATAATATCGGCCACCCTCAGGGCGTTGGCGGCGATCGTTAAGCTTGGGTTGACCCCCATTGCCGTCGGCATGAATGACCCATCCGCGACATAGAGGTTGTCAAGATCATGCGCTTTGCAATCCGGATCGAGAACCGAAGTGGTGGGGTCGCTGCCAAAGCGCAACGTGCCAAGGGGATGACCCACATTGACGATCGGCTTGATCGACAGAAACATCATCCGCCACCAGCCAAGGGCCCGGCGAATGATCCGGCGCAGCACGACCTGACGCGTAAACACATCCCGCGCGACAGTGTATTCGAACGTAAACACCTCGGGGTCCTTTGCGTTGAGAATAACCCGGTTTTCAGGCACCGGGAAATCCTCCATCTGGGCCACAAACACATCCGCGTTGCCAAAGAGCTTGGCCGCCAGCAACGCCGGAATGTTCAAGAGCCGCCGCAGTTTCGTATGCTTAGCAAATCGCGACCGTTCGAATTGCATCAGCAGAAAGCGCAAGATCGTACCGTAGTTGGCCTCGTATCCCATCGACTGCACAAGGCCCAGACGTTGGCCCTTGTGAACATAGAAATCGCGGGTGGACACGGCCCGGCTGTTCCCGATTGGTTTACCCCTGCGTTTCGGCCAGACAGCAAAGAAATTGTCGATGTGAAACATCAATCCGCGCCCAACCCAGTCGCTTGAATTGGCGCAGCCTGCTTCAGAGCGCCCGGTCGAACGCAAAAGCAGCGTCGGCGATCCAAAAGACCCGGCGGCCAGAACATATGTATTTGCCCGCAATGTAGTGGTTTCACCGCCATGGCGGACTCGCACCCCGGTAATCCGCCCGGGTGATTCCTCTTCCAGCGTATCCACATCACACTCAGAGAGGAGCATGGCCCGACCGCTGGCAAGTGCCGGTTCCACTCCTGCCGAGCGACCATCCATTTTACAGGCTCGGGGGCATTTTCCGCCCACGCAATTATCGCAGTTTTCCAGCCGTTTCTGCGCGATATGCGAATAGTAGGGGTTGAGGCCACGACCGCGAAATTCGGTCATCATGGCCTCTTCTTCCTCGGTCAATTCAGGAGGTGGACGCAAGTTGACTGAGGGGACCTTTGACAAGGCATCTATGCCACCGCGCACATAGAGCAAATCTTCGGCTTGATCAAAATAGGGAAGGAAGGCGTCAAATCCGACCGGCCAACCACCAGTCGGGTGTTCGATACCCTCTGCGGGATCCAGATCATGCGGCTCGGGCCGTTCGAGGGCCGCCGCATAGAACACCGATGAACCCCCAACGCCGCTGCCGAGCGGCGCGAAATAGTGCGAAACCGAGTCGCCATCATGCGCCTCGACGGGTTTTGGCCAGTACCCACGCAGAGAACGCGCAAGCGGATCGGCAACATCAGGGTTGTAGGGTTGGCGCTCGGTTCGGTAACCAGCCCGCCCCTTTTCGAGGAACAGAACCGAAAGGCCACGTTCGGCGAGGCGCCGCCCCGCGATTCCGCCACCCATTCCGGCACCGATGACAATAACATCCCACGACCGAGCCTTAGCTTCCTTCAGTGTCATCTGCCAGTGCCTCCGGAGGCCCTTATGAACAACGGATAAAACAGATGCAAAACCCAGTACGCCGCCGTGTGAATGATATGATAAATGCCAAAATTGTCAGGTGGACTCTCCGGCACCATCGAGCGGTAGTCAAGAGCACAGAACTCCAACCGATAACGCAGACCTATGTGAAGTCTCGCAATAGGTCCCGCAATCCCATCCGACGTCTTCGATAGGGTTTTGGAATTTATAGCAAGACCTTAGTCACGCCATCGGAAATGGCCCTGCGACTTGCGCCAATTCGCAGGAGGCAAGGCCCTATGGCGGTGGATTATTGGAATTCTGTTCCAAGCCAGCACGGCGTTTCGTTGGGAAGGCCAAGGCAGGTAGAGCTATCTGACATCGGCACGACACGTCACAATGTCAAATTCTAATGCAGAGGCACCGCCGTTGGCCTTCCCAAGTATTACATGAGGCTGTCTGACACCTCGATGGTGACCGTTCCTTTCGAGAAGTTCCCCTCTTCGTCGGCCAACCAATAGTCGAACGTATCCGTTCCGGTGTAGCCGCGATCCGGACGGTACATCAGCGTACCATCGTCCTGCTGGAATACGTCTCCATGAACCGGGTCGACCAGACCATCGAGCCGAATAGCGCCGCCATCCGGATCGTAATCGTTGGCCAACACATCAATATAGAGGTCCTGATTGTCTGTCGGTGCAAAGACAAAGCTGTCTGCCTCTGCAACCGGTGCCGGACCACCAAGGTTGAGTGCGCCATGATACTCTGCGCCACCAAACACCTGGTTTATCAGATACTCGTTCTCTACCTGCGAAACCGTCAGATCGAGCGTAAACGCATGGTTGATCTTCAACAGTTCGCCGGTCGCACGGTCGGCGACATAATCCTCAATCAGAACGATCGGTTGCCCATCGGCGCCTGTATAATACCCTTGGTCCGCGATCAGACGCGCAATATCGTACCAGTCCTCGATCTGATGTGGATCAGTAGCGACCTGACGATCGGTCGTCCCGATCGAGTCGGTCTTGATACCACTTAAGCTAAGAGTATCGCCAACGCTCAGCAAGGTATCGGTTTGCAGGTCAAACTCCAAACGCCCATCAACCAGCTGCGAGCTTGTCATTTGCTGCAACTGACCATTGTAAAGCTCTTCGAGGTTCGTATCGACATTGATGAACTGGCCATCAATCAGGAAGTTGTTAAAGTTCGTGCCTGGCTGCCCGTTGTCCGGAATGACATTGTGCGTCATATCTATGCCGGTCTCGAAACCGTCCATAGTGATACCATTGATCACCATGTCGTAGGTGTTGGTCCCGAATGTCAGCCCAGGCCAGGTATCCTGAAACGGGTTTAGTTCTCTCACCGCAGTCAGATCAAAGTCGATCAGCGTGTAATGCGCGGTGTACGAGATGTTGACGCCTTCACGAGTCTCCCAGTTTGTGAACCCATCAAACACCGAGCGGATATCATGGTTCTGTGCCGGGGTGGCCTTGATTACGATCAAGCCAGTATTGGTGGCAAACGCCTCGTTGTCTCTGAAGCCGTGGATCGGAGCGGCATCAGGCCTCATTGTATCGTTGCCATAACCGATTTCCGGCTGATCCAGGTTTTCCGTCTGTGGCCCATCCGGAGCAGAGCGGTGGAACCAGACAAAACCATTGGTTGCGTTGGCCGCAATATTTTCGGCAGCTTCGACGAGGCGACCGGCAAAGAAGAAGCCATCACCGGTGCGTCCGTTGTCATGACGCGCTGCGTCGCCGGCGTCTTTGACCGTGTAGTCGCCCGGGCCAATACCTTGGATATCGATTGCCATGTTACGCAACCAGATACCGGTTTCGTCACCGTCCTCGGCCGCAAAACCGGCTCCGAAAACATCATAAGCGATGTTGTCAGTAAACTCGGCATGGGCACCATGATGCACGTAACCCCAGCCGGGATTGCCGTCGACAACGTTACCGATCGCAATTGCAGGGTTTTCCTGATCCAGCGTTCCGGTCTCGTGGAAGTGAAACGAGTACCGCGCCTTGATATTGGTATCGTAGTCCACCGAACTCAGAGTCGAGACATCGAATGCGTCTTCTGATTTGTCGGTCCGTCCGAGATCAACAAAACCTGCATAGCGTACATCGACATCGTCAGAATGCATGAACATCACGTGACCGCGCTGGTGCACCGGCAAGTCGTCGCCGCCTTCCGATGAGAAGGTGACGTTGCGAGACATGTTGGCGACATAGGCCGACAGATCGTCTCTCGGAGCATCGTGGTCGAATTCAAGCGGACGATCAAATGTGATCGTGGTGCCATTGATGGCCGTGATGACAAGCTCTTCATCCTCACTCTCGTGATGGATCACGTCACGGACATCGTTGTCCCAGTACCAACCAGTCAGATGCGTTCCGGTCAGTACCAGTTTGTCGCCCACTTGCCAGCCTTCGGGCAGGCTGGTCAATTGAAGCGTCGTGTCACCGGCCATTGGATCTTCAGCGAGATCCAAGAAGGCCGTCTTCTCAGCACCGTAAATGTCGACCGCGCCATGGCTGAGCAACCCACGCGACAGCAACATCGGATCCCAATTGGTATCGATATTGCCGTTGTCGGCGAAAACGATATCCGCGGTAACGTTAGGCTGGATAGGATTATCTTCGGTCCCCATCTGCAAATAGCCTTCCGGCGAGACGACAATCGTGTCGACCTCCATCCGGGTGTCTACGTTGGTGGCAAAGCGCAGCATGCCATCGACGCGTACGGTAAACAGCGAGACATCCGAAACATGGTCGTAGTTCACCATGATCCCATCAGGGATCAGGACGGTCGCATCTTCGCCTGGCACCTGCCCGTTATACCAAATGTCCGGATCATCCCAGTCGCCATTGGCGATTGCAATGTGGCTTGCCTCGTCTCGCGGGGCCAGATTCATCGCAGCCATATGTTCGGCAGCCATGTTTTCCATGCCCATATGGGCCATACCTTCACCCTCGGCGCGAACTGCGGTCACAAAGGCCTCGATCTGAGCAGAGGTGACAGGGGGGATAGGGCCGTCATATCCGGGAATCGAGGCAGCAGGGCCAATGTCGTCACCGCCGGGATCTACTCCGGTGTCTCCACCGTTGCCACCATCGGTGTCGCCCGGACGCTCTTCGATTGTGATATTGCGGAAAAAGCTGTTGGCGCCGGCATCAGCATCGTCATCCATCGCCAGTACGAGGCGGCTGAAGTCGCCTTGGAAATAATCACCAACCTTGATGGAATAGCTCTGATAGCCATCACCCGTTGTATATTGGCCGTTTTCGCCCTGCAGGCCGTAAGTGCCAGTGCCATCCAGTTGAAAGATCCACTTTGGTGATAGTGCATCGTTTTGGTCAAATCCTATCCCGTGGATTTCGCCTTCTGCATCGCTTCGAAATTCGAAATTGAGGTAGGTATCTTCGGTTATGGTTTCGTCGATGGCGATCGCTTTCCAAGCGTTGTCGGTCAACCGAACGCGACTGTCGTTGTCCGAAATCGCAGCGTTGCCTTCGTCTTGGTCGCCACCGTAGGAGAACACCGCAGAGGCAACCCCATTAACGTTTACCTCAACAGCGTCCGCAATAGTAATGTTTCGAAATGCGCTATTGCCGCCAACATCCGCATCATCATCCATCGCCAGAACGAGCCTGTTAAAGTCGCCTTGGAAGTAATCGCCAACCTTGATCGCATAGGTTTGGTAACCGGATCCCGTCGTATATTTACCGTTTTCGTCCTGCAGGCCGTAGGTTTCCGTCCCGTCCAGCTGAAACAACCAATCCGGTGAAACCGCGTTATTCCGGTCAAAGCCGATCGCGTGAACCTCGCCTTCCGCGCTACTTTGATAGTCGAAGATTAGATAGGTATCTTCTGTAATTGTCGCGTCGATGGCGATGGATTTCCAAGCGTTATTGGACAGTATGACACGATGGTCGTTGCTCGAAACCGTGGCTTTTCCAGCGTCTTCGGCGTTACCATAGGACGATAATTCAGACAAAACGCCATTGACGTACAACTCAAGGTTCTCATCGGTGGAACCAGTATCATCAGTTCCGGTATCGTCAGACCCGGCATCACGCGTCAAGGTCTGGCGCAGGCCATCAGTATCAGGGCCTGACCAGTCAAGAGCGAGGGTCGCCGCACCAAAGGCTTCGAAGTAGCGAACTTCGATCGGATAAGTTCCGGCGGCCAGATTCACCGTCACTGTCTGCTCACGCGCCGCATGCAATCCATCGTTGTCGATGACCGGTGCACCATTGATTGACAGAGAAGACCCGTCATCCGATGTGAGATAGAAGGTATAGGTTCCGGCCTCTGTCACCCGCAGGTCTGAGGTATAGCGCGCGGCAAAATCGTCGTCCTGCCCGCCGTCCCAAAAGCTGCCCGTTGTTGTAAAGGTGTCCAGTAGCGCGACCGATGCGGTCGCCGCCGGTGGGGCATCGAAATCGATCTCGTTGAGACCAGAAACTCCTGACAGCAGAGTCCAGAACTCAGCCGTGAAATTAGTTGTGATACCCATGTGCGAGTAAGTCTCCGCTAGTGTTTTAAGTTTGGCTCAGAAACAACGGCACTTATGCACCTAAGACAACTCTTTACACGACGCGTCACTTGCCCTGCATACATCCTAACGCTTTGAATCAAAACGACATTCAAGGTCAGGTAAGTTATATTGCAGGCAGACTTAAGCCATGAACTAAAGACACTCAATGAACAAACCGTTAATTTGCTAATCTTGGCGAAAAGCGGCCAAGCTTCGGCGAAAATCAGCCAGAAAGGCCATATGTCGATTGCGCGGGTTTACCCCAAAATTGAGGTGGCCGAATGCTTGCCCTTAGGTCAAGAATATAGAGGCTGGTTCGGCTTCGCGAAGCATCGGTTTCGCCCCCCGTGGTCGCTGTCTTTAGGGCCAAATTCTTGTAACCCATGAACTTGTATGCCGAATTTCTTTCGACCCGCGCTATGTCTTCTCTCGGGCTGCAGAGGGTAGCGTGACCGAACGTGACGCCCGAGTCAGCCGGGCCACTCAAAACCTGCAGGCCGCGACTGTCGGGAGCCTGACTGCTCTGGCAAGTGGCGGAAACCCGCCAGCGTGTGAGAGGCAAATGAAATGGTCAGTGCGGTGCCGTCAAAAGATTCGGATTTTTGTCGAATCTGATGAACATTCTCAGGCGGCGGGATTCGTCGCTCGCCTGTCCACCGACACTTGTGAGGCGGGCGGGGCGACTTTGAGGGCGCAAAGTAGCATGGTGGCCCTACTGCCTGTTCAGAACTCTCCCGCGTTCAAGCGACAATGAGTACATCGTCAGAAGGGCCGTCTGCACGATACCAACACGCAAACACCGCAGTGGCCAACATTGTTCAGCTTCACGCAACAATATTGCGCAATATGTGTCCTTGAAGGGAAACAACTCGCACCATGCGTTTTCGTCCGCCAAACCGACACAGAACCGGTCACCGCCGCAGTTGGCCCCCCCGACCCAACGTTTTGTAAACACTTCATCCGCTTGGGCAGAGCGCGCCAAAAACGGCACAGAACACAACAGGATACATCTAGGAGTTGGAACCAGCCCTGTGAACTCTCCGGGGTCTGGACTATATTTCCCGCAAGAGTATCTTGCAGATCAACGCAGAGCATTTTTTACTGCCTGAGATGAACAGAAGAAAGACATCTAAATGATTGACGAGGTGAAATTTTACCTTTCCCTGTTCATGCGGCGTATTCACTATTTCTTGCTCATCGCAATCGTCTTCAGCTCGATCGGTGGCGTCCTCGCGTACACGCTTCCTCCGATATACCGGGCAGAGGCACGGCTTTTGGTCGAGTCGCCTCAAATTCCTGACGATCTGGCCGCTTCAACTGTACGCGCCGGTGCGCTCGAACTGCTCAGCGTCATTCAGCAACGCGTGCTGACCCGAGCGAATTTGCTGGAAATGGCGCGCAAGTTCAACGTGTATGCCGGAACGCCGACCACCAGCGCCGATATGATCGTCGATGATATGCGCAACCGGGTCGGGATCATTCTGCCGCATGCCCTTGAAACGGCCGGAATAGTGCTCTTGTCCTTCGAGGCCTCGTCGCCAGAGTTGTCTGTAGAAGTCACCAACGACCTTTTGACCCAGGTTTTGCAGCAGAACGTAGCACTGCGGACGGAAACCTCCGGACAAACATTGGATTTCTTTGAAAACGAAGTCACTCGGCTCGACAAGAGGCTGGGTGAGCAAGACGCCCGCATTCTCGAATTCAAACTGCAACACAAGGATGCGCTGCCCGAAAGCCTCAACTATCGCCGTACCCGGCTGGCCGCCTTGCAAGAGCGCGCCTTGCAAATCAGTCGTGAACTCTCGGCCCTCACAGACCGACGTGGCCGACTGGAAGAGCTGTTTGAGCGCACCGGCAGAGTTGATCTGAACGATACAAGCCTGTCACCCGAGCAAAGGCAATTGCGTGAATTGCAGGAACAACTTGCCTCTGCCTTGGTGATCTACTCTCCTGAAAACCCGCGCGTGCGATCTCTTCAGGCACAGGTCAGAGCACTTGAAGTGGCGGTCGAACGCCAAGGTAGTGAAAACAGCAGCCCATTGGCCACTGCATACGATCTTCAGATATCGGATATCGATGGGCAAATCGCCTATCTCGCCGAGCAGAAAGAAGTGGTCGAAGCTGAAATGCTTGAACTGACGGCCTCGATCAATGCCACGCCCGAAAACGCCATCACGCTTGGCACGCTCGAGCGTGACTATGAAAATACCCGCCTGCAATTCGATCAGGCCACTGCCTCGCTCAACGAGGCCCGGACCGGTGACCGGATTGAAACCCTGTCAAAAGGCCAACGTATCGTCGTGATCGAACCGGCAAGCACGCCTGAGTCGCCCTCAAAGCCAAACCGCAAGAAAATTCTGGCAGCAGGTGTGGGCGGCGGCATCGCAGCAGGGCTTGGGTTCATTTTTCTACTCGAGTTGCTCAACCGTTCCATCCGTCGACCCGTGGAGCTGACCAATGCCCTGGGGCGCGAGCCTTTTGCGACTTTGCCCTATATCCGCACCGGTCGACAGAAGTTCATGCGCCGCTTCCTGATCACGGCAATCCTGCTCGGTGTCGCGATAGGTCTGCCGCTCGGGCTTTACATGGTTCATCTGCACGTGATGCCGATCGACCTGATCGTTGACAAATTGATAGAGAAACTTGGTTTGCAGTCGGTCGTCGATCAACTTACTGGCACGGTTGGAGGATAGAGCATGGAACGTCTGAGTTCTGCCATTGAAAAAGCCCGCCGTGAACGCGAAGCCGCGAAAGGAAAATCCGAGAGCAATTCAGGCAAGCCGTCAGTGGCTGACGGCGCTTCGCCGGACAACGCGGCGAACAAGCCCGGCACGGGTTTGGCAACGCTGTGGCAATCACTACCATCCGTCAAAGTCGATGCCAAACACCTGAACCGCAACATGATCCTGACCTATCAGGCAAATACGGCTGCGACACCGTTTGACGTCATGCGGACCAAATTGCTGCACCAGATGCGGCACAACAACTGGCGCCGCGTCGCGATCACCTCCCCGGGTGCCAACTGTGGCAAAACAACACTCAGCCTCAATCTCGCCTTCAGTCTCGCTCGCCAAACCGACATCAGAGTCATGGTTCTGGAAATGGATTTGCGCAGTCCGGCAATGGCACGAATGCTGGGGCACAACCAAAAAACAAACTTTGCGGCGGCCCTTGCTGGCGTAGAACCCGCCGAAAAGCATATTCTGCGTTATGGCGACAACCTTGCGTTCGCGACGAGCCACAGTCGTGCGCCCAGTACCGCAGAACTGTTGCAGGGTTTGACCGCCGCCGAAGTGATCGACAACATCGAGGCTCGGTATGAGCCTGACCTGATGATATTCGACATGCCGCCAATGCTTGTCGCCGACGACACACTTGCATTTTTGGACCAAATAGACTGCGCGCTATTGATAGGCGCAGCCGAAGCGACCACTCTGGATGAGATCGGCAAGTGCAAGCAGGATATCGAAGCACGAACCAATGTCATGGGGGTAGTGCTCAATAAGTGCCGCTATCTAGCCAGCACAGAAGAATACGATTCCAGCGGCTACTAGCAGTCGTGTTAGTGGCTGGCCGGGATATCCACCGCATTTCAAACCCTGACATGATCCACTTTGCGCTTCGAAGCACGAAGCACATGGCCCCGCCAAAACTTCACTGGATAGCCCGTATTGCTTCGCCGCTCACCAGCGGAACCGCTAGGGAACGGCGAGGTAACCCTTCAGATTTCACTTAAAGTGAATTGTAAATATGATCAGCTATCACATTGTAATTGCTTTTGAATGTGTCGTTCACATCCGACCCCGAGAAATCCGGCATTGGGGCTGGTTCCTGGTACAAAGCTGAATAGACGATCATGGCAGCCAAGAGATACAGCGTATGTGACCCATGCGGCGCGTCATCCTCGAACCATTCGTCAGCGGTAATTGCAGAAGCCGGGGTATTCTCCATGACCGACACCATGGTGCGCGCGACAGGGATCATTTTGATCCGCGAGGCCGCCCCGGGAACATTCGCCTTTGTCTGGCTCAGCAGGTTATCGAACCATTTCGAATAGGCATATTGCGTGGTTGTTCGTTCTCTCCACGCAGCAAACTTTCTGGGCGACCCCGCGCCGTTACTTTCTTTGAGAATTTTGCCTCCGTCTGCCCAAACCTCGTAAATCCAGTAGTTAGGCTTGTCCGTGACGTTGGTCTCGTGTGCCGTAACAAGCTCAGTAAGCTCATCGCCCCAGTATAGGGCCTTACCTTCAGCGGGAGGCCTTGGAATCTGACCGCCGGCACTTGGGTCCGGGTTTGACCCTTGCGAGGCATAGACGGGCGGGCCAGAAAAGTTGTCCGTGAGGATAATGATATCTGTGATGTTGGCGGCATCTACACCTCGCCAACTGTTCGCTGCTCCGGACGATCGCACACCATGGGCCATCCAATTCTGATCCCAATCGGGTGCCAAAGGCTGCTGGATGCCATAGCTTCCCTGTACCGCAACCGATTGCCCTCCCTTGGCTTGGGTCATGCGTTGCAGCCATGGGGGAACCGACCCCCAAGGGCGGCTGTGATCAAACAGGCTGTTCATATAGGCGCCAATCACACGGTTCTGCGGAACTTCTGCGAACGCATTCGTCGCGGTAAGAACGGGCGCAGCGGCAATGGCGGCGAATGAGAATATGGCCGCATAAACAAACTTCATGACTTAAACTCCAACTTGGTAAGCTTTCACTTAGACAGAATAGACACAACTTTAACGAAGTACATCAAAAGACGGCATAGATTCGAGGATCCTGACGCAAGCACATCCCGTGATCGACCTAGCGCAGAAGATACCGCGTGCTACTCAACACGAACCACCAAACCGCACATGAAGCAGGACGTGGTTTACGCGCATTCGCCGCGCCAGATCCAAGGTTTTACACGCTCCACGACGGCACCCGCCGACCTGACAACCGCGTCAGCTATCAGGCACAAACCGGTCAAGCGGGTTCTGCATCTCCTTCAAAACTTCGATCAAACGGGCCTCGGCGATTTCATCACTTTCACGCGGATCAATTAGGGTGGTCAGCCGGATCAGCGCCCCATCGGTTCGACCCGTCGTAATGCCATCAACCATCAGCCAATATTTCGCAGCAAGATCCCACGCGATACGACGCTCCTTTTGCTGGAACCAATAGTACACCATCATACGCGTCTCACCCTTCTGGATGATGGCGCGATTGATGCGGAATGGCAGTTCAGTGCCCATAACTTCGGTGATGTCGCTGCGTTCAAGCCAGGCAATCTCCCAGCCTGATCCGGGCAGGCAAATTTCAGGGCTGTGTACGCCCCCTTTGCTCTGGTCGTTGTACCAGGCCATGAACAGCCCGACGAAGTGCGGACTGCCTTCCTTGACAAGCGAGGTCTGGTGATAGTCATCCGCCCCGAGCGTTGTCGCGACTTCGGGCGTCAGCCTCTGTCGAGGCCCCTGTTGGTGCCACTCTCCGAGCGAGCGCGGGAAAAGCGCAAAGCTTTCGCGCTCTGGGGCAAGGCTACCACGTTCGGGGATCGCCTGAAGCGCGACGGTTGCTCCGAGCATCAGCACACTGGCGGCAATCAATGCCTTAGAGGGTTGCACAAATTGTAGCCGTGCCAGTTGTGTCCCCAAACCTGAAGTGTCCAGATCAAGCGCATCCACCAGACTCGGTCGATCAGGGTTCAAGAACAACATCAGCCAAGCGAGACCGAACAGGATCAAGATACAGGCAAGAAAGACCACCCAACCCTCGAAAAAGTGCGTAAAGCCTTCCAACCACTCAATACCGTAGTACTGCACAATGATCCCAGCCACTGCGATACGGACCGAATTCATGAAAATCGCAATCGGTACGGCCGCCAGCAGCAAGAACGCCTTTTGCCACTTTGGTCCGTGGTAGAGCATGGCGAAAACATACGAAAAGCTCATGATCGGGAACATGTAACGCAGGCCGGAACAGGCCTCGGCCACATGCAGCTTGAGAATACCCAGATCGATGATGTTGCCATCCAGAAACACGGGAACGTCAAACAAGCGTAGGAAAACCACGCCCAGCTCAGATGACATGAATTGCAAGGAAGTCGTTGTCTTGTAGTATATTACGCCCGGCAGCGGCAGCATATAGACCAGATGCACAACGCCGGGCCAGAAATGCCTGCCCGTGTCCCAGCCCCAGCTGATCAGCAAGATACCCCCGACCCAAAGGATCAGCGCGTAGGCCACGATATCATCAATGCCAGACAGAATGCCCAAGGCCGCAACCATCAGAGATACCGTCACAAGCGCAAGACCCGGCCAGCGATTGCGATAAACATCCGGGTTGATCGGATAGTCTTTCAACTGCTTGAGAAACAGAAAGGCCGAGAGGACCGGGATCAGTGGGCCGTGACTGTATTCCGGCAGTTGCCATGCCACCAGTAGCGCATTGATGCCATCGGCAAAAAACACGCCTGCGCCAATCGTCGCAACAAGCAGCCAGAACACGCCCCAGTTGAGGGACGCGGAAATTGCACCCAGCACCGAGGCCTGAGAATCAGAGGCTGACATACGATACTCCCACACGAACAACTACGACCGAAGAATTTCACCGAAATGGCAGGTTCTCGCGTTCAATTCTACAGTGCCATGCCTCTCTGACGAAAATGTGGCCATTTTGAGTAGATCAAATGCAATATGGATTGTTTCTTGCCGGCCCGAATTTTGGTTACTCTGGGTGATTGGGCCTTGGGACCACAAGTTTGATCCTCATCCTTAGCGGTAGCCTACCCAGACGCGGGAAAGGCCAGAGACATCAGCGACCCCGGCTCCAATCGTTTCCACGTTTGGCGCGCACAGCAAGGCTGACCGTGATGTAAACGGCCAATCCGATCGGGTCAGTCAAGCCAAGGCGCGTCAAATATCCGGGCGTCAACGGCGCCTTGCCCTCGCGATCCAGGATACCGGGGTACAACCGATCAAGTTCGGCGACGCCTGCGTCCTGCCGGCGTCGCACACGCACCAGCGAGGAAAACCCTTCGACCAAGGGCCAGGAATAGGGGGCAGGGGCAAGAAGCCGTTCATCCGGCTTGAATTGCAAGCGCACAAAGGTATCATCCGAGATGATTTCCGGAAACTCTTCCCATCTTGCGCGCCCGGATGCGTTGACAGCAAAAAGCCCAGCCCCCGGCACACCCTCGGTCATGAACGGCAACCGGACCCAGATCCGCCCATAGGCGCGGGTGATCCAGCTTTCAGCCGGGCTCACGACCAATGTGCCGCTTGCATAGGTCGGCTCTGGCCGGTCAAGCGTTTGGGCCAGTTCGTCCAGCAATGGCGGCGACATTACGACATCAGCGTCCAGATAGATCCGAATATCGCCTGTGGCAGCTGCATCGGCACGGTTGAGGGCCGCCGGTTTGCCACCGATTTCTGAATCCAATACCTCCAGCCGCCAGCCCTTGCCGGCGAAACGCGTCCCATAGCTCCGGGCGATTTCTACGGTCGCATCCGTGCAGGCGTTGGCCGAGACGATGACCTCGGCGGTCCGCGTTGTCACCTGCGCCAGCAACCCATCGAGGCAAGGTCCGATATAGCCTTCTTCGTTGTTGGCGGGGATCAGGATGGAAATCGCGCTCATACTCTAGCGCGCCAGCTTCTCGGCCCAGGGCATCGGCGACACCGGCTCGAACCGGGTTTCCATAGCCATGGACCCGCCATGTTCACCCGCGCTCTGCAGGGCCAGCGTCACTTCGTTCATGTGAAGCGACAGATCAGAGGACAAGCGGCAGGGGCGCTCATCACCGATTGCGTCGCGCATCTCGACCACACCCAAGGCAAAATTCATCGCCGCGGCCCCCTTGCGGCCCAGTTTCGCATGGGTGGGACCCTTCAGTTTCAATCGACGAGCCATCGGCGCATTCACCAGCCGTCTACGCAAGGCGAAACGCTTGCGCATGCGAACCGGTGCAGCGTTGTTCCAGCACTCGTCCATCTCGATCACGCCCTTGTCACCGATAATCCTGAGCTCATGATTGTGAACGGCCAGAATCGAGCACGTCAACCGTGCCACCACGCCGCTATCGAAGAACAACGTGCCAACCGAAAAATCCGGTGCCGCATCCAGTGTAACATCCGTCTTGTCGGCAAGCCCCGCCGAGGCTGCGACAACCGTTCGAACCGGGCCGAACATCGGCAACAGCCAAGCCAGATAATATCCGGCGTGTTCCAGAGTGCAGCCGACCTCGAACTCATCTTTTGCCGGCCATGGCGCTCCGCTTTCGGAGAACCACTTACGGAACGGTGCTTGCGAAATGAAATCATCGTCCATCTCTGCATAGACCAGCCTGACCGGACCAACGACGTCTTCGCGCACTCCAGCCCAGATCGTCTGCGGTGCTTCGCCAAGAAAACTGCAGGGGGCCGAGGCAAGGAGCAGGCCCCGGTCTGCCGCCATCTCGTTCAGGATCTTGGCCTGATCCATCTGCATGGCGAGCGGTTTCTCGGAATAGACATGCAGACCCGCGTCGAGCCCGATACGCGAGATTTCGAAATGCGATGCCGGGTTGGTCAGATTGACCAGAATATCCCCGGGCGTGCCACGCGCCAAAAGCGCCTCAAGACTATCGACTGCGGGCACCGACCAATATTCGCAGAATTGGGACAGTCGCGCGGCATCGCGATCAAAACATCCTGCGATCTCAATCTCTGGATAGAGCTTCAGCGAACGCAGATAGAGATCCGCAACATATCCGGTACCAACAATCAACAGTTTGGGCATAACGTGCAGAGCTCAATTCAGAATAGTGACGGCGTCAAAGGAGTTATTGTCCCTAATATGGGCAGAAATAGGGTTCTGCTACACTATTTTCCCTGCGGTCCAAATTATCGCACAGTTTGCACCGTCATTGGCATCTCAGCGAGCACGAGATCGCGATGCCATTAAGTGGCGCGACGCACCCCGCTCCGGCGATAACCCGTTACAACATCCCAGACCACCCGCTGCATAAGCCTTGCGGCTTCTGCTGTCGGAGCATCAGCTGTGCTGCCGTCGGCCTTGAGAAGCTCATAAGGCAAGCCGGACGGATCCTTTTGGTACAAGACCGCATAATGGGTCAACGCAATAAGATAGGCCCCGAGATCGTTGAAATGGATGTTGTCGGAAAAAAGATCCTTGTATGTGGCAAGCCCCGAAACGCCCCCCGACCTGCTTAGCTCCGCTGTCATCCGCTCCATGACCTGACCGCCGGGAATGACGTATATTGGCAGGTCAACGCCATCTACGTTTAACGCCCGGTCAAGGATCTCGCGCTCCCAATACCTATCGAGATCGCGTGACAGACGCAGGAGCCATCCTTCCTCGGTATCGAGTTCCGGCCAAGTCTCGTAAAGATACAGGCGCGTATTGGGATCAGTCGCCCATGCTGCCTTTGCCCAGCGGGCGACGTAGTCCCAGCTGTCATAATACTCGATTGCATCCCGTATCTCGACCATCTCTGTCAGCACGATTGCCCGATAGTCACCGCTTTCCACGGCCTCATGAGCGTCACGGTAGTGTGTGTGGGCGTTTTCCTCGGCAAAACCGTTGACCGGGATGTCAGGCTCCCAATGGGATTGCAGTGTCGCGCCCCAACCCAACTGGATGTCATAGGTGTGATCCGCGCCCGCCAGTTGCGCCAGCATCGCAGGCATATCGCGCCCCATGAGCGAATGACCGATGAAATAGACCGAAACTGGCCCTTTCAACGGGTGGGGCGGGTTGGCATAGAGCCTTTCAATTGCATCGTTACCCGCAGGTTCCGGCGCACCGCGTATAAGTCCGCACGCAGACAACGCCTTGATCAGCACGTGCGGGGTATGACGCCGAAGGCGTGCAAGCATTGTCAGTCTCCAGCATTCGCAAGAACGTCGGCCTCAGAAGGTTCCCCAGAGATTGAAGTTCAAGCGGACAGTATCAGATGCCATCGTCGCCGTCGATCAAGGGGCAGGGTCGTGGACGTTGGACTGAACGTGATCATACTACCCATGCTGCCCGATTATCCAAGTCACTCTTCCTGATGACACCATAGACGTCAGCTGCCGACACTTATGGTCATGCTCTCCTCATATTTCACTCCGTCACAGGACAGCTGACCTCAAGGATATAGCCTGGACTAAGAAGCGTATCAAAGATTGCCAGCGGCGCATATTTGCAAGATCGCTCATCCAGCACCTGTTGAAGTCCGAATGCGGCCCGCCCCGGCTGAGCGGGCCAGGTTGCATGAATGGAGGTGATATAAAAGGTGCTGCCATCTGTAGGCGCTGAGTCGAGGACAAAGCGCGCCAATGGGCGAAAGTCGCCGCGCATGCGGAGAATGACATACATCTTGGCCCAGCCGATCGGGTCGTTTCGCAACATTTCTTCGATCTTTTCAGAGAACAGATCGTCGTCCATATCTTGCCATTCCGCGCCAAAATAGGACGGATCGATTGCCCCACTCGAAGCCGAAAGGGCCGGGACATAGGTATGTTGGGTGATCGGCGCACCGCGTTCGATCATCAGCTGGATCAACCGAAAGGACCCGAAATATTGCAGCACCTTCGACGGCGGCAGGTCGGCCAGAGTATCGACAATCTGTTCACTGGCTCCTTCGACAACCTGCGGAGGCCACTTCATAACCACCCGCAACCCGGTGCCGACAAATGCAAAGGCGAGGAGGATCAGTCCGCCAATTGCGAACCACCGCCGGGCATGATCCCTTGGCGGTGTCAGGCAATCTACCACTGCGCCGGCAAACACGGGAAAGACCCCCAGCATCCAGACCAGATGGCGCGAGCTTACAGCCGGGTATTTGCCGACTGCCGCCAGCCCGAGGAAGACACTCAATACAACTGCGGCGAACAGCGTCAGCCCGGCAAGCTGCGACCGCCTGGCGCCACTCAGAAAAATGAGCGCGCCCACCGCGACTGCGAGTACCACCAGCAGGATGGCCGCACCTCTCATCTGAAACAGCTGAAATGCGGCCTCGCCGAATTTCGAAATCGCCGCGAGACCGTGCCGCCCATAGGCATCAGGAAATGCGGTGATCTGGATTTTAGTCGCGTGATTGATCTGTAGGTAATAGGCCAGAGCCACAACGACGACGAGGCCACCGAGCGCGATCTCACCCGCGCCGAGCTCCCGCTGTGAAAGGCGCAGGGCCAGGAACACCGCCACCACGATGCAAGCCCCGACAATGGTAGAAACGCCGATCAGCAGCCCGGCCAAAAGAATGACGACATCACGCCAGCCGAATGCTTCGTTCCGATCTTTGGAATAGATCCAGGCCGCAAATATCGCAAAACCAGCGATATCGAAGGCATAGAATTTTAGCATGGAGGCGTTGATCAGGAAGGGCTGATGAGACAACAAAACAAAAAGCCCTGCCGCAATCGGCAGCGGGCGTCGCTCAAAGGCTCCAAGCAGTGCGGCCAGCACTACGCCGAGCGTCAACACGATCATGACGATGCGCATGGCACCAAATGACAGCCCGGAAATAGCGTGAAGCAGCAAGTTGAACAGCGGCGGCCCCGCCTGCTGCGCCACGGGCAGGGGACCAAAGGCTTGCGCCAAGCTTTCCAGTGGAAAGTTGAGCAGCTGCGAGATTTCGTCAATCCAGATGCTGCGGTCGGTCCAGTAATACAGTTGCACAGCGCCAAAGAGCAGGACCAGCGCCAGGATCATCAAACCGATTGGGGAGGCGGAGCGACCAGTGTCATTTGGCATGGCGTTCTCTCTTAATCTGCCGACATCAAAATTAGCTAAACGAAAAATCTGTGTTGGCTCAAGGCGCGAACCGTCCCATGGCCGCCGCAAAGGTTTGCTTGAGCACCGCGAGTTTCCCTGAAATCCCATCGATCTTGGTTGGCACGGCGGAATTCGGCGGATAGCGCCGCTGAACCGGCAGCTGTGCCACTTTCATGCCGATCTGTCCGGCCCGCACAGTCAGATAGAACAGCAACTCGTAGCGCTGGAAAACGTCGCGAAAGGGTTGCACCCGCGGGTCCAGCAGATAGCGGGCCGAGTAGGCGCGAAATCCGTTGGTCGTGTCCGTGAACCAATTCCGGCCCGCGAGGCTGAGCAGGGGAGCGTGAATGCCTCGGTTGGCGATTGTGCGCTCCAGCGGCGTGTTTTCGGCCATTCCACCCGGCAGATAACGCGAGCCCTGTACATAATCACAGCCGGCCTCCAACTGCGCGACCATATCATTCACGGCCTCGACCCCATCCTTGCCGTTGCCGTCGATCGTGACGATGCCCTCATACCCCTCGCGCAGACACCAAGCATAAGCCATGCGCAATTGTGCAGACAGGCGCCCCTCGCCGGTTTTCGTCAACACCGCCCGGACAGGCAAGGTTGTGATAAACTCAGGGTCCAGAGATCCGTCGACAGAGCCACCGTCAGCCACGATGACGTCCACCGAGAGCGCGGCATCCGCGATCCGCTGCAACTGACCCCGAATTCGGTCTCCTTCGTTTATCACCGGAATGACCAGAGCATACCTATGCTGTTTCTCGGCATAGAGAGCCGTCTCGTAAGTCGGGAGTTGCCAGTCGGCATCATTCAGTTCGTGTGAATTCAAGGTGATGTACCTGCTCTTGCTGGAAGCGAAATGGGGATTGGCCATTTGGATAAAATTGTGATTTGTCTATTGCAACAGAGGCAAATGTGCCATCGCCATAACGGCTGGCGGCCCCGCACGCTGGGCTCTGGTCAGTTGCGTTCATTGTCGTCGGGGCCTTCCGCGCTTCGGAAAATCAATGATTTGCTGACGATATAGTTGGCACAAAAAGACAGGCCGGTCGCCGCAATCAGGATAAGAAATGTATAGTCCGGCAAAAGCCAACCAAGGACGGCGATGCCACCCAATCGGACGGCCAGCACGAACCAGAGGCTCAGGAGATAGGCAAACAGGCGCTTAAGAGATAGCCGCCCTGACCGGTCTTGAAACGTCCAAAGCTCGTGCATTCCATAATTGAGTACGGCACCACAGAGAAATCCAACCGTCGCCGCGATCGGTAGTGGCACAGCCCAGACCTGCGCCAAAACCCAGGCCACGCCAAGGTCAACGCTCAGCCCGATCACCGCGACGATCCCAAAGCGCAGGAATTGCGCCCTTTGCATCAGCGCATCATAGATTGCCTTAGGGATATCACTCATCGGCCAGCTCGTTGCAGGACGTACCGATCATCTGCTTGCGACATGGCAGGATCAATCGTGCGGACCAATTCGAAGAGATCATAAATATTGTCGATTTTGCCGCCCAGAATTGAAATGACATGCGAACTGTCGGGGCGCCTCTGGAACAAAATCGGACGTCCGTCATCGTCTTCGTTCTTGATCAACACTGCTTTGACATCAAAGAGAGAGGTCTTGACCTTAGCTTCGGAGAGGCAAGGCATGAACCGTTTCGCATCCTGAATCATGTATCGTGCACGGCTGGTGTTGCTATAGCCGCGCGCGATGTCATAGGGCGCGTTTTGGGTCTGCGTGCTGTTCCAGCTTAGATGTGGCGTATAGCGAACATGAGTCAGCGAATAGAGGTCTTCAGCCGGGTAGGGCATGGCGGAGAAGAACGGACCATCCATGACAGTGACAGCAGCGCCCGTCAGCTCTTCCGGAGGCTGGATCAATGCGATTTCGGTCAGTTCAAACTTGAGCTTGGCCGGAGGGAGGTCAGCCATGCGCAATATCTCGTTGATATGGGCATAGGTGACGTTAAAGACATAGCGCGCACGGACCTCTCGCCCCGAAGACAAGGTGACGGTAACACCCCCGTTTTCCTCGGTCACGTTCTGGACCTCGGTATTGAGCATGAGTTCCATTCCTAGCGCGTCGATTCGTGCCATCAACCCATCCCTGAGGATCGAAAAATCGAATGCGTACTCGGTGCAGTCGAAAACCGAGTCGATGAGGTCAGGGTCGAACAAAGTCGATTGGGCGGCGCTGGCGGCTTGGATCGAGGCGCCCATATCGCGAAACATGCGCTCAAAACGCAAGGCCGAGACCTTTGAATGGTTACGCGCAATGGCGTAGAGCATGCGAAAGTCTGTCTTAACGGCGTCAGGAAAATCATCGGCAAAACGTCGGTGAAGCGTTTGAGATTTTACGGCTGTCAAGACACTGCGCGGATAGTGAAACCCTGAATGCACGCGCGCTTGATTGACCCGGCTTGCCCGCTCCATAATCCGGTCAGCGGTTTCAACAATTGCGACTTTGTCAGAGATGGAGCGAAGAAACAGCCCCAGGCAGCAGCCGTAAAACCCACCGCCGATTATCAGATAATCGACATCGAAATCAGTTTCATTGATCATCAAACGGGGGCTTCTGTGTCGTCCCAGTGACAGAAATGGCGGCTTTGTCAGGTTCTTCCGCGCTGTCCAGCGCGACTTCGACATTCAACTCATGGATGACCTGACCAAAGAGATCGCCAGAACTTTCTTCTCCGACAACGTCCAGCATTTGATTTGGCGAGACCAGTTCAATCAGCTTTTGCAATCCGCTGGACAGACCAAAAATAGACACGCCGAGAAAACATGTGGTTGTGCTGATCGCCAGAGAGGTCGTCAGCCAGCCCGGTTGGATGGTGTCGAGCATGATCCACACGATCACTGCGTAGATCGCAAACAGAAAGGCCGAAATTGCCGTGATCGCCGACAAGATCGACAGAAAACCCAGAACACGCGGTGCGGCATTGACAAGGAGGCGTTGGATCAGGCTGAGGCGCTGACCTACGCCACTCAGCCCGCGCGGTTCCTGATCTGCCGTTGCTGGCATGTAGATCACCGGCAGCGCGGAATCACGCGGAATGAACCGCAGCACCAATTGTCTGTCAGGATAGGACAGCAGCCTGTTCAACAAGGTCCGCGGGTAGGCGGCTGACGCCATATTGCGCGCGGTGGCCCGAAACCCGCTGAGGTTGCCAAGCGCAATGACTGCCGGATTAAGGATATTTGATTGCTCGCGCATCCCAATCACAACGCTGTCCTGCGTGCGAGCTTGCTCGATCATCTCGACCAGATCGATAGCGTGAAATTCACTTGCTGAAGACAGTAGGACGATATCTCCGATTGCCTCCAGTGCGGCAATGACGCGACGCTGATAGGGCTGAACGCCCGCGCGCAACTTGATAATCCGGATATTCTGAGTGGACTGCAGCAACGACTGGTAGGCCTGCGCCTCGGCGGCATCTGATACGAGGACAATTTCCCAGTACCGGTATTTTTGCGCGATTTCATCTGCCAGTCGCTTGATCGTCTCAAAATGCGCGGCGATGGGTGGCACATCGGGAAAGCAGAGAGAGATCAGGACATCCTCTCTGGGCGGAGTAGATTGAGGATCTGCAGGGAGAACAGCGTGCGTGATCATGAGACTCTCTTCGCCATTTCATCAGCGTTTCTAAGTCGTTGCACCGCTTGGCTCATCTGATCGACGCGATTTTCTGGCGCCGCCTTCATCTCGATAGACACCCAGTGATCGTATTTGACGGACCCAAGTGCATGCAGGATCGTGGCCGCTGTTTCGGCCTGAGCTGGTGCCGGTTCCAGATAGGGTTCACTGATGTGGACATGCGACAAGATCGGGGCATGTTCAGCAATAAGATTGGTGCTCTGATCAAACGCGTCGTTGAGATGCATGGTACCGACATCAAAAACCATCTTGATCGCGGGGTGGTCAAGATTTCGTACAAACTCCGCAGCGGCCTCTGCATGCGTCAGAAAGTTCGTTCCATAGACTGCCGGATTGGCTTCCATGCCAATCGTGGTCCCCGCGCTGGCCGCGTAGTCGCCCAGTTGTTGAAAAACCACTTCTGCATGATCGGTTGCCTGCGTCCGGGTCATCGCCTCGGGAATAACCCGCTGCTTGGGAGAGCCGAAAACAAGATTGGGGATTTCAAATCGACCAGCCAGATCAATTGCCCGCTTCATGCCCGTGACCAGCCGCGCAAGTGCAGCCTCGCCTTCAAATAGGGCCGCCCCCTCAACGCCAAACAGCAGGGATTGCATCGACACCAAGGACAAACCCGCATCCGCGACCTCAGAAAGACGTTCTTGTGCGAGGGCCTCATCGGGCACGAATACATCCTCGGCCCCGTCAAACAGAAGGCCGGGTGCGATTTCCAGCCCGCGCACATCCTGCGCAGCCAAGGCCGCATATGCCGCAAGGCGCTCATCCGACTTCCACGCGATATTTGAAACCGCGAAATTCATGCCCTGCTGTCCTTGGCGGACGTTGTGAATGCGCAAAGCTCTTCCAATACCTCTTCGGCGCTGGACAGGTATGGGCCTGTTTCGCCGCGAAGGAGCTGCGTATGACAGCTTCGCATGTCCTCATGGTGAATTTTTGCAGCGCTTTCAGGCATCTCGCGCCCGGTTACGGCAAGGTGAATGGCGTCGGCCCGCAGCGGTTCTGTCGCCAGATGAAGCACATCAATCTCCGCAGCAAGTGCGTTTTGCGCGTCATCCCAAAGCCGATCCAGATTGTAATACTGGTATGTGGATTGAGGGTTGGTAAATCCGACTGCAGATATCCCAGCCTCCGAAAGGACCTTTTCCATCTCGGCACGATCGCCGGTGGCATCCAGCACCGCCCTATCAATCCGGTGCATGTTCACATCGCTATCCCATTGATAAATGCTGTCGAGGCGGTCAGCCCATGCGCCAGAGTCCAACTCCCGCGCCTCTGACATGCGATCAGGGGTAAGCATCGTTGGAACAGGGTTCAGAATGTCAAAGATGAAATTCTTCTTTAGTCTTGGCCCAAACAGGGCGGGCAGGCGCATTATCAGGCACCTATCAAAGTGATCAGAACACACTTCCTCAAGCGCACGACGATGGCGACCATATGCAAGCTCTTGCTGAAATCGCGTTGATGTCTCGTCGTCTTTCCCAGCGAAATCGGCGAGAACTGCAATTGAAGAGATGAGCACGAATTGATCTGTCTTCAGGCTGGTCAGATGGCTGGCAAGGGCGTCTATCTGCGCCTTGTCGCGGTCTGGAGAGGCATTTGCCTCAAACATCGATCCCGGCGCTGCTGCGCACACCACAGTATCAAAACTTTTGCCTGCCACTTCAGCGATATTGCGAGACGCATAGTGTTTCGAGAAGCCGTGTCTTGCCAGGTTGCCGCCTACAAACCCAGTGGCACCAATTAACGCGCTATTCACATCGATCCCCGATCTGATCTCCTGAGGGCAATTCTGTAACTCTTTCAACCAATTTAGGCTACCCCTATGCAAATAACGTCGCTTGTTCGCCAATGTCGATTACAGGTTGCTCCACATATCCGGTGGGCATCGTTTGACGGCGGTCTGTGGACAATTGGATTTGGGCCTGATCCTGTCGTGAGGTCAAGGCTGATGACGGTGTTGGTCAGCACCAAGGCTTTGCTGGCGTCGAAAATGCACACCCGACATGCCATACGCAGCTAGATAAGCGCGCTACCTACCTTTCCTACTCACCGGCTACGGCTCTGCCTCAGGGCGTCCACCGCCAGCCCGGGCAGGATCATGGCGCATAAAGCATAGCGTTTGGCCAGTCGGCGCGGATTGGTCATCATCCGCCACACCCATTCCAATGCAAGCTTGCGGACCCATGCAGGGGCGCGGGTCTGGCTTCCGGCAACAAAATCAAGACCGGCACCTATGGAAGCAAAGCCAAGCTGGGGCGTGCGGGTGCGGCCACGTGCGGCGAGGATTTCCTGCTTGGGGGCACCAAGCGCCAGAAAAACCAGCCGTGCACCGCTTGTCGCAACCCGATCGAGCAGGTCGTCGGCCGCAGCGCTTTCCGGATCGAACGGAAAGGGAGGCGCGAAAGCGCCTGCTATTTCCAACCCGGGTACATCTTCGGCGAGTTTCTTAGCTGCGACGGCCAGGATATCATCCGTACTTCCCAACAGGGCGACGGGCGTGTTGGTTTCCTTCGCCAGTCGGGCCAATGGCAAAACCATATCCGAGCCCGGCACCAAGTCTACGGGCTGCTTTGCCAACCGCGACAACCAGACAATTGGATTGCCGTCCGCAACAACGAAATCCTGCGCGGCATAAGCATCCCGAAACGGGCCCGGACTGCGGAGCTTGACCAAATGATCCAGATTGATGGTGGCAACCGCAAAACCATCGCAAGCAGCCAGCCGAGTGCGCGCAAGGTCCAGAAGGCTGTCCGCATCAGCGACGTTGACGCCCAGCTTATAGGAGCCCTTGGGAAACTGGATCGTGAATCGGGGAGGAGGAGAGGCAAGGGTGGACAAAATACAGAAAGTTCCTCGTTAAAGGCAAATGGCGTTGGTGGTTCTTATGCCTGTCCCGCTCTGGAAAGTCAGTCTGAAAATTCTGCTGCGCGCAGCCGCCGCAGCAGCAGGGATCGCAAAATCGCCAGGGGTCTAGGTCTAGAGACAGGACAGGCGTCTAGCGCTTCGTCCGGCTGGTACGCCCTACGGGTGCTTTCCTCTCAGCAGAACGAGGCTTGCGAACATGGCGCTGGTGCAGGGCGGCAGCAGGCGGCGTTTCGGGGGGGTCTTTGACATCGTTTTCAGAAGGATCGGCTGCCGTTTGGAATTCGGCCCGGGCGGCTACGGTCGAGCTGGCCAGAAGCAATCCTGCGAGTGTCCATGTCAGATGGTTAATCGTCGAATTTGGGATCAGATCGATCAAATTCACTCCCAGCATCAGCGCAATGCCGTAAATAATGTGTACTTCCCGATCGGCGGGCCATCTTTTTCGCAGGAACCAGAGCTTGAACAGGGGAAGTGTCAACAGGCCAAAGACACAGATATAGCCGGTCCACCCCAGCATGCCGATCACGATGATCCAGTGCCCGTCCGTAGTCACGGTGGATTGTCCGGTTTCCAGATCATAAAGCCGGTTGCGCCCCCAATAGCCCCAGCCGAAAACGGGTTTTCTCGCGGCATGGTCAAGCAGTATCTTTTCGTTGTCGAAACGGAATTCGAGCGATTGCGCGCGTTCGGCCTGGATGAGCGCCGCATAGTCCACCATTTCATCGACGGGAACCGCATCCATTGAACGCAGAACGGGATAGCTAATCAGGAACGTGGCACAGACCATGATCGCCCAGCCCTTGATTCGTGTTCCGGCAAACAGAATGATGGGAACGAACATGACTGCGAACAAGACCACGCCCACCGTTTTGCACAGGATAAGAATAAGCGCCAACCAGGCGAAAGCAGCCGGATATGGAAAAGGTTCGTCAGGGTTGGAGCCACGCCATAGAGTTGCGGTGGACATGACGGCCATCAACATGAAAAAGGCGGTCACGAGGCCATGGCCCATGAATACGACAGGGCGGAAACCGCCAAAGCGAATTTGCTGGCCGAAAAGCTCCGGGAACATGCCGTAAACCCAGTAGTTGATTTGCGGACTGAGTCTGATCTCTGCCAACATCGGGATCGAATAAAATAAACCGGCGAGCATATAGACGGTGAGGAAGGTGTGCCTGGCTTTGCGGGTGGCCAACAGATTGAAGCTTAGGATGAAGGGGATCAGCGCAATACCATGTTTCATCACTTCTGAGATGGCGTCATAAATTGTCAGCCCAGGCAAAACCCGTACCCCCCAAAATACGGGTTCAGGGTTACTCATGACTGAAAAAAATGGGCTGAAGACGTAGCCGACCATCAGAACCGAGGCCAGCTTGGATTCGGGGAAAAACCGGATCTTTTGCTTCACCATCGTCAGGCTCAGCACCAGCGCCGCGACGCTTGGGAGCGTGTATTTGTCCAGTGTCGGGACCAGTGGAAGGTCAAAGTAAGCGCCGGTCGGGAGCAGCATGAATGCACCCAGAAACGACCAGATCAGCGCCCGGTCAGGCGAGAGTTTCTTGAACAGCACGGCCATGATCAGCGGCCAGATAAAGAGCATTATAAAGGCGAGTGTATTGGGCATGGGTTCGGTTGATCAGCCTGCTGTTAACGGAGCCACCTATCACGATTTGGGCCGCGTTGTCCCACCCGAATCAGCAAAAACGCGAAATCCTGACGGGGTCGGAAACGTGTGGCAGGGCAAAGGGAGATGGCTCGGTGTTTTCCAGTCGTTGCCACAATGGATTATTTGGCTCGCGTTTTTGCGGAATTCTTGGTATTTCACGCACTTGCGACACAATCACATATCTCGTTCTGTCCTATTTTGGACAATTTTGATAGTTAGTATATAGCGCAATGCGTAGGGCTGCAGTGTAGATGGGAGCATAGTTGGTTGTGAGTGAGGACATGGAATTCACAGCAGAGGATCGTGATGACATCGCCATTGTGGGAATGGCGGCGCATTTGCCCGGAGCAGGGGATGTGTCCCAGTTCTGGAACAACTTGCGCGAAGGCCAGTCATCGATCCGCAAACTGACCGAGGAAGAGCTCAAGCAAGCGGGCGAAAGCACACAGAATTTGCATCATCCCAACTATGTGCGCGCGGCTGCCGTCCTTGACGATTTTGAAATGTTCGACACCGATTTCTTTGGATTTTCCCCCAAGGAAAGTGCGATCATGGACCCCCAGCACCGCCAGTTTCTGGAAGTTGCTTGGGAAGCGTTTGAAAACGCCGGTCATCCGCCCGAGAAATTCGACGGTTCTGTCGGAGTATTCGCTGGCTGCGGGATGGGCAGCTATTTCTATTTCAACATCTGCTCGAACCCGGACCTGATCGACGATGTCGGCATGTTCCTGCTCCGCCATACGGGCAATGACAAGGATTTCCTGTCGACCCGCGTGTCCCATGTCTTCGACCTCAAGGGTCCGTCGATAAATCTGCAAACGGCCTGTTCCACCTCTTTGGTTGCTGTGCATTATGCCTGTGCCGCGCTGCAGTCAGGTGAATGTGATATGGCGCTGGCCGGTGGGGCGACGATCGAGTTGCCACATGGGCGCGGTTACATCTTCAAGGAAAACGAAATCCTGTCACCGGACGGAGAATGCCATGCTTTTGACCACCGGGCCGAAGGCACGGTATTCGGTTCGGGTTCAGGTGTCGTGGTTTTGCGGCGGCTAGAGGATGCGCTGGCGGATGGCGATCATATCTGGGCGGTGATCCGGGGGTCGGCGATCAACAACGATGGTGCCGCCAAAGCCGGGTATCTGGCCCCATCGGTCGACGGTCAGGCCGGCGCAATCGCAGAAGCGCACCTGATGGCGGACGTAAGCGCCGAAACCATTGATTACGTAGAGTGCCACGGAACCGGCACCTACCTCGGTGATCCGATTGAGGTCGCAGCGCTGACCGAGGCCTTTCGCGAAACGACCGAGGAAACCGGTTATTGCCGGATCGGATCGGTCAAAACCAATATCGGCCATCTGGACACCGCAGCAGGCGTTGCCAGCCTGATAAAGGCCTCGCTCGGACTGCATCACAAACAGATACCACCTTCGCTGGGATATGAATCCCCGAACCCGGCCATCGACTTTGAAAACTCGCCTTTCTCGGTCAATGCCGAGTTGCGTGATTGGGTATCGCACAAGGGACCGCGGCGGGCCGGGATCAATTCACTCGGCGTCGGCGGAACCAATGCCCATGTGGTGATCGAGGAAGCGCCTGCGCGCGCCGCGTCGCAAGCGTCGGATTGGCCTTTTCATATCCTGCCGGTCTCGGGCCGCAACAAGGCCGGGCTTGATGCCAATGCCGCAGCACTTGCCGCCCATCTGCGCGCGCATCCCGAACAACCGCTGGAAGACGTCTCCTTTACGCTGATCGAAGGCCGCCGCCAGTTCGAAAAACGCCGGATTGTCGTGGCGGAAAGCCATGAACAGGCCGCCGAGCTGCTGGAAGGTGCGAACCCGCGCCGGGTCTTTGATCACGAACCTGCCGGCGCCAATCCGGATGCTGTCTTTATGTTCCCTGGCGGCGGGGCGCAGTATGCCGGAATGGCCCGCGATCTGTACGAGACCGAACCGGTTTTCCGCGAGTGGATGGATCGGGGATTGGAGCATCTGCAACCCAAGCTCGACTACGACCTCAAGAATCTGTGGCTCTGCGATGACAACGTGATCGATGCAGCTAACGAGACGCTGAAACAGCCCTCCGTCCAGCTGCCTCTAATCATGATGATGGAATATGCGCTGGCGCAACTGTGGATGTCGTGGGGGGTTCAGCCCGCTGCGCTGGTTGGCCATTCGATGGGAGAAAACACCGCCGCGTGTCTTGCCGGGGTGATGTCCTTTGAGGACTGCATCAGCCTCGTGCACAAGCGCGGCCAGCTGTTTGATACGGTCCCCAAAGGCGGCATGCTCAGCGTGCCGATGGCCGCTGCCGAACTGGAACCGCTGTTGGTGCCGGGATTGGGGATTGCCTCGGTGAACGCGCCCGAGCTGTGCGTCGCATCGGGGCCACAGGCCGCGCTCGACGAACTCGCGGATAAGCTGGCGGCATTGGATATCGACTGTCAGCGGGTGCCGATCGACATTGCTGCGCATTCGGCGATGCTGGATCCGATCCTCGAAGACTGGCGCGCGCATCTCAAAACGCTCGACCTCAAACCACCACAGATCCCGGTGATCTCCAACCGTTCGGGCGATGTGCTGACGGATGCAGAGGCGACCGATCCTGAATACTGGGTTCGGCACCTGCGCGGCACGGTGAGTTTCACCGATTGCCTCGCGACACTGACCAAGGACACGACCGAGCGTGTCTTTATAGAGATGGGACCGGGCAAGGCGCTAAGCTCGTTTGCGCGGATGCAGGCCGGTATCCCGGCGGGCCAGATCCTGTCCGTGCTGCGCCACATGGATGAGGATGTTTCTGACGACATCTATTTTATGGAAATACTGGGGCGTCTCTGGGCCTTGGGTATCGACCCGGACTGGTCACAGATTTGGGGCGACGCACTGCGCCAACGGGTGATCCTGCCAACCTACCAGTTCCAGCGCGCCCGTTACTTCATTGAACCCGGCACTGCGCGCACGGAAACCAGTCAGGACATGCTGATCCGGATCGAAAACCCGGAGGACTGGGGCTATCGACCGATCTGGAAACCACGGCTCGCCGATTGCGAAGTGGACGTGGCCGGTGATCTGTCAGATGCCACCAAAGAAACCTGGCTGGTGTTCAAGGATGACACCGGTCTGGCGGAGCAGGTCAGCAAACGGCTCCGCGCGAGCGGTCACACCGTGATTGACGTGATGTCGGGCGATGGTTTCGACCGGGTCGGCGAAGAATCTTATGTGATGAACCCGGAACGCGGGCGCGCGGCCTTTGATCAACTGGTCGCAGACCTTGTTGAACGTGGCATCACGCCCACGCGCATTGCTCATTTCTGGCTGGTAACGGGCACTGAAAAATTCCGCCCGGGGTCGAGCTTTTATCACCGCAATCAGGAACATGGCTTTTATTCAATCCTCTACCTCGCGCAGGCGCTGGCTGGCGAAGAGATCGAGGATGTGTATTTTTCGGCCATCACCTCCGGCGCGGCGCAGGTTCGTGACGAACCGCTGCCTTATCCAGAAAAGGCCACGATCATGGGACCCATCCGGGTCATGCCGCGCGAACTGGCTGGTGTGACGGCGGCCATACTGGACGTGGAAATGCCGAACCGGCGGCTGAAGAAGGCTGCCGCCCAAGCGGCGATGACTGGTCTCGCCGATCGGGTTCTCGAAGATCTTTTGGCCACGCCCGGAAACACCGTGGCAGCCCTGCGCGACACCCGGCGGTATGAACTGGATTTCCGGCGGATCGCGCTGACCGAGAAGGAACCAACTCCTCTGAAAACCGGCGGGGTTTATATGATCACTGGCGGGTTTGGCGGTATCGGCCTGACGCTCGCCGAAAGCCTGATCAGCGAACAACAAGCAAAGATTGTGCTGTTGTCACGCAGACCACTGCCCGACCGGAAAACATGGGCCGCACATATTCAGAAATTCGGCCCCCATGATCCGACGTCACAGGCGATTGGCGCTGTTGAGCGGCTGGAAAGGTTGGGTGGCACGGTCAAGGCCGCGCAGGCAGATGTGTGCAATCTGGAACAGATGCGGCGACTGAAAGACGAGGTGGCCCGCGAATTTGGCCCGATCAACGGTGTTATCCACGCTGCGGGCAGCATCGACGACGGACCGCTGCTGGCCAAGGATGACATGTCGATCGAGCCGGTTTTTGCCGCGAAGATCCACGGCACGCAGGTGTTGGACGAATTGTTCGCCGATGGCGAGCTGGATCTGATGGTGCTGTTCTCGTCCACCTCGACTGTCACCGCCCCTGCGGGACAGGTCGATTATGTCGCGGCGAACGAATACCTGAATGCTTATGCCAAGTCCCGCAAGGGCAATAATACCTGCGTTTTGGCGATCAACTGGGGTCTCTGGAGCCAGGTCGGCATGGCTGCGGGCGCGATGGCCGCGCGACAGGGTGAAACGCTTGCTGTGCCTGCGATGCCGATTGATGCGGTATTGCTGAGCGAAGCGGGCTTTGACAGCGCGGGCGAGCGGATCCTGACCGGTCATCTTGACGCCGACACTTGGGTGATTGACGAGCATCGCTCGAAAACACGTGACGCATTCTTGCCCGGCACCGGCTATCTTGAGTTGGCGGCGCAGGCGATGAAGGCGCAGGGCCACGACGGGTCCTTTACCCTGAGCGATCTGATCTTTTTGCGCCCTGTACAGGTCGACGACAACGAGCAACGGGATATTCGCGTTAAGCTCGAGCGCGACGATGAAAGCTATCGGTTTGTCCTGCAGAGCGATGCAAAGTTTAAAGGGCGCGATGGCTGGCAGTTGAACGCGCAGGCCGGTCTTGCAGCGGGCGCGACCCCCAAAGGGCCCAAGGTCATCGACATCGCCGCCATTACAGAGCGCTGCGCAGATCGTACAGACGGGCAGGGCGCGGCGCTGCCCTCGGCGCAGGCTGGACACCTGAACTTTGGCCCGCGCTGGAACGTGTTGCGCGAAACGGCCTATGGCGATGGCGAGGGGATTGCGCGGCTTTCTCTTGATGACGCCTACCGGGGCGATCTGGATGACGGCTATCTTTTGCATCCCGCACTGCTGGATATCGCAACCGGTTGGGCGATGAACCTGATCAAGGGCTATCAATCTGCGCATCTTTGGGTTCCGATCGCATATGAAACCGTGCGTGTCCTGCATCCTCTTCCGGGCGAAGTGTTCAGCTGGGTGCGTGGTCATGAAGACAACGAAACCGGTAATCCGGTTGCGCGCTTTGACGTGACACTGGCGGATGCACAGGGTCGCGTTTGCGTCGAGATCGAGGGGTTCCAGATCAAGATGATCGCGGACGCCGCCGACATCACCAAGGCCGTGCCCTTGTCCGAAAGCGAAGTCGAGATCGAAGGCGCATCATCTGATGTTCGTCCGCTGTCTCCGACCGAAGAACGGTTGCGTCAGAATCTCAGTCAGGGGATCACGCCGCCCGAAGGCGCGATGTTGTTCAAGCGGGCGCTCGCGCAGGGGCTTTCGCAGGTCGTGATTTCCTCGCTCGACCTTCACGGTCTCACGGCGCAAGTCATCGCCGGGGCCGAGACAAAGGAGAACGAAGGGCAGAAATTTGAACGCCCCGATCTGGACAGCACCTATGTCGCGCCGTCTACGACCATCGAGGCCGCGTTGGCCGAGTTGTGGGAGGACTTGCTTGGTGTGAATCAGGTCGGTGTCGAGGATGATTTCTTTGCGCTTGGCGGCCACTCGCTGATCGCTGTGCGCCTGTTCGCGACGATCAAGAAAACCTATCAGGTCGATTTCCCAATTTCGATGCTGTTTGAGGCGCCGACGATCTCCAAATGCGCCGCGCTGATTGCTGAACGGGTCGGCGGAGATACGGCAATTGGCGACGAGGGTGGGGACGCCCCCGTTCAAGTCACGGCAACACGCCGGTATACCCATATCGTGCCTATGAGCACTGCTGAAACCGGGTCCGAGCCCCCAATATTCATGGTAGCGGGCATGTTCGGAAACGTATTGAACCTGCGTCACCTCGCGAACCTGCTTAGCAAGGATCGCAGCTTCTATGGTCTGCAGGCTCGTGGTCTGTATGGCGATGAAGGTCCGCATGAAACACTGACCGAGGCTGCGACAGATTATATCGCGGAAATGCGCGAGGTGCAGCCCGAAGGCCCATATATTCTGGGTGGTTTCTCGGGCGGCGGGCTGACCGCCTATGAAATGGCGCGGCAGCTGAAAGAGGCTGGCGAGGATACGAGTATCGTCATCATGCTTGATACCCCGCTCGCCAGCCGCCCCCGTCTGACGCGGCAAGATAGAATGCTTCTGAAGCTGAACCAGTTGCAGCGCGAAGGGCTGGGCTATTTCTCCAAATGGGCGCGTGAACGGTATCATTGGGAGATGAGCAAAATTCGCAACCGCTTTGGCGGGCCGGAAGAGATGGCGGGCCATCAGTTTCACAACGCGGATATCGAGGCCGCGTTTTACCGCGCAATCGCGGTCTACGAAACGCATCCCTATGATGGGCGCGTGGCGCTGTTCCGCCCACCGCTTGACAGGTATTGGAAAGTCTCCAAGGGCCAGTGGATCGACCGTGGCAAGGAATATGTCTACGAAGACAATGACTGGGGCCGTTATGTCGAAGATTTGGAAGTGATCGAAGTGCCGGGTGACCATGACAGCATGGTGCTTGAGCCCAGCGTCCGGGTGTTGGCCGAGCGTATCAGAATGAGTATTCGCGAGGCAGAACAAAGTGTTGCGGATTGGTCGGAGGCGGCGGAATGACAGGCTCTGTCCTGCAGACCATCATCCTGAATTACAAGACTGCCGGCATGACGCTAAAGTCGGCAGAAGCGGCTTTGGCCGAGATGGAAGGCATTCCGGGCGGGATCACGATTGTCGACAACGACAGTCAGGACGGTTCATTCGAGGTCCTTAGAGACGCGGTGAGCAAACGGGGCTGGGACCGCGATGACCGCGTCACGGTGATCCAGTCCGGCCACAATGGCGGATTTGGCGCGGGCAACAATGTCGGTATTCGCGCGGGCCTACCGGGCGGGGTGAAACCCGACTACGTCTATATCCTGAATTCAGACGCCTTTCCGGACAAGGGATCCATCAAGGTCTTGCTTGATCATCTGGACACCCACCCTGACGCCGGTCTTGTCGGCAGCTATATTCACGGACCGGACGGTGACTGGCATTGTACGATCTTTCGATTTCCTTCGATCTGGTCCGAGATCGAGAGCGGCATCCAGTTTGGTCCGGTCTCGCGCCTGCTGAAAAAACATATTGTTCCCATGGCGTTGCCTGATGGTCCTACAGCGGTCGACTGGACAGCCGGTGCCAGCCTGATGATGCGGCGGGATGTTCTGGATCAGATCGGCCTCTTTGATGAAACCTTCTTTTTGTATTTCGAAGAGACTGACTTGTGCCGTCGGGCAAAACAGGCCGGCTGGCCAACGATTTACCTGCCCGAAAGCAGCGTGACCCATATCGGGTCTGTCTCAACCGGGATGAAGACATGGAAGCGGATGCCGTCATATTGGTTCGACAGCCGCTGGTATTATTTCACCAAGAACCATGGTGCTCTTTATGCGATTGCAGCCACAGCCCTTTACGTACCAAGTCGTTTACTCTTCAGGGCCCGCCGGTTGATCGAGCGTAAACCCCATGGTGATGCGCAGCGATTCCTGCGCGATATGGTGTCCCATGCACTGGGCTTGGGCACCAAACGAAAGCCCGTGCAAATCAAGCCTGCTCCAGATCCAGCAGAATAGAGATATCATGACCTTATCAGCTCTTCTTATCGGCAACGAATCCCTTTTGGTGCAATGCGTTTCCCTTTGGAAAGACCGTGGGCATAGCATTGCTGCTGTCGTGACACGCAACCCGGATGTCCGCGCCTGGGCCACCGCCGAAGGGCTGAGGACAGAGGCACCGGGCAAGGGTCTGGAACAACGCTTGGCCGGGATCTCGTGCGACTGGGTTTTGTCGATCGCCAACCTGTCACTTGTTCCTGACGGCGTGCTGGCACTGGCAAGCAAGGGCGCAGTCAACTTTCATGATGGGCCGCTGCCCGAATACGCGGGTCTTAACGTCCCGGTTTGGGGGTTGCTGAACGGAGAGACCACGCATTCGATCACTTGGCACCGCGTCACGCCAGGGGTCGATGAGGGAAATATTCTGGTGTCCCGCCGCTTTGACGTCGGGCCGGAAGATACTGCACTGACGCTCAACACGAAATGCTATGCCGAAGCCATCGACAGTTTCCCCGAAATGGTGGGACTGCTCGAGAACGATCAGGCCGAAGGTACGCCACAGGATTTCACCAACCGCCGGGTCTTTGCCCGGGCGGACCGGCCCTCGGCGGGCGGTCTGCTGGATTTCTCCAAGCCTGCCGCAGATGTGGTGCGGATGGTGCATGCGCTTGATCACGGTCCCTATTGGAATCCGCTGTCGGCCGCGAAGTTTCGGTTCGAGACTGGCGTGGTTCTGGTGCATGAGGCCAGTGAAGCGGATGGATCGGCGCCTGCAGGTACAGTATTAACGGCGGCAGACAATACACTGACGGTAGCCTGTGGAACTGGTGCGGTCAGGCTTGCAGGGCTGAGTGTTATCAGCGGAGAACCCGCAACGCACTTGCCTGGCGCAAACGCAGTGTTGCCGGTGCTGGACGCGAGCGAAATAGACCGTATCGATTCCGCTCTTGCAGCAACCGCCCCGCATGAAGGGTTCTGGCGCAAGACGCTCGCAACGTTCGACCCGGTGAAAATCGGCGATGCTGATACAGCCGATGAAACACCGGATTGGCACCGGGTCACGCACGCGACATCTTTGGACGGTGACAGGCTGTTGACCGCGCTGGCGATCTGGGCGGCGCGGATGTCGGGCATGGAACAGTTTGATGTTGCGCTCAAGGGCGCGGATCAGCCTCAGCTTTCCGGAACACTTAACGAATGGGTGCCGCTCCGCGTGGATGTGACCGGTTCACTCTCAACGATTGCAGCAAAGCTGGCCGAGAACACAGCCAAGGCGAATGAAAAGGGTGCCTTCGCTCTGGATCTGCTGGCCCGCGACCCCGGATTGCGCGGCCTCGGAACGCCTGCGATCGGGATCAACAGGAAAGATGCGACACCGATTCCCGTTACGACGCTGACCGTGTGTGTGGCCGATGGTCTGGAAGTGGTTACGGATGCATCACGGATGAGCGACGCCGACCGTGACGCGGCACTGGCCCGGTTTGATGTACTGGCTGACGCGCTGGTCGCGGCAGAGGACGATACGGTGGTTGCCGATCTGCCCAGTCTGAGTGCGGCGGAACGGGAAAAGCTGCTGTTCACGCTCAATGAGACTGAAACCGATCACGACCGCAACCTGTGTCTGCATAACCTGATCGAAGCGCAGGCAGAAAAGACACCACAGGCGACCGCACTGGTCTTTGAGACCACCGAGCTGACCTATGCCGAGGTCAATGCGCGGGCCAATCGCATTGCGCATGTGCTGAAATCAATGGGCGTTGGCCCGGATGTGATGGTGGGTCTGTACCTGCCGCGCAGTCTGGATCTGGTGATCGCCGCCATTGCAATTCAAAAGGCAGGCGGCGCCTATGTGCCACTGGACCCGGCCTATCCCAATGACCGGATCGAATACTATCTGACGGACAGCGAGGCACCGGTGGTGGTCACGCAGTCCTCGATGACAAATGACTTGCCACCGCACTCTGCCCAAGTGCTCGAGGTTGATCAGGACAGCCGGGTCGCGGACGCACCGGACGGAAATGTTGACGGAGGCGCAACGCCTGCGAACCTCGCTTATGTCATCTATACCTCCGGCTCGACCGGCAAACCCAAAGGCGTGATGGTTGAACACCGCAACGTGGTGAACTTTTGTGTGGGCATGGATGATCGCATTCCCCACCAGGAAGGCGCGGCCTGGCTGGCGGTGACAAGCCTTTCCTTTGACATCTCGGTTCTCGAACTGTTCTGGACGCTGGCGCGCGGCTTCAAGCTGGTGGTGCTGGGCGACGACAGCAAGGCCATGGGCGGCGGAGCCCCCGTAACAGTGAGCACCGGCACCGCTAAACGGATGGATTTCAGCCTGTTCTACTGGGGCAATGATGATGGTGTTGGCCCGAAAAAATATGAACTTCTGCTGGAAGGGGCCAAGATAGCCGACAAAAACGGCTTCAAGGCGCTGTGGACACCCGAACGGCATTTCCATGCCTTTGGTGGACCGTTTCCCAACCCTTCGATCACCGGAGCCGCCGCAGCTGCGGTGACGCAAAACCTAGAAATCCGTGCGGGCAGTTGTGTTTCGCCGCTGCATCATCCCGCCCGCATTGCCGAGGAATGGGCCGTAATCGACAATTTGACCAACGGGCGAACCGGCTTGGCGATTGCGTCGGGATGGCAACCGGACGATTTTGTGCTGCGCCCGGAAAACACTCCACCGGACAACAAACCGGCGATGCTGGAAAACATTGAAACCCTGCGAAAGCTTTGGCGTGGCGAGGAAGTCGAATTCCCCCGCAAGGACGGTGCGATGCATGCCGTCGTCACACAGCCACGCCCGGTTTCCAAAGAGCTGAAGGTTTGGGTGACAACGGCGGGGAATCCAGCGACTTGGAAAGAGGCCGGGGCGCTTGGTGCGAACGTTTTGACCCACCTTCTTGGCCAATCTGTCCCCGAAGTGGGTGAGAAGATCAAGATTTACCACGAAGCCTTGCGCGAAGCAGGGTATGATCCCGCGGATTTCACCGTCACGCTAATGCTGCACACCTATATTGCGGACGATCGCGAAACCGCGCGCGAAATCGCGTGCGAACCGATGAAGGATTACCTGCGCTCGGCGGCTGGTTTGATCAAACAATATGCCTGGGCCTTTCCTGCCTTCAAGAAGCCCAAGGGGGTCGACAATCCGTTCCAGCTCGACCTTGGGTCGCTGACTGAAGAAGAGCTGGAGGGCGTCCTCGATTTTGCATTCCTGCGCTATTTTGAGGACTCGGGCCTGTTTGGTACCGTCGAAGACTGCATGAAACGGGTCGAGGAAGTGCGTGCCATCGGTGTCGGGGAAATCGCCTGCCTGATTGACTACGGCATTCCGGTGCCCAAGGTCTTGCAAGCGCTGGAGCCCTTGTCAGAGGTGCTGCGGGCCGCCAATGCCGGGACAGAAGAAGAGGTCGTGGATGTTTCTATCCATGGTCAGATCCGGCGGCATGACGTGACGCATATGCAATGCACGCCGTCCATGGCACGGCTCATCTTTATGCAGGACGAGGACGACAGCGCGCTCAAACAGCTCGAATATCTGATGGTCGGCGGCGAAGCGTTGCCCGGCGCATTGGTGGCGGATCTGAACAAGATCACCGACGCGCATATCGAGAACATGTATGGGCCGACCGAAACAACCATCTGGTCGGCGACCGGCCCCGCGACGGCGGAACAGGTTGATCTTGGCACGCCGATTGCCAACACCCAGCTCTATATCCTTGACGCGGCTGGACAACCCGTGCCCGAAGGTGTGCCGGGCGAGCTGTGGATCGGGGGCGAGGGCGTCACCCGTGGCTATCACAAACGCGCTGAACAGACGGATGACCGCTTTCGCAGCGACCCGTTCCGGGAAGGCAACCGCATCTATGGAACCGGCGATCTTGTGTCTCGCCGATCAGACGGGGGGCTGGAATTCCTAGGCCGTATCGACAATCAGGTTAAGATCCGTGGCTATCGGATCGAACTGGGTGAGATCGAGAGCCGCCTGAATGCACATGACGCGATTACCGAAGCCGTGGTGATTGCGCGCGAGGACACACCGGGCGACCAGCGACTGGTGGCCTATATGACCGGGACGGATATCCCGGATGATGCAACCCTGCGCAGCTTTGTCGAAGAGACGCTGCCGCCCCACATGATCCCGGCCCACTATGTGACGCTTGCCTCCTTTCCACTGACACCGAATAAAAAAGTGGACCGCAAGGCCTTTCCGAGCCCGCAAAAGGCACAACCAGCACCCGTGGCTCAGCCCGTCGCAGCAACTGCACCTGCGACCGAAAGTGCCGGGGCACAGGATGTCACAGGCACCATCCGTGCGGTCTGGTCGCGCTTGCTGGGCGTTCAGGATATCCCGCCGACGGCGAATTTCTTTGACCTTGGCGGGCACTCGCTGTTGGCGGTGCAAGCATATCGCGAACTGAAGGCGGAACTAGGCAGTACGAAACTGATGGTCACCGACATCTTCCGCTTTCCGACCCTTGGCGCGCTGACCAATCATCTGGGCGCGAGCGCAAAACCGGTCCCCCGTCCAGCACCCACTGCGACGGAATCCGAGCCGGCTGGCGGGGCAAAGATGGACGCCATGGCCAGACGCCGCGCCCTGCGCATGAGCCGCAGAGGACGTTGAGGTGACAAAGCACTGGGGACACGACCCCTATATCGAGATCCGCGAAGATCTGCGTAAAATCCTCCCCTACGGTGTAGGATGTGCGGTCTGTGATCCGCGCCGGGTGCGGACGGGTGGTGATGAGTTGTGGCCAGAGGAACGGCCTGCCATTGTCAATGCAATGGCCAAGCGCAGTCGTGAGTTTACTGCCGGACGCATCATGGCTCGCAAGGCAATGGCGGACATCGGCCTGCCGCAGGTTGCCGTTCCCATTGCGGCCAACCGGGCACCGATCTGGCCTGAAGGCGTGGTAGGTTCGATCTCGCATTGTGACAGTCTTTGTGCCGCGGTTGTCGCCCGAACGCGCGATGTTGCGGCAATCGGCATAGACGTTGAGGACTACGCGCCATTGGAACAAGAACTTTGGGGCGAGATATGCAATCCGGAAGAGATCGCATGGGTACAGTCGCAGACTCGTGCGAAACAAGGTCACCTAGTAAAGCAGATTTTTTCAGCGAAGGAAGCCATTTACAAGGCGATCTTCCCACGAATTCTTAAGGTTTTGGCATTCAGCGACGTCACGATTGATACTGATCGCAGTCACGCAACTTGCATCCTTTCGCAGAATCGAATTGTGTCGCTCTGGGCCGATCAGGGGCAAGATCCCTGGTTTTCTGTGCATGTCCCGACAGAACCGACCGGTGCATGAAAGTGATGAGAGGTCAGGTGCTCAGTAGAATGGAAAATCGCGTTTTGGGAGAGCTACGCCAAGTGGGCGTCTTGACAGCGGCGGCATCATGGCTGGCATGAAGATCCTGGTTACCGGCGCGAACGGGTTTATCGGGCGCCACGTCGTAGACGCCGCGCGTGCAGACGGACACGAGGTATGCGCGCTTGTACGTGACCGTTCCAAAGTGCCTGATGGTTGGAAAGCAGACTCCGATATCACGACAGCCGAACTGGATCTGACGGCTCCCGACGCGCAAGACCGGCTGGCAAAACTGCTGGCCGAAGCAGAGGCCATCATTCACGCCGCCGCCATCATGGGCGGTGATGCCGCCCGTCAGATCAATGACACGGTGAAGGCGACGGAAACTGTGCTCGCTGCTTTGAAAACCTGCAATCCTCCCCCGCGCATGGTACTGGTCAGCTCGTTGTCGGTATATGACGGTCAGGCACTCAAGACAGGCGCGGTCCTGACCGAAGCTAGCCCGCTCGAAGCCACGCCCACGGCGCGAGACGCATATTGCGAGGCTAAGCTGGCGCAAGAAGCTCATGTCCGGGCTGCGGCCAACGCGCAGGGGTTCGAACTGTGGATCCTGCGGCCCGGCGCGGTCTTTGGTCCCGGACGGTTGTGGAACGGGCATCTTGGCCATCCGCTTGGGCCGGTCCTGCTCCAGATGGAGTCCAAAGGAGAGGTTCCCGTCAGCTTTGTTGAACATACCGCCAAGGCGCTGGTTCTTGCTGCAACAACACCGGCTGAGGGGATAGAGGTGGTCAACGTCATGGATGACGATCGCCCGGACCGTGCCACATATGTCGCCGCGCTGCGCCGGGGCGGCTGGCCACGGGTGACGCTGCCCTCTAACTGGCGGTTCCTGAGCGCCGTAGGCGGTCTGGTTCATGGGATACCGCGACTGGGACGAAAGCTTCCTGGGTTGCTTCGCCCGGCAGTCCTGCATGCCCGAATGAAACCTTTGCGATTTGACAACGCAAGGCTGCATGCACGGCTGAATGTGCCGCCTCAACCGCCCTTTGCTCAGATCATGTCGATGATGCTGGAGCGGGAGAAAGGTCACGTGTCATGAAACCCGCTGTGCCTTCTGAACCGATTGCCTATTTGACGGGCGAGTATCCCCGGGCCACCGACACCTTTATCCAACGCGAAATCACCGCGCTGCGCGAGCAGGGGATGAAGGTCGAAACATGTTCCATCCGCAAGACCGGAGCAGAACATCACGTCGGCCCGGAACAGCAGGCGGAATTCAAAAACACCTTCTATGTGATTGCCGCCGCAAAATCACCGATACGCCTCGTCCGGTGTCACCTAAAGGCACTCGTGCAAGCACCGGCGCGGTATTTCTCGGCACTCCGGCTGGCCCTTGCCACCCGTCCTGCCGGGCTTAAGGGGCTGCTCTATCAGCTATTCTATTTTGCCGAGGCCGCAGTTTTGGCCGACCATCTGAAACAGCAAAAGGTACGGCATCTGCACAACCACATAGCCACCGCGACCTGTACGGTGGCGATGCTGACCAGCAAACTCAGCGGCATACCGTTCAGCTTTACGATCCATGGGCCCGATATCTTCTTTGAACCAAAGCATTGGCGGATCGACGCCAAGATTGCCGAGGCACGGTTCGTGGCCTGTATCAGCGATTTTTGCCGCAGCCAGTGCATGATTTTTTCGGACCAGAAACACTGGGACAAGCTCAACATCATCCATTGCGGGATCGATCCGGACAAGTATCGGATCGAGACCACGACAAACCCGTCCGCACCGCATCTGGTCTTTGTTGGCCGCCTTGCCGGCGTTAAGGGTGTTCCGGTTCTGCTTGATGCGTTGTCACGCCTTGTGACTGACATTCCCAATCTTCGCGTGACCCTGATCGGTGATGGACCCGAACGGGCCGATCTGGAAATCCGCGCGCAACAGCTTGGGCTTGGCGAAATGGTGACATTCGCGGGCTATATGTCTCAGGACGCGGTCGCAAAAACGCTGGCCGACGCTGATGCGTTGGTGCTGCCCAGTTTTGCCGAGGGCGTGCCTGTCACCTTGATGGAAGCGATGGCCAGCGGTTTGCCGGTTCTGGCAACAAGGGTCGGTGGCATTTCGGAACTGGTCGAAGACGGCATTAGCGGCTATCTAGTTCCGCCGGGCAATGTCGAGGACCTGACAGCACGGTTGCGCGATCTGCTGGGTGATCCAGAATTGCGTCAGCGGATGGGCGCTGCTGGCCGCGCCAAAGTGGCCGCGGAGTTCAATCAAGAGACTGAGGCGGGGCGTCTGGCACAGCTTATGACACCTCCTGCCAAAGAAAACCGGGGGCTCCATGAGGCAAGATGATACCACAGCCCCGCGCATCGGGTTGGTGCTGATCGGGCGTAACGAAGGCGAGCGCCTCATTCGCTGTCTTGCCTCGGTGCCAGACAGTGTGGCCGCAGTGGTCTACGTTGACTCAAGCTCCTCAGACGACAGCGTGAACGAAGCCCGAAAAGTCGGCGCGCATGTAGTGGAACTGGATCTGTCCAAACCCTTCACTGCAGCCCGCGCGCGCAACGCAGGTTACGATCACCTTAAGAACGCAGGACAGGACCTTGATTTTGTGCAGTTCATTGATGGAGACTGCGCGATTGTCGAGGGATGGGTTGCGATCGCTGCCGCTGCGCTTGAAAGCGATGCCAGCCTTGGTGTCGTCACCGGGTGGCGAGCCGAAATCTATCCGGACGCCAGTGTCTATAATGCCATGTGTGACTTTGAATGGCACCGCCCGGCAGGTTCGATCCAGACCTGTGGCGGCGACATGATGGTGCGGACCGAGGCCTTTGACGGGATCGGCGGCTTTGACGACACGGTGATCGCGGCAGAGGATGACGAGCTTTGTGTGCGCATTCGCAAGGCAGGCTGGAAGATCGAGCGTTTGCCCCAGAACATGACCCGCCATGACGCCGCGATGGACCGGTTTTCCCAATGGTGGCAACGTGCTGTGCGCACCGGACACGGGTTTGCGCAGGTCGGCGCACTGCATCCGGAGTATTTCACACGCGAACGCAAGCGGGCTTGGATCTATGGCGCGCTTCTTCCGATTGCGGCCTTTGCGGGCCTCTTTATCTCTCTCTGGATCACATTGGCGGTCCTGGCCATTTTTGTCCTGTCTTATATACGCACGGTACAGGGGTTGATGCGCGACAATCTGCCTTTCGGATCAGCCGCAAAACAGGCTGTCTTTCTGACATTATCCAAAGTGCCGAACGTGATCGGCATGCTGACATACCTTTGGCGCCGCAAACGGGCGGCGCCCATGAAAATCATCGAATATAAATAGATCTAGCGTCGAAAGAAATCATGTCTCAGAACCCCATTCGTGTCGGCCTGATCGGAGCCGGATATATCGCCACCTGGCACGCCAACGCGCTGCGCGCGACCAAGGATGTCGCCCTTACAGCGATCTGCGATGTCTCGCCTGCGGCCGCGTCGGATTTTGCTGGGACATACGGGATTCAAGCGTTCAACTCGGTCGAGGAACTGGCCGCCGCCAATGTCTGTGACGCTGTCCACATCCTGACGCCGCCCCATATTCATGCCAACCTGGCCCAGCAATGTCTGGCCCTTGGTTTTCATGTCATGGTGGAAAAACCATTTGCTCTCTCTATGGCAGATTGCGAGGCGGTTGAAGCCGCTGCGGCGGACTCCGGGAAACAAATCGCAGTTTGCCACAACTTTCTGGGCGTTCCATCCTACGGTCGGCTGAAAGAGGCCTGTCAGACGGGCGCGTTGGGGCGCATTGACAGTGCAGAATTCAACTGGCGTTTTCCACTCGCGCCCTTGCGGTCCGGGCCTTACGGGTTGTGGATGTTGCAGGAAGCACGCAACCTGCTGTTTGAACTGGGGCCACACCTTTACGCCTTTGCCGTGGATCTGTTCGGCGAGGCAACCGATTTTCGTCTCGAGGCAAGCAAGCCGGTTACGCTGCCGGGTGGGCACATTCGCCCGCAATGCTGGCAGGTTCGGGCGCGGGCAGGGGCGGTTGATCTGACATTCAATCTGGATCTGGTCGAAACGATGGATGATCGATCCGTGGTGGTGCATGGATCATCGGCCATGGCGCGGCTCGACTATGCCGCCGATACCCTGATGGTGCGACGCGAGAACACATCCGACATTGTAATCAATCCGTTTCGCCAACAGATGGGCCTAGCCGGTCAGTATCTGCGCGAGGGTGTGGTCAACGGGGCGCGGCAACTCATCTCGCTCAACCGCAAATCCCCCTATGCGCTTAGCTTTTTGGGGGCATTTAACGGCTTCTATGACGCGATCCGCGAAAAGCGTGACGTTGATGATCGCTTTTCCGTCGGCTCCGCGAACAAGGTCATCAGCGCGATCGAGCAAACTGCCGACCTAATCCCTGAAACCTATACCGCGCGCCCTGCACCGGTGGTTCCGGCCGCGCCTTTGCAACCCACCGCGATGGTTATCGGCGGCACAGGGTTCATCGGCAGGCACCTGACACGCGCATTGGTCAAAAGCGGTCGTCAGGTGCGCGTCCTGAGCCGGGGCCGTCATGGTCCCTTTGAGGATATTGCCGATCAGGTCGAGACGGTCGCGGTGTCCCTGCGCGACAAGGACGGGCTGACAGACGCCATGAAAGGCATCGACGTCGTCTATAATCTGGCGAAATCGATGGATAGCACCTGGGAAGGGTGCCTGGAAAATGACGTGGGCGTCGCGGTTCGCGTCGCCGAAGCCGCAATGGATGCCGGTGTCAAACGCTTGGTGTATACTGGTACGATTGCATCCTACGACATGTCTGATCCGGGGCGGACCATCACCGAGGACACTGGTTTTGGCGACGACATGAGTGATCGCAATCTCTATGCCCGGTCCAAGGCGGAATGCGAAAAACGGCTGATGGAGATGCATAAAAACAAGGGGCTGCCGCTTGTGATCGCCCGACCCGGCATTGTGATCGGCGAAGGCGGGCCATTGCAACACTGGGGTATCGGACGCTGGCACGGTGCCGGTGCTGTTCGGATCTGGGGCAACGGACGCAACATCCTGCCATTCGTGCTGATCGACGACATCTCGGACGCGCTGATCGCGATGATCGATACGGACGAGGCCGTGGGCCAGTCATTCAACCTGATTGGTGAACCGATGATGAGCGCTCGGGATTATTTTGACGCGATCCACGAAGCGCTTGGCGCAAGGATCGAGGTGAAACGGGGTGCCTTTTGGACCTTCTATCTCTCCGGCACCATCAAGTATTTACTCAAGCGCTATGTTGTCGGCCTCAAGGATTTGAAAAACCAATCCTACAGTGATTGGAAATCGCGCGGACATCTGTCGCCGTTCAGCAATGCGCACACCAAAAAGGTGCTTGGCTGGAAACCCGAAGCGGACCGCGACGCCCTGATCCGCAAAGGGATCATTCAGGCCAATCTGTTCGGATATTAGGATGAACCGGGGTAGGGTCATGCCAACAACATTGGACGCGCCGTGCGAAACCTGAGCCGGCGCATATCCGGCATCCTCTCGGACCGGGAGAGCCTGCGCGGCAAGATCCTCGCATCGGCGGCGCTGTCGACGATGGTTTTTGCGATGCAGGTGGTTGCGCGGATCGTTTCGACCATCATCCTGACGCGGATCCTAACGCCCGAGATCTTTGGCGTTTTTGCTGTTGTCATGACCTTCATCTTCATTCTGGAGATGTTTTCCGACCTTGGTGTGCGTTCGCTGATCCTGACGAAAGAAGGCGAACTGGATGACGGTTTTCTGCGTTCGTGCTGGACCGCGCAGATTCTGCGTGGGATTCTGATCTTTTTCGTTTGCATTCTGTTGGCCTTTGGAATTGCATGGGGGCAGGGGACGCACCTGTTCCCCGCCCAATCCAGTTACGGCGATGTGACGCTGCCATTGGCCATCGCAGCCATTGGTGGAGTTTCGATCATCGGCGGTTTCGCTTCGCCTGCCAAGTTTGTCTATGAGCGCGAAATGAAGTTTCGTCAGGTCAGTGTCGAGACACTGATCACCCTAGTCCTGACAACCGTCATCACCATCGCGCTGGCCTTCTGGCTGCGCAATATCTGGGCGCTTGTGCTGGGCAATCTGGCGCGAGCGTTCTTCATGGTCGTGCTGAGCTATGTCATGTTCACCGGCCCCACGATGCGGCTGAGCTGGAACTTTGCGGATTTCAGGCTGATCATCGAGCGTGGGAAATGGATCATTGGTCATTCGGCCCTGACGGCGGTGATCACAATGGCCGACCGCTTTGTCTTCGGCTTTGCCATGTCGGCGAGTTCTTTTGGCTTCTACTATATTGCCCGTCAGATCGTGGACATGGTCGAGATGTTTCTCAACGCCATCCATGCACAGATGGGGTTGCAGGTGTTCACCGAGCTGCAAAAGGATGGTGAGCCCGCGACTCTGCGTCGACGGTACTATCGCTACCGCGTCCTGTTTGATGGGTTATCGATGTTTGGCGCAGGCGCTCTCATGACCTTTGCGCCGACGCTAGTGCACATCATTTATGATGACCGCTATGCCGATGTTGCCGGGATGATCCAGATTCTCGCCGTGGGACTGATCCTGATCGGCCCGGGCCTCTTGCGCGAAGCCTACAGCGCGCAACGCCGGTTCCGCGAGATGACAATGCTCAGCTTGGTGCGCGCGGCAACGGTCTGGATTGGCCTTGTGGTCGCGATCTGGGGCTTTGGGTCGGTGACTGCCGCCCTTTACGTTGTCGCCCTGCATCGCATACCTGAAACAATCATCCTGCTAAGAATGGGACGCGGCGAAGGCTGGGTTTCCCTGCTGCACGAGATCAGGCTGATACCACTTTTGCCCGTCGGGGCGGCGGTAGGATGGGGCATGGCGCAAGCTTGGGCGGCAATAGCCTAGGGCCAACAGATAGACGTGGACAGGTCCATTGGGCCTCCCTAGTTTTTTGATTGTGGACACGCAGTTTGGTAAGTGAATGAAAATAGCAATTTACGTCTCATCCTGGCCTGCTGGCCACGAAGCATCAGGAATAGTTACCTACACAGCCCAGCTGGTGTCGTCCCTGCGCTCTCTCGGTCACGACGTTTATGTCCTGACGCCGGATCCGACCGAAGATGATAAATATACGATCAACCTGAATGACTTCAGAGATGGGCGCCTTTCCCGGCTCTGGCGGCGCATAGTAGCCAAGGTTTCGTCCTTGCCTCTGGCAAGTGTGGAACACGCGAACAAGATACGCCTCGCGGCCCGAATGTTGGTCGAGGAAAAAGGTGTCGAGGTCATTGAGATCGAGGAGGCCTTTGGTTGGAATGGCCAGGTCTCGCGCTTGAACATTGTCCCGGTTGTCGTGCGTCTGCACGGGCCGTTCTTTTCGACCGGAAGGTTCAATGACGCGCATACATACACGCCGATGAACCAACAGCGGGAAAAACAAGAAGGCCAGGCAATCAAGGCTGCCCACTACATTACAACGTCCTGCACCTCGGTGCTCGACTCCGTCAGAGAGCACTACAATCTCGAATTGGCGCGGAGTGCCATTATTCCATTGCCGATCGTCGCTGCACCGGAGAGGGAGATCTGGAGCGCCGAGACCTGCGACAGGAACAAGATCCTATACGTCGGCCGTTTTGACAGTATCAAAGGCGGAGATCTCATCCTCCGCGCCTTTTCGGAACTCGCCGCTAGCAATCCAGATCTCAGGCTTACATTCGTCGGCCCCGATTCCGGCCTGAAAACCGATGACGAACCGCTCTGCTTCGAAGACTTCGTTCGCCAGAATTTCGACGAATCCCTGCGATCCCGCATTGATTACCGCGGGCAAATGAAACATGCGGATCTCATGGCAATGCGGACGAGTCATTACCTCACCGTCATCGCCAGCCAATACGAGACCATGGGATATATGCTTCTCGAAGCGATGTCGCTTGGTTGTCCGATCGTCTCGACGGCGGTTGGCGGAATCCCTGAAGTCATTCAAAACGAGCACAACGGCCTTCTTGTCCCCAGCCAAGACCAATCGGCAATGGTGGCGGCCTGCCAAAGAATGTTGAACGATGTCGATCTGACGAAAACGCTCGCGCGACAAACCTGGCTCGATTGTCAAGAACTCTACAACCCGGACACTGTGGCCGATCAAACAATAGAGGTCTATGAAAACGCCATAGCGGACTTCAAAGCAATCACTCGCAAGTAACAGCCGAACGCTTCGGTTTAGGCGGGTCAGTGCGAAAATTACATGAACTCTCGGTAATGAACATCAACGATGTGCAGGCCATCTTGAACTAACCGGGAGTAACGCATTCGACGCGACAAACTCCATTCAAGTCATTGGTTTGACCACAATTTCCAGACCGTTTTAAGGCTATGGACGGGTTGAAGTCCATTTTCCCTATAATCATGATTATGTTATTATGCATCTATATCTGATCAGAGACGAAAATCACGGCGAACGATCTAGAACGTACGTTTGTGCTCAGCTTGAAGGTGTCGATCGATGGCTTCTTGGACTGCGAAAGACACGTCGAATCCGCGTTTTCCGAAACGACCCTCAAACCCTAGAAAACATGCTCCATCTGTGGGATCAAACACTCAGATCATTCGGCGGCGGTGTTGCCGGGGCGCTCTGACCGCAGTTGATTGAGCGCCAACCAAGCGTCGTACTGGGACAAGAACACCTGACCGTTCAAGTCATTGATAAGATGCGCTCTCTTCAGCCGATCCATGACCGGGCCTTTCACCTCCGACAGATGCAACCCTACACCCATATCCGACAGTCGCTGATTGACGGCTTCGAGACTTTCCAGTGCCGAGAAATCCACGTCGTTTACAGCTGAAAACATGAGGACGACATTGCGGATCTCACACCCTTCGGTCACACGTTTCTGGATCAACTCTTCCAAGAACCGCGCGTTTACGAAGTAAAGGCTTTCGTCGACGCGGAGTGTCACCAGCGACGGATCGGTTTCGACCTTGTGTCGATGGATATTCCGAAAATGTTCGCTGCCCGGCACGCGGCCAACCTCGGCTACGTGTGGGCGCGACGTCTTGTGCAGATGCAAGAGGATTGAGACGATCACGCCGCTTGCCACGCCGACCTCAACCCCAAGCCCCAGCGTCAGCAGGATCGTTGCAACGACAGCTATGAAATCTGCGCGTGCATAGCCCCAGGTCTTCTTTAGAATGGACAAATCGATCAGACTGAGGACTGCAACAATGATCGTGGCCGCTAGCGTCGCCTTTGGCAGATAATAGACCAGCGGTGTCAGCGCCACGGCGGCGATGGCGAGCCCAACAGCCGTATAAGCTCCTGCCGCGGGTGTTTCTGCACCAGCATCGAAATTCACAACGGACCGGGAAAAGCCGCCTGTTACCGGGTATCCCCCGGTAAAGGCCGCGCCGATATTAGCCGCTCCCAGCCCGATAAGTTCCTGATTGGGATCAATGCGCTGGCGTTTCTTAGCGGCCAGCGTTTGTGCAACGGAGACCGATTCCACAAATCCGATTACCGAAATCAGGATCGCCGGAACCAGCAGCGCCTGCACCAACTCGCCAGACAGGCCGGGCATCGTCAAGGGAGGCAGGCTTTGAGGCACCTCGCCAACGATCTTGACCCCTGACGCGTCCAGCCCGAACCCCCAGACGGCAAGCGTTGTTACGACAACCGCCCCGACTGGTCCGGCCTTGGTGGCGATGTCAGCGACCATCGGTGACGCGCCAAGCCGTTTCAGAAAGGGTTTCAATCCCTTGCGGACCCAGAAAAGAAACATGACCGCAAGAACGCCGATCAACATGGTGATCAGGTTGACTTCGTTGAGTGAAGCAAGCAGCGAGGTTACCATTTCGGGCAGCGTGTGCCCGTGGGCGCTGATACCCAGAATATGCTTGAGCTGACTGGTGGCAATCAGGATGCCCGAGGCCGTGATGAAACCCGCGATCACCGGATGACTGAGAAAGTTTGCGAGAAAGCCAAGGCGCAAGACACCCAGCAACAGCAGAAATCCGCCCGACAGAAAGGCCAGCGTCAGGGCGGCCACCGCATACCCCGCTGTCCCCTGCTCTGCGACCTGGCCAATGGCGGATGCAGTCAGGAGCGACACCACGGCGACGGGGCCAACTGCGAGCGCGCGGCTGGTGCCAAAGATTGCATAGAGAATGATCGGGGCGATCGATGCATAGATGCCCGCCTCTGGCGGCAAGCCGGCCAGCAACGCATAGGCGAGCGACTGTGGTATCAGCATGATCGTCACAATCACTGCCGCGATCGTATCGTTGGACAGGGCGCTCCGATCATAGGTGCGACCCCATTCAAGAACAGGCAAATAGCGGCGAAGGTCAGGCATATTCAGTCATTTCAGATAGGAGACGATCCGCGTCGATTGCGCGGACCGCCCAGTGGGGTTTCGCCCTGAAACCGGTCGTTGTGGTGACAGACCGGTCTTGCTTATTCTGCCGCAACCTTCAGCTTTTCAGGTTTGGCCATCCATTCCTTGCCGCGCAACATCGCCTGCCAGTAGATCGGCGGCAACATTTTTTCTTTCAGGAACCACGCCGCACGCGACGGCTTGGTGCCGTCCAAGAAGAGGGGTGGAAAACTAGGCTTCAGAACGCCACCATAGCCGAACTCTGCCAGAACGATCTTGCCCCGCTCGACCGTTAATGGGCATGATCCATAACCATCATAAGCCGCCGTTGGTGACCGCCCTGCGACATCCGCCACGATATTGTCGGCGACCGTCGGGGCCTGCTTGCGTGCCGCCGCCGCCGTTTTGGCGTTTGGCGCGTTCATCACATCACCCAGAGACCAGATGTTATCATAGTTCTTGTGGCGGAGCGTCGCCTGATCCACGTCGACCCAGCCTGCCGCATCAGCAAGCGGCGATACCCGGATGAAATCAGGAGCTGTTTGGGGCGGGCAGACATGCATCATGTCAAACTCAACCGTCACCGTTTCGGGTGTGGTGTCCGGCTTTGTAATCTTGAACGTCGCGGTCTTGGCCGGTCCATCGACAGAGATCAGATTGTGAAAGAAGTTCAACGTGGTATCGTATTTCTTAATGTATTGCATTAAAGCTGGGACGTAATCCTTTACACCAAATAGAACGCCGCCAGCGTTCATGAACTGAATATCGATATCTTTCAGAACGCCGCGCCGAAACCATGCATCCCCTGACAGGTACATCGCCTTTTGTGGCGCACCCGCGCATTTGATCGGCATTGGCGGCTGCGTAAACAACGCGCGCCCAGACTTCAACTTTTGAACAAGCTGCCATGTATAAGGCGCTAGATCATAACGATAATTCGAAGTTACCCCATTGTGACCAAGGGTCTCTTCCAACCCCTCAACCGCGCTCCAGTCGAGCTTTAAGCCTGGCGCCACAACAAGGCGATCATATTTCACCACTCGACAGCCATCGAGGATCACCGCGTTGTTTTCAGGTTCAAAGGCAGCAACGGCTGCCTTGATCCACTTTACACCGTGCGGGATAAGCGACCCCATGGTTTTTGCGGTTTCGCTTGCCTGAAAGATGCCACCGCCAACCATCGTCCACCCCGGTTGGTAATAGTGAATGTCCGCCGGATCGATAATAGCAATGGATAGGTCCGACTTGCGCGATTTCAGACTGGCGGCGACCGAAATACCGCCCGCGCCTGCCCCAACGATCACAACATCAAACTTCGCATCTCCGGTGTCGGTTGGCGTCTTGCCGCCGTTGGCGATACGCCGCGCGACGCCGTTCATGTCATAGCCGGCGGCCTTGGTTGCGGCCAGAATGTCGGCCATTGGCCGCTTCTGTGACTCGTGAAACGACCAAAGCGTCGCCGACCGTGTGCCGGTACGGCAATAAGCCAAGACCGGCCGCGGCAAATCCTCCAGAGCGGTACCGAATGCTTCGACATCCGCGTCGGTAACCATGCCGCTTTGCACCGGCACATAACGCGTTTCGATCCCTGCGGCCTTGGCGGCGGCTTCGATCTCGTCAAAGTTCGGTTGGTCCGCCCCCTCGCCATCGGGACGATTGCAGATGATCGCACGAATACCTTCGGCTTTGATGGCATCCATATCATCCGGCATTATCTGCGGGCTGACGCTGATCCTGGGCGAGATTTGTCTGAGGTCCATATGTCTCTCCTCCCCTGCGATCAAAGACCGTTGACCGGTACTTTGAGCATTGGATTACCGTCCTTGTCGGTCGGCACCTCCCCTGCCCGCATATTTACCTGCAGCGACGGTATGATGAGCCTTGGCATCGCAAGCTGCGCGTCGCGCTCGGTGCGGAACTTGACGAACTCTTCCTTGGTCTTGCCGCCGCCGACGTGAATATTGTGCGCTTTCTCCTCACCAACCGAGGTTTCCCACTGAATGTCGCGGCCGTTGGGGCCATAGTCGTGGCACATGAACAGGCGCATCGCATCGGGAAGTGCCAGAACCTTCTGTATGCTGTCATACAGCATTCCGGCATCACCTCCGGGAAAGTCCGCACGCGCCGACCCGCCATCCGGCATAAAGAGCGTGTCGCCGACAAAGGCCGCATCGCCCATCACATGCACCATGCAAGCCGGTGTATGGCCGGGCGTATACATGGCGAATGCCTGCATATTGCCAATCTGATAGGTGTCGCCGTCTTCGAACAGCGCGTCGAACTGGCTGCCGTCCCGTTGAAATTCGGTGCCCTCATTGAACACCTTTCCAAAGGTATCCTGCACCACCATGATCTTTGAGCCGATGCCGATCTTGCCGCCCAGCTTTTGCTGGATATAGGGCGCGGCGCTCAGGTGATCGGCATGGACATGGGTCTCAATGATCCATTCCAGCTTGAGGTTCTGCGCTTCGATCTGTCGGATCAAAGTGTCCGCATGGTCATAGGTGATGCGCCCGGCAGCATAGTCGATATCCATCACGCTATCGACAATCGCGCAGGCGTCCGAGGACGGGTCCTTTACGATATAGCTGATCGTGTTGGTGGCGTCGTCAAAGAACGCCTGTACATCTGGTTTGACGTCCATGTTCACGGGATAATCGGTCATGTTTTCCTCCATTAGAGTGTCTCGGGCGCGTCAGGTTGCAATGTCTGCGCGCTTTGTGGGGGTCAGAAGGCGGCGCAAGTAGAACCCGCCGGCAACAGCGACAAGAAACAGGGCAACCTCCCAGCGTCCGGTCCCTAACGCGGGCAATGCTGCACCGGGGCAGAACCCTGCAATGCCCCAGCCGATGCCGAAGAGCGCCGAACCGCCAACAAGCTTTGCGTCGATCGCGGTTGAACTTGGCAATTGAAAGCGACCGCCGAACAGTGGCGCCGCTCTGCGCCAGACGAGCCGGTATCCGACGAACGTGACGACCACGGCACCGCCCATCACAAAGGCGAGGCTTGGGTCCCAAGTGCCTGCAACATCAAAGAAATTCAGCACCTTTGCGGGGTTCATCATACCGGATACAGCGATGCCGATGCCAAAGACCAACCCGGTAAGCAATGCAAATATCAGTTTCATGATCTAGCCTCCAAAAACGTGGCGGATCAGGAAAACGGTGATTGCCGCGGTGGCCATGAAAGTCGGCACAGCGACCATCGACCTGATCGACAGGCGTGACAATCCGCAGACCCCGTGGCCGGAAGTGCAGCCTGATCCAAGGCTGGCGCCAAAACCGACGATGACACCACCGATTGCAATCATGGTGGGGCTGATCGGCACGTCGATGGCGGGCATGGTGCCGGTCACCGCAAAGATCAGCCCAGGGGCCAGGATCATGCCAACCACCATCGCGCCACGCCAGAGGCCCTCATCCTTGCTTTCCGCAAAGACGAGGCCCGACATGATACCCGTGGCGCCAAGGATGCGGCCAAGACCAAGCATCAACAGAACGGCACCCAGACCGATGGCGAGACCGCCACCAAACGAACTGAGGGGGGTGAAATCCGTTTCCATGGCTCAGGCCCGGCAGGTCTTGAGACCAAAGATCGAATAGATCGGACAGACCCGAGTGACAGCAACGACCAGCATCACGATGCCAACGATCGCCGCACCATATTTCAGGAGCGCACCGTCAAGAGCAGGCAACCCACTCAGAAAGGCAAGATACAAAAGTCCCAAACCAAGAAGCACGCGAAGCACGCGGTCGAGTGTTCCAACATTGATCGACATGATAACCTCCAGTCATCTAAGCTAGAGCGTTTCAACTTAAACCTGAATCACCCTGCACTATCCGAGATCATAGATTTCACCGCGTTAGATGCTAGGCGACGTTACTCGTTAAAGTCGAAGCGCTATAGAGGTCAGATACGCCGCCCACGCGATCCTTTCAGTGACATTGTCACCCAAATCGAAAAAGTTGGCATTGTTTTTCAGTCGCTGTTGGCAAGGGTTGCCAATGCCGCTTTGTCCAGCAAGGCGATGCGCCCGCGTGACTGTGCAATCATCTCGCGCTTCTGAAAATCCTGAAGCACCCGCGAGATAACTTCTCGCGCAGTCCCAAGTTCGCTGGCCAACTGCTGGTGTGTCGCTGGGATCTCTTTGCGGTCTCCGGCGAGTTCCAGCAGCCGTGCCGCCAGTCGCATATCAAGTCGCCCGAATGCCACGTCATCCACAACACGCAGCAGGTCGATCAGACGCCGCGAATAGGCGGCAAAGACAAAGTTGCGAAAGGCGTCCTCCTCTGCAGCTAGCTGATCAAAGGCGGGTTTTGGCAACACCACGGCGGTAATGTCGGTCTCGGCGATGCCTTCGGCGTTATAGGCCTCCTCTGCGAGCATGCAGGCGGTGGTCAGAACACAGCTGTCACCGGCATCGACGCGATAAAGCACGATTTCCCGACCATTGTCTGATGTCTGCGAAACCCGTATCCGACCTTCGTAGAGAAAGAACAGACTATCAGGAATATTAGACGGACCAAAGACTTGCTGGCCTTTCTTCAACTGGATGACACGGGCGACCTGGATCAGCCGATCACGCACACGGCGCGGCAGGTTTCGGGTGCCCTGAAACCGATCTGTCCAATCTTCGATCACGAACGCCTCTGCCAAAATTGCGGGGCGAAGCCCACCGCCGCAGTTGCCTGAGTTAAGGTTGATGAAGGTATGGTGCAGACTTGAATTGACAGATGACAAATCAAGTCATGAGAATTGATATTTATTATCATGTGCCTGTGAGGTTCTCTTAACTCAAAATATTAAGTTCGATTGAAGAAGTTCGCCGTGAGTGTCAATGTCCATCTTCATCACGCATTAAGCAAGCGCCATCGTGACAGCCACTTGCCCGCAAATCTGGCCATAAGTGCTGGCCATCGCGGACGAAAGCAGCCTGCATATTAAGCGTGTCCTTAGGTCAGGATGGTGTGACGTCCCGTTATTCACGCACTGGTACTGGACATTCCCGCACGGGCATAAGATGCACCGCTTTGGAATGTTGGCGATAACGTCGGCAACATCATCTGTCCAAACAGGAAGCGGAGGCTTCATCGATGACCGATATTTTGCGGGGGCTGATCGTCTGTATTGCGATCCTGCTCGCCCCGGTAGCAGGGTCGGCGCAATCCCCCATCGTGAAACTGGCGACCGTCCCGGCTGGCGAAACCGGCATCAAACGCGTGTTCTTTGGCCGCGTCGTGGCACGCGAGACCGTCGATCTTGCGTTTCAGGTTGATGGGCAGATCGTCGATTTCCCCGTCGAGGAAGGTGCCAGCATTTCCGCAGGGTCGATTGTGGCAACGCTTGATCGGATACCATTCAAGCTCGCCAGCGATGAAGCACGTGCACGCAGCGTCCAGGTCCACAGAACGCTCGAGCGTTACCAGAAGTTATTGGGAAGTGCTGTCAGTGAAACCGCCGTTCAGGACGAGGAAACAGCGGTCGAACTGGCCGACATCGCCGTGCGCAATGCTGAACGCGCGCTGTCACAGGCCACTTTGCACGCACCCTTTGATTCTGTTGTTGCGGCCCGACTGGTTCCAAATTTCTCGACCATCTCTGCGGGTACGCCCGTTGTGCGGTTGCACGACATGTCTGATCTGCGGATCGAGATCGACGTCCCCGAGACTCTGTTCCAGCGCGCCGGGCGCTCCACCAAGGTTGATCTTCAGGCGGAATTTCCGGCCGTCGAAGGGGCGTTCCCGCTGCAACTACGCGAATATAATGCGGAAACCGAGCAGGTCGGCCAGACCTACAAGATCACTCTGGGCATGACGCCGCCTGAGGGCCTGCCAATTCTGCCCGGTTCCTCTGCCAAGGTGACTGCGCTCCTGCATCTCGGCCCCTCGCGGATCGAGATCCCGATTTCCGCCGTCAGCATCGAAAATGACTCCAGCACCAGCGTCATGGTCTTCTCCCCCACCGGGGCGGACGAAGGGACTGTGACCCGCACGGCGATCGAAATTGCGCCGACGGATCGCGGAACGGTCGAAGTGCTTTCGGGCGTCGAGCCGGGACAGGAAATCGTCGCAATCGGCGCGAGCGAGCTTGAAGACGGCGCCACCGTTCGCCGCTTTGTCGGTTTCGGGGACTAAGCAGGTCATGGATATCGCACGCTCGTCTATCGACCGCCCGATCTATACATGGATCATCATCCTGATTTGCCTTTTGGGCGGGATATGGGGGTTCCTCTCGCTCGGGCGGCTGGAGGATCCGGCCTTTACCATCAAGACCGCGGTTGTGGTCACGCAATACCCCGGCGCCTCGGCGCATGAGGTGGCACGCGAAGTCTCCGAACCCATCGAATCTGAAATCCAGAAGATGAGCGAAGTGGACGATATCGAGACGATGAACCAGCCGGGTTTGTCGTGGATCACGATCAACATGAAGAACCAGTATGACGGCACCGAGTTGCCCGAAATCTGGACCAAACTTCGCAATCGCGTCGGAGAGGCGCAATTGCCAAGCGGCACGTCTGTGCCATTTGTCAACGACAGCTTTGGTGACGTCTTTGGGATGTACTTCGCCGTGACGGCGACGGGCTACAGTGACGCCGAAATCAACGAACTGGCCGAGTTCCTGAGGCTGGAACTGCTCGCGGTGGATGGTGTCTCGGACGTGGCGATTTCGGGGTTGCCGAACGAAGTCATCTATATCGAACCCGATTTCGCGCTCAGCGCCACGTTGGGGATACCTCCGGCGGCCATTCAGGGCGCGATTGCCAGTGCCGACGAAATCGTTGATGGCGGCACCATCCAGACCGATCAGGGGCGCACCTTGATCCAACGGCCCAAAGGGTCTGACAGCGTCTCGGAAATTGCAGCCCTGTCTGTTGGGGTTGGTGGTCAGGTCGTGAACCTGATGGACTTTACCGATGTTTACCGCGCGCGCGAGGCCACGCCCAACCTGATCGTTCGGCACAATGGGGACGAGGCGTTCACACTTGGCGTTGCCGGTATCTCGACCGAAAACATTGTCGAGGTCGGCAAACGTGTCGATGCAAGACTCGCCGAGCTGCGCGACTTGATCCCGTTGGGGGTCTCGATCCAGTCGATCTATCAACAACACCAAGTGGTCGAACAGGCCTCCAACGCGTTTCTCGTGAACCTCTCCATGTCTGTGGCCATCGTGGTGGTGGTGCTGGCGATCTTCATGGGGTGGCGCGCTGCCGTCGTGGTCGGAGCCACATTGCTGCTGACGGTCGTCGGTACTCTGTTCTTCATGGCCCTCGCCTCGATCGAGATGGAGCGCATCTCGCTTGGCGCGCTGATCATCGCCATGGGCATGCTGGTCGACAACGCCATCGTTGTTGCCGAAGGTATGCAATTTGCCATGCTGGGCGGACAATCCTCGCGCGATGCGTCGTCAGAAACGGCGCGCAAGACGCAAATCCCCCTGTTGGGTGCAACCGTGATCGGGATCATGGCGTTCGCAGGCATCGGTCTCAGCCCGGATGCAACCGGCGAGTTTCTGTTCTCGCTTTTCGCAGTGATCGCGATTTCTCTGCTGCTCTCCTGGGTGTTGGCGATCACCGTCACCCCACTTCTGGGTCACTACTTTTTCAAGCGTGGCGAAAGCGGCGCGGCGATGGGTTATGACGGCGCGCTGTTTCGCACCTATTCCGCCATCCTGCGTGTCTGCCTTCGCCTGCGGTGGCTGGTTGTCGCGGCGCTGATCGTCAGCACCGTTGCGTGCTATGCGTTGTTCGGCCAAATCCGCCAACAATTCTTCCCCGACAGCAACACACCGCTTTATTTCGTCCATTACAAGCTGCCACAGGGCGCGGCGATCCAGCAGACTTCGGCAGACCTTGTCGTTCTCGAAGATTGGCTGACCGGACGCGAAGCGGTGCAGAGCGTCACCTCTTTCTCTGGCATGGGCGCCTCGCGTTTCATGTTGACCTATGACAGCGAAGACCCAAACCCCAGCTATGGGCACATGATCGTGCGGGTCAGTTCGCTGGACGTGATCGAAGACGAGATGAACGCGCTGGAGGGTTTCGCGCTGGCCGCGGTGCCGCAAGGTGAGTTTCGCGTCAAGCGGCTGGCCTTTGGTCCCGGCGGCGGCGCCCCGATCGAGGTTCGGTTCTCCGGCCCCGATCCCGAGGTCTTGCGGGATCTCGCGGACGAGGCGATTGCACGGCTGCGCGCCGCATCCGACAACATCGTCGCCCCGCGTCAGGACTGGCGTGAAAAAGAACTCGTACTGCGCCCACTCTATGCCGATGATCGCGCACAGGACGCCGGTATTTCACGCTCCGACATAACCCAGATCATGCAATTCGCAACCGAAGGCATGACCGCTGGCACGTTCCGGGAAGGTGATCGCCAGATCCCCATCGTCATTCGCGCACAGCAGAATGCCGATCTCGCGCTGACCGACCACGTGCTCTATTCCGAAAGCCGCGATGGGTACATCCCAATGCAACAGGTCATTGAAGGCTTTGTCTTTGAAGCCGAGGATACTTTGATCCTGCGCCGCGACCGCGCAGATGTCATCACCGTTGGTGCCGATATCCCGCGCGACATGACCGCGTCCGAAGTGCTGCTCGAAGTGCGCGACACAATCGAGACGATGCCGCTTCCAAACGGGTACAAAAAGGAATGGGGCGGCGAACTCGAAAGTTCGTCCGACGCCCAAGAGTCGCTGGGCAAGCAATTGCCGCTGAGCCTGATCATTATGATCCTGATATCGGTCCTGCTGTTCAACGCGCTGCGCCAGCCGCTTATCATCTGGTTGCTGGTGCCGATGGCCGTCAACGGGGTCAGCCTCGGATTGCTTGGTGCGGGTCTGCCATTCACGTTCACAGCGCTTCTAGGGTTGCTGTCGCTGTCGGGAATGCTGATCAAGAACGGCATCGTGCTGGTCGAAGAAATTGACCTGACGCGCGAGGCAAAGCCTGACATTGCGTTGGCAGAAGCCATCATCGAAGCGTCGACTTCGCGTCTACGCCCGGTCTTCCTTGCGGCTGCTACGACGATTCTGGGAATGCTACCGCTGATCTCCGACGCCTTCTTTCAGTCCATGGCCGTGACAATCATGGGCGGGCTGGCGTTTGCCTCGGTGCTGACGCTGATTGCGGCACCGGTGCTGTATTACCTGTTCTTCCGTCGAGAGGACGCACGCGAACGTGCCAAGGTATCTGCCGTTGCTGCATGACGTAATACGCTTTGACCGTCGGCCCGGAGCGATCTCTGATGATATCGCACCGGTGCCGGTTCGGGGCGCTTAAACCACTTCGTCCTCGACGGTGTTGCGCAACGTGCCGATCCCGTTCACTTCGATTTCAACCACATCACCGGGTTTCAGATATCGAGGCGGGTCGAACCGCGCCCCTGCCCCCGTCGGCGTGCCGGTCACGATGATGTCGCCGGGCTGCAGCGTCATGAAGGTCGAGATATATTCGATTTCGCGCCGGATCGGGAACATCATCCGCGACAGCACATCGTCCTGACGGACCTCGCCGTTGACGCGGGTGATGATGCGGGCATCGTCCAACTGGCTGGCATCCGTGAATGGAACAAGCCACGGCCCGATCGCACCGGAACGATCCCAGTTCTTGCCCTGTGTGACGTTGAACTTTGCATGACGCACCCAATCGCGGATGGTGCCTTCGTTACACAACGTCAGGGCAGCAATGTGATCATAGGCGTTGTCCTGCGAGATACGGCGACCCGCCTTGCCGATGACGATGGCAACCTCTCCCTCGTAATCGAGCGTGTGGTTTTCGGGCGGGCGGATCAACGGGCGGTCGTGACCTGTGAATCCACTGGCAAACCGCGGGAACAGCGACATGTATTTCGGTTGCGCACTGCCATCCTTGTATTCGGCATTGCGGTCCGGAAAATTCACACCCACGCACAGAATGCGCGGGGCGTTGGGCAGCACCATTTCATATTGGAAATTGGTGTGGCTGACCGCTTTGCCTTCAGCCGCCTGCGCAAGCGCCGCCAGCCCATTGTCGCGCACCGCATCAAGCAGCGTGGGCCACGCGGGGAAATCTGCGTTCAGCGCAATCATCCCGCCGTCCGTGACCGCGCCGTAAAGCATCTGCTCGTCGGCGGAATAGGTTGCGAATTTCATTTGGTCTACTCCTAGAAGGTCTGGTCGGTCTCGCGGGCTATTACCAATCAGGGTGCGATAATCGGGCTGGCGGCCAACTCCGAGTTACGGGTTTCGGCACCTACAAATTTCGTTCCGTGTTTGAACCAGCTTTCCGGTGCCGGCGCCCCCCAGAGGGTTTGGCGCTGCGGGTCTTTCAGATCCCATTTGATCGGTTCAAGGTCAGGATCGACCGTTTGATAGTCCGAACAATAAATCTCGATCCGGTGACCGTCGGGATCGAGGATATATAGGAAAAAGGCGTTGGAAATGCCGTGCCTGCCGGGGCCGCGCTCGATATTGCCGACATGACCAGTGGTGGCCATCAGGTCGAGCAGATCAATGATGTTAAGCGGCGTCGGCACCCAGAATGCCACGTGATGCATCCGTGGTCCGGTGCCATTGGTAAACGCCATATCGTGCACGCCGCCCTTGCGGTGCATCCACGCCGCCCACAGTTTCTTGCTGTCTTCGTCTTCGGTGTATTCCGTCACGCGAAACCCAAAGTCACTGTAGAACGCGACCGAGGCATCCACATCCGGCGAAAAGCAGTTGAAGTGGTCAATCCGCAGCGGCTTTACCCCGCGATACAGCGCGTATTTCTGATGAATGGGCTCAAGCCTGTCCATCTTGTGATAGAACTCAATCGGGATGCCGATATTGTCGGAGGTCAGCAAAGTGCGCCCCTGATACGGGCGCTCCAGCCATTCAGTTGGGCGGCCCTTGGCCTTGAAATAGCGTTCAGCTTTGTCGAGATCGGCATCATCAAAGGTCTTGAACCCCATGACTTCGACGGTGCCTGGCAGGTCGGATTTTTGCAGGATCACGCAATGATGGCCACGTTCTTCCATCGCGCGCAGGTAGACATGGCTGTCGCTCTCATCGGTGATCTGAAGCCCGAGAATTTCAGTGTAAAACGCCTTGGATGCCGCGAGATCCTTAACGTTGAGACAGACATGCGACAGGCGGATGGTGTTGAAGTTCGGGTAGAGGTTGGGTGCGGGTACGGGCATCAGAGGGCTCCCAGTTTGGTGATCTTGTGTTGGCCGGTTGCAAAACCGATGTGCTTTTGCTCCATGTAGAACTCGAACGACCAATCGCCGCCGTCACGTCCGATGCCGCTGGCCTTGACCCCGCCAAACGGCGTGGGCAGGTGCCGGACGTTTTCAGAATTCACCCAGATCATGCCCGCCTCCAACCGGTCGGTGAACCGCAAGGCACGGGTCAGGTCGTTGGTCCAGACATAGCCGGTCAGGCCATAGGGAACGTCATTGGCGATGCTTAGGGCCTCGTCCTCAGTCGCAAACGGGATCGATGTGAGGACAGGGCCGAAAATCTCTTCCTGAGCGATACGCATCTGGTTGGTGGCATTGGTGAAAAGCGTCGGGCGAATAAAGTAACCTTCGTCACCGAGTGTCGCACCACCGGCAGCGACCGTAGCGCCGTCTTCCCTCGCGATGTCGAAATAGCTGGTGACCTTGTTGAAATGCTCCTCGGTAACGAGCGGGCCGATCTCAGTTTTTGGATCCAGCGGATGCCCGACCTTGATCTTGTTGACCCGTTCGATCAGTCGCGCCTCAAACTCTTCGCGGATCGTATCCTGAACCAACAGCCGCGATGACGAGGTACAGCGCTCACCGTTGATCGAATAGATCATGAAAATCACCGCATCGAGCGCACGATCAAGGTTTGCGTCATCAAACACGATTACCGGGTTCTTGCCGCCCAACTCAAGATGGTTTCGTTTCAGGGTATCGGCACCCTGCTTGGTGATCAGGCTGCCTGTGCGGCTTTCACCGACAAAGGCGATAGCCTTGATCGCCGGATGCTCGCACAGCGCCTTGCCGGCGCCCTCGCCAAATCCGTTGACGGTGTTCAGCACACCGGGCGGCAGGCCCGCGTCCTCGGCAATCTCGACCAGCAAGCGCGCGGTCAAAGGCGAGGCCTCGGCAGGTTTGTGCACGACGGTGCAACCCGCCGCAAGCGCGGGCGCAATCTTCCAGGTCGACAGCATGAACGGTGTGTTCCACGGCGTAATCACGCCCACGGGGCCAATGGGAATTCGGGTGGTCACATTCATCAGGGTTGGTGACTTCAGATGCTGGCCATCGCGTGCCTGAACGACCTGATCAGCGAAGTAACGAAAGTTCTCGGCCCCCCGCAGCGCGGCCTTGGACATGAATTTATAGGCCTGGCCGGTATCCCAACACTCGCAGAGTGCGATTTCCTCGGCACGGGCCTCGATCCCCTCGGCCACCCGGATCAGGATACGCTTGCGCTCTAATGCGGGCATGTCGCGCCACGCGGCAAAGGCAGCCGCCGCGGCCTTGGCAGCCTTGTCGATGTCTTCTGCCGTGCCATGCGCCACATCGCAAATGACGCTCTTGTCGACCGGCGAGGTGGATTGGAAAACGCCGGCGCCTCCGGCCACATCCTGACCCGCGATGCGGTTGGCAATCCCGGTCTCGCGGAAACGAGCAAGGTAACCGTCAAGTTTCCTGATGTTGTCGTCAAGCGCAGTCATGCGGTATCCTCCAGATGGCCCCGGGCGATTACATATCATCAGAAAGCCCGTGCGTCATTTCTATTGATATGTTAATTATTGCGAAGTTAAATAATAACTGGCTTGCAATGTCAACACCAACTTGGCAGCAGATGCCTGATCAGCTTGCCGAAATTGAGCCCTATAATGAACAGTAAACTTCCATCGACCTCTCGATCCTTGCCGATTGCCCTGATCCGCGCGCGCGAAGGTGCGATGGCGCCAATCCGCGACATGCTTGCAGACACTGGGATCACTGAACAGCAGTGGCGGATTTTGCGGGTATTGGCGGAACATGGTTCGCTGGATTCGACGACGCTTGCCGATCGGGCAAGCCTGCTATTCCCCAGCCTGACCCGCATCGCGACCAAGATGCGCGACAAAGGGCTGATCACACAGACCCGCGACGAGGTTGACCGGCGCAGGCAATTGATCGCCATCACCGAGATGGGTCAGGAATTCATCGACAGCCACGCAGATCAGGCGGCGCAGATTGTCGTCGGGTTTCGCACGCGGATGGGCGATGAAAATTACGAGAAACTTCTCGACCTACTCGCACTGCTCGATCCGGGCCCGCGCGACTAGCTGGCAACCAACCCATCGGCGCGCCAGGCGTCGAAAATCTCAAGGGCGGTCTCGGCAAAGATCGCATCATTGATATGCCCGTCAATCCGATGGACGCCGATATTCTCTGGGAGCGCCTCTGCCAGTGCTTGCAGGAATTGCTCCAAACCTGCTTTGTCGTGCAGTTCGGCCCCCTCCCTGTCCCACTCGCCCAAACCGTGTTCGGGCAAGAGCACAGCGGTCGGCCCGGTTGCCATGGCAAGCTGCGTGGCATGGGCCTGCGCGACGGTCTTTCGCTCGTCAGCGTTCAACGTGATGCTGGTGAGCAGACGGTTATGCGCACGCGGCTGATGATCCGCCCACTTCTCCGGCACCGGCAGCCATCCCACGATGTCAACGAGGTCATAGCACCCCGGCGCAACCAGCTGCGGTGTGCCGACGCGCCCTGCGTTGGTCAGACGGTCGGGGCCTGCCGAGATGTTGGACCCGTGGACGTGATTGCCTAACTCTTGGGTGCAGAAATCGAACACGCATGCAAAAGCGCCCTGCCCTGCAAGGCTCTCGAATGCGCGCCCACCCATGCCGGTGGCGTGAAACACGGCAACCTCGTAACCGCGCGCCTCCAACGCTGGTTTCAGCGGGATCACGTATTTCAAGGCAGACGTGCCAAGAGACATCATCCCAATCAGCGGCTTATCCGCGTCGGGTTTTTGAACCGCGCGCGCCGCGCCGAGCACGGCGCCTGCCGCCTGACTCAATGATGCCTTGCAGACAGCGTTCAAACCATAGAGCCCCCCCGCCCACAGGATCATCTGCACATCCGCGGCGACACGCGCAGCAGGGATCAGCGGGGAAAACGCGACGGTCGAGACGATGTATTTCGGCACGCCCAACGGCAGGCTTGCGCATACATCAAGCGCCAAATCTGTGCCCATTGTGCCGCCCAGCACGATCATCCCGTCAAACTTGCCTTCCAGATACAGCCGTGCCGTCAAGAGAGACGCACCCTTGGCCATGATCTGCATCGCTTCGTTCTCCTCACCCGAAGCTATTGCAGCGGCGATACTGCTGCCGCCTTCTGCAGCGACATCGTGTTTGGAATAATCCGTCGGTGCCGCGGGATCGCCCAGGACAGAGACATCCATGGTGACAACCTGCCCGCCCTGATCGCGGATCACGCTGGCCAGAAAACCCAACTCGTCATTCTTGGTATCATATGTCCCGATTATCAGAATGGTCGTGTCTGTCATGCTCGATCCTCCCCGATCGCTCAATTACAGCTTGATCCAGGCCGTTTTGAGATTGATGTATTTTTCCAATGCGTGCAGCGACTTGTCATGTCCGTTGCCTGATTGTCCGACACCACCCAGCGGGACGGTCCCATCCGCGCCGCCATATGTGTTCACGTGCATCACCCCGGTTCGAACATCCCGCACCACGCGATGCGCGCGCGACAGGTTCGATGTCCAGACCGCCCCCGCCAGCCCATAGACCGTAGAATTGGCGATGCGGATGGCGTCCTCCTCGGTTTCAAATGCCGTCACCGCCAAAACCGGACCAAAGACTTCTTTCTGGGCAAGCGTTGCGTCAGGCGTGACCCCGGTGACAATCGTCGGCTCCATGAAATAGCCGCCGGTTTCCCGCAGGATCCGGTTGCCACCCATGATGATCTGACCACCTTCGGCGGTGGCGGTTTTGACAAAGCCAAGGTTCTGGTCAAGTTGCCTGTCCGAGTTCACCGCACCAATGGCGGTTTTCAGGCTGAGCGGATCACCCACCTGCATACCTTTGGCAACCTCGGCGACCTTGGCCACGAATTCATCGTGAATGCTGGCCTCGATCAGCAGTCGTGACCCGGCGACGCAGACCTGCCCGGCGTTGCGGAAAATTCCATGCGCTGCAACCTTTGCCGCTTCGTCCAGATCGGGCGCATCCGCAAAGATGATGTTCGGGGATTTGCCACCCAACTCCAGATAGACCCGCTTCATATTGGACCGCGCCGAATACTCCATCAAACGTCGTCCGGTGCCACCTGATCCGGTAAAGACCAGAACGTCCACGTCCATCGACAGCCCCATCGCCTCGCCCACGACCGCGCCTTCGCCGGTGACCGCGTTTAAGACCCCGGACGGCAACCCGGCTTCATGCGCCAGTTCTACCATGCGCATCAGCGACAAGGACGCTGTTTCCGCCGGCTTCAACACCACGGAATTGCCCATCGCGAGCGCCGGGCCCAGCTTCCATGCGCCGATCATCAGCGGGAAATTCCAGGGGATAATCGCCCCGACCACGCCGACAGGTTCCTTGTGGATCAGGCCCAGAACGTCACTCTGGGTCGGGGCGATCTCGCCATAAACTTTGTCGAGCGCCTCGGCATAGTAGCGGATCGTGCCAGCGGCAGACCCCGGCTCGGCCTTGATGGCCATGCCGATTTCAGTTCCGTTGTCACGCACGCCCAGTACGGCAAGTTCCAGCGCGTTGGATTCGATCAGGTCCGCCCATTTCAGCAACACCTTCTTGCGCGCGGCTGGCGGCTGCCCCGCCCATCGCCTGTCGTCAAAAGCGGCACGGGCCGAGGCAATGGCAGACTCCATGTCCGCTGTCGTTCCTTTGGCAATCGTCGTCAGCACCTGTCCGTCAAGCGGTGAGAGCACATCCATAGTTGCTCCGTCCGATGTCGGCACCTGCTTGCCATCGATCAGATGTAATTGGGGGGAAACGGGGCGCGCCCGCAGCGCATCAATCTTGCTCTGATCCATCGGTCATGCCTCTTTTCAACTTATCCAACGCGCCGCTTTTTTAACGGCGCAGCGCATCAAAATCGCGGTGCAATTCATGAGGTTCACATTGTGAACCTCTGGTATAATAAAAAGTTTGCCTTGTTAATTTAAACATGTCAAACTCTTTTTAGATTCTCCAGGAGCTTGAAAGCCTCGTGTCATCCGCGGTCAAAACCATCGCCCTGCTGTCGCATTTTTCGCCAACCCGGCCGGAAATCGGGCTGTCAGAGCTGTGTCGGCTTGCTGGTCGCGACAAGGCGTCAACGCACCGGTATCTGCAGGCGCTCGAAGAGACGGGGTTTGTCGAGCAGAACCCGCTGACCAAATCCTATCGCCTCGGCCCTGTGGTCCTGCAACTGGCACGAACCCGCGAACTGACCGTCCCGCGCAAGGCGGGTGCCGATGCTGTGATTTCGCGCCTCGCGGATGCGACGGGTGAAACAACCCATGTGTCGGTGTTGTCGGGTTCAACCGTGTATCCGCTGGCGTCATGTGAATCCTACAAGCACAGCACAAGGGTCATCATCGATGTCCTAACCTTCCCCCTGCACGCAACCGCATCAGGTATTTGCGCGTTGGCCTTTGGCCCGGCAGACCTCATGACAACCGCCGTCGCAGACATGCCAGCGTTCACCGTAGACACTCCGACGACATCCGATGCGCTGGAGCGCGAGGTGCAAATGGCGCGCGAGACAGGTTTTGGCCGATCCGAACGTGGCTATGAAGACGATGTCTGCAGCCTTTCAACGCCAATCTTCGATCAGACAGGTCATTTTGCCGGGGCCGTTTCGGTGGCAAGCGTCGCCACCCGGTTTACCGCCGAACAAGAGCGCGACATTCAGCGACACCTGATCGGGGCCAGCCGGGAAATCTCGCATAACTGGGGCGGCAAAGTTCCCGCTTCCGTAGAATCTGTGTGGAGTAAATCCATTGCAGAACAATCCTCTAGGGAATCTACTTCATGAAAGACTCGAACTTCCTTAAAGAACACAACGCCCGCATGATGTGGCATCCTATGACCTCGCCAAAGGACAGCATCGACAATCCGCCAAAGATCATAACTGACTCCAGCGGGGTCAGTGTCACCGATATCGACGGGCACACCGTGATCGATGCGGTAGGTGGGCTTTGGAACGTCAATCTCGGCTATTCCTGCCAACCCGTCAAAGATGCCATTGCGGATCAACTCGCCCGACTGCCGTATTATTCGACATTCCGGGGCACCTCCAATGATGCTGCAATCGAGCTGTCCTATGAACTGAATGACTTTTTTGCGCCCGATGGAATGCAACGCGCGTTTTATACGTCGGGCGGTTCGGATTCCGTGGAATCCGCGCTGCGCCTTGCGCGGCAGTATCACAAGCTGCGTGGCGAGGCCGGGCGCACCAAGTTTTTGAGCCTCAAGAAAGGCTATCACGGAACCCATGTCGGCGCGGCGAGCGTCAATGGAAACGCCAACTTCCGCAACGCGTATGAGCCGCTGTTGCCCGGCTGTTTCCATATTCCGGCCCCCTACACCTATCGCAATCCCTTCAACGAAACCGACCCCGAAAAGCTGGCGCAGCTTTGTGTGGCGGCACTTGAGGACGAGATCGCGTTTCAAGGGGCCAACACCATCGCCGCAATGATCATGGAGCCGATCCTCGGCGCGGGCGGTGTCATCCCGCCCCACAAATCCTTTGCGCCAATGGTTCAAGAGATCTGCAACCGAAATGGAATCTTGCTGATCACAGACGAGGTCATCACCGCCTATGGGCGGACCGGCGCATGGTCGGGCGCGCGGCTGTGGGGCATCCAGCCCGACATGATGTGCACGGCCAAGGCGATCACCAACGGGTTCTTTCCGTTTGGCGCGGTCATGATCGGCGAGCGGCTGGTCGATGTGTTCGAAGGCAACGCCGACGCCAAGATCGCGCACGGCTATACCTATTCCGGGCACCCGGTCGGGGCTGCGGCCGCCCTTGCCTGTCTGGCTGAAACCAAACGGTTGAACGTTATCGAAAACGCTGCGGCGCGGGGCGCACAGATGTTTGACGGTTGCAAGGCGCTGCAGGACAAACACGACATCATCGGCGACGTTCGGGGTGGGCATGGTCTCATGACGGCAATCGAAATGGTCAGCGACCGCGCCAGCAAAAAACCCATCGACGGCGCGAGCACCGCAACTGTGCAAGAGGTCGCCTATCAATCGGGCGCCATGATCCGCGTCTCGGGTCCGAATATCATCCTGTCCCCGTCGCTGGTGCTGACCGAACAGGACGTTACCAAAATCCTTGCCGCACTCGATGCTGGCTTTGCAGCCGTGTGAGGAACTGGCGACTGACACCGTTTACCCCCTGCCGTAACGCTTAGACATCGGCAGGGCGTCGTCGCACAAATCTGGCTCGCGCGTTCAACCACTAAAAAAGTCTACGAGTATGTTAACCTAAACCAACACCACAGGGAGTACCATAAAATGAAAAAAACAATACTTTCAGCTGCTTGCGCGGCCATTGCTTTTGCCTCCACGGCATTTGCCGAATACCCGGAAAAACCGGTTTCGTTTATCGTGCCATGGCCTCCGGGCGATCTTGAGGATGTCCTCACACGCATTATTGCCAGCGAATTTCAGGAGATGTACGGCGTTCCGACGGCCGTGGTGAACAAGCCCGGCGGCGGTGGCGGCCCATTCCCCGGCGCGGTGGAAGTCGCGACCGCACCCGCGGATGGCTATACCATCGGGTCGTTCGTGACCGATGTACCGATTGGCGGTCCAAACATCGGCATTCCCGAACTCACACCGAACCCGTTTGAACCTGTCGGCATCTTTCTCACCTATCCGTTCGTGATCGCGGCCAGCAAGTCTGCGCCGTTTTCGAACTGGGAAGAACTAACCGCGTATGCAGCGGAAAACGATGTGGCTCTGGGTCATTTCGGATCCTTCCTGCCGCCCACACAGGTGACATTTGCCGCCGCTGTTGAGTCAGGCTTTGACTTTGCGTCCGAAGCGGCGTTTGACGCACTGGATTGCAACACGCTGGCATCGGGTGACGTCGATGTTATCAACACGACGCTTCAGCTCATTCTGCCCTGTCTTGATGACGTAAATGTTTTGTTGAGCATCGGCAGCGAGCGCATCTCGCTGACCCCGGATTCGCCAACTGTCAGCGAAGTCCATCCTGAGCTGGGTCTTTCTCTCTGGAACGGTCTGTTCGTGCGCAAGGATGTTCCGGCAGAGGCCCGCGAGAAAATTTCGACTGCCGCGCAAAAAGCGCTTCAATCGGACAAAACGCAGGCCATGATCGAAGAGACAGGTGCGTTGATCTACTGGCAGGATGCCGAAGAGTCGCGCGCCCAGATCGAAGCTGACACGGCGACCATTGCCAATATCGAAAAGCTGCTCGGCGAATAGACACCCCGGGCCGCGCCGGAGATACATCTGGCGCGGCCCTCTCAACAGGTGGCAAAACCAATGATTGCACGCACGCTTCAAGATATGTTCAAGCGGTACCGGCGGCCCGGCGACGTTGTGTTTGCCGTGTTCTTTCTGGCGCTTTCGATCCTGCTGATTTCTCAGCTCGGCGAACAGACAGAAGTCGCCAAGCGCACGAAATGGTATGCACAACCCGCGCTTTGGCCCAAGATTTCCCTTTATGCTATGTGTGCGTTTGCTTTTTTGCACTGGCTGAGCTCCGCGATGTCACCGCGAATTGCCGGTCGCTGGACCGAAGTCGCCCTGTGGATGCGCGGATTTGAATACGTCGCGTATTTTCTGATTTACGTGCTGGCGGTGCCCAAGATCGGATACCTGCCATCCACGGTTCTGTTCTGCGTCTTCCTTGCGTTTCGCACCGGCTTTCGCGACATGCGGGCATTGTTGGCCGCCGCTGTCTTTGCGGTTGGGGTCGTCATCGTGTTTCGCGGAATCCTGGCGGTCAAGATCCCGGCGGGTGCCATCTACGACTACCTTCCCGACGCAATCCGCTCTTTTGCACTCATCTATCTGTGAGGGGTCATGGCTGATCTGATTTCCGGTCTCGAAATCCTGCTTCAGTGGCAGGTTGTAGTCGCGCTTTTGGTCGGCTCCATCGGTGGCGTAATCATCGGAGCCCTTCCCGGCGTCGGGGCGGCTGTCGCCATCGCGATCCTGCTGCCTGCGACCTTTTCCTTTCCTCCCATTGTCGGCTTGACGCTCTTGCTCGGCATCTATGGCTCTTCGATGTATGGCGGTGCCATTCCTGCCATTCTGATCAATACGCCGGGTACAGCGGTCAATGCCTTGACCACCTATGACGGCTATCCGATGACCAAACGCGGTCAGGGCCACCGGGCGTTGTCACTGGCCTATTCCGCCTCGTTCTTTGGTGGCATCTTTTCGATCATCTGCCTGATTGTCTTGTCGCCGGTTCTGGCATGGGTCGCGCCCCAATTCGGCAGCCGCGAGATCTTCCTCGCAGCGCTTCTTGGCATTGTGCTGGTTGTGCTCGCCCACAGGGGGCAGGTCTTTGCCGCCGGAATGCTGGCCGCGTTTGGTATTTTCTTGAACACCATCGGGCTTGAGCCCGCCAAATACACCAACCGTTTCACCTTTGAGCAAAGCTGGCTGACCTCCGGTATTGATCTGATCGTCGTTGTCCTTGGCCTTTTTGCTATCGCACAGGCGTTTCTGCTGCTGCTTGAAAAGAACCACGTGCCAGAAAGCGCGCGGGTCGAGGGCAGCATTTTCACCGGACTAAAGGAATTGCTTGGCATCAAACGCGTGGCATCCGTGTCATCCGGAATCGGCGTTATACTGGGAATGCTGCCGGGAACGGGCGAGTTTACCTCGCAATTCATGTCCTACACCTATGCGCAAAAGACCTCCAAGAACCCTGAAAAGTTCGGCGATGGATCGCCCGAGGGTCTGGTCGCCTCTGAGGCTGCCAACAACGCCGTTCCCGGCGCCGCAATGATCCCATTGCTGGCGCTTGGCATTCCGGGCGAGGCGCTGACCGCGATGATGCTGTCGGTGTTCTACGTTCACAATGTGATCCCCGGCCCGCAGCTCTTTCAGAACCAGATGGATTTTGTAATGGCGATCTATATGGCGCTCTTGCTGCTGAATGTGATCGTACTGGTCTTTCTGCTGTTTTCGACCAACCTGCTCTTGAAGGTTGTCCAGATCCCGACCCGGTTCATCGGCATCGTTATCCTGACGCTCTCTTTTGTGGGCGTCTACAGCCTGCGCAACTCGATTACGGATTGTGCCATCGCCGCCGGGTTCGGTGTATTCGGGCTGATCCTGAAACGGCTGGATCTGCCAATTGTTCCGATCATACTGGGAATGGTTCTGGGTGGTATCATGGAGGTCAAGCTGCGCAGCTCCATGGCGCGGGTCAAGGAGCCACTTGATTTCATTGACCGGCCCATCGCCGCAATCCTGTTCGGGCTGATTGTTCTGGTCATTCTGCTGCACTTCAGGACGCTGTATTTCGAGTTCCGCAACAAGCTGCGCCCCCAGCCAGATCAGCCCACGCTGGATGCCGAACATCCGAACCAGCAAAGCTAGCACGTCCGCAACGGCGCTTTCGACCAACTCCTGAAAGCTGGGGGATCGGGCCCCCGATTACCGATCTCGCATGTCGCGACAGTCTATGGTGAACCGGTTCAGTTCTTGGAGCGAGGCGGTGTCTGTCTGAGCCATTCAGACATCATCGGCCGGGTCGTCGCCCTTTTGAGACGGGGAAACTGCTGCGCGACAGGATCTCGCCACCTGAATTCACCACAAGTCGCAGGGCCCGCCCCTCCCGATAGAACGTCAGACGCGACTTTCCGGCATCCTCTCCGACGCCGGTTTCGCTTCGGCTGGTGATATCACCATTTCGCATTTCCTCTGGGATGGTTTCAGGGGCGACGCCAAACGCCGAGCCCAGCAATTCTGCATCGACGACAAAGCCTTCGGCGGAAACGGAAATCTGACTCATCTGCGCGCCTAGTTTGGTTGCGGTGGTAAACTGGTGTTCTCAGTGTTCATTTATATACCTAACCCGACGCGGCAAGATGCTGGGTATTCTGACCGCAGTCAGGACCTCCGGACTCAGCTCGCCCGTGTAACCTGCACCCCTTGCTCGGTCAGGATCAGATCAAGCGCGATGTCATGGGGTTGCGGATAGATCGTGGCCAGCTTGGACGACTGGAACCCTATCCCAACCGCAATTGGTTTCCGTGTCACTGCTGCCAGCGTGCGGTCGAAATACCCCCCGCCATAGCCGAGCCGATATCCGTCGCTGTCCCAGCCGACCAGCGGGGCCAGAACCAGATCGGGCATAACGATCGGTGCATCGGATGGCGGCACCGGGATGTTCCAATGTCCACGCACCATCCTCGTCTGCGGCGTCCAGCGGCGGAACACCAATGGCGCTGCTCGCGTCTCGACCAGCGGCAGGGCAATGTCGACGCCGGTCTCGCAGAGTTCGTTCATCAGTGGTCTCAGGTCCGGCTCGTCCTGTATCGGCCAGTAAAAGGATACGACAGGCTGCTCTGATCGCCGCAGGCGGTCCTCCACAACCCTGCGCAGCCCTGCCATCAGCGCGTTCGCGATCTCTTTGCGCTCTGCCGATGCCAGTACTTTGCGCGCCTCTCGCAACCGGGCCCGCTCTGATTTGCGCCACCGCGCCACGTCCCGTGCCTGGCCGGGATCCACGGCAAGTGGGTCAAAGTAATCCGGCGCAATCTCCGAAGCCAGGCACGCCGGCGAGGAAAAACCGCTGCGGCAGCTAAAGTTGTCTGGATCGTTTCCCATCGATTTCTCCCAACCGGCAAGGTCGCGCGCGCAGGCAGGTTGGCGACTTTCGAACTTCAACACAATGCCTATGCCTGTTAATAGGTACTGTAAATACCAATTCATGGATGCACGATATGCGGCTGACTTCTTTCACCGATTACGGCCTGCGGATACTGATGCGACTCGCAAGCGATCCGGACCAGGTTTTTTCAACCACGGAACTAGCCGAGGAATTTGGTGTCTCGCGTCATCACCTGACCAAGATCATGCAGAAACTGGCCAAGGTCGGGATCGTCCAAACCCGTCGCGGTGGCGGTGGCGGGGCGATATTGGTACGGCCACCGGCGGATCTCGGACTGGGTGAAATCGTCCGCATCTTGGAAGAAGGCAAGGTGCTCGTTGAGTGTTTCGAGACCGGAGGAGACTGTAACCTTGATGGACGATGCGGGCTAAAAAGCCGCCTAAGACTGGCTGAAACGGTCTTTCTCGCTTCGCTCGACCGCTCAACCCTCGCGGATGTGGCATTGGCGTCTCCGGGCAATGTCACGGCGGCCGTGCGTTAGCCTAAGGACACGACCATCCAGCCCTATCTCATTGGTCACGCACGACCGTCACCGAGCACGTTGCGTGGCGCACGATCCGGGCGGCGTTGGTGCCAAGCAGGAAATCGGTGGAACGCGGTCGATGCGCGCCAAGGACGATCTGATCGACATCCAACTCCTTTGCCACCTCCAGCACTTCCTCATAAACGCTGCCGTGCCGGGCAAGGGTCTTGAAGGTGACGCCATCTGGGATCTGCTCGCTGGCCACATCGTTCAGATGCGCCACCGTCGCCTGCAGCGCCTTCTTGATATCCCACTCTTCCGAGCCACCGGTTTCGCCGCGGATCGCATAGCGCCAGTCAAGACCGGCCAGCATTTCGGGTACCACCGTCATCAAGATGAGTTCGGGGTCCTTCATGGTGTTCCACTGCTTGACCGCGCCCGCAAGCACGGCCTTGGTGTTTTCAGGGGATCTCAGATCAATCGGAACCAGAATCCTGTTTGGCATGTTTGCTTCTCCTCAGCGATATTCCGGCCGGACTAACAGCCAGCCCAACCAGATAAAGAACCCGACGAGGACCAGGCTCAGGATTGACGTGCCCGGGGACGGGTTGAGCGCAGCCGGGGGTTGCGGCAGTTCCGGTGCAAGCGAAGCGGCAAGCGGCAAGGCCGGATCGACCGCCAGATTACCCGGAATCGACGCGTTGAGCGATTTCACCGCAGAGGCCGTGATTGGTTTTAGTTCGACCACCACTGCGGCTGGACCCTGATCGCCAACGACATCACCCTTTTGGGGTGCAGGACCGGCAAGCACAAGCTGCGTTCTCAGCGTCTCGACCGGTGTTAGCTGGCCGGTATAGGTGTTCGCCGCAATCCGGGCTTCGCGCAGGAACGGATAGCGCACAAGGTTGGCACCGTCGCTCCAGCCTTCCAGCGAGAACAGCCGCTTGCTGCGATCAGACATTGCTGCCGCAACAGCTGGGTCACCATCGACAGTCATAATCAACGCGGCATCTGCCGTGCCGTCCGTGACCGCCGCAAGCACTTCGGCGGTGCCGCCCTCGACCGGAACCGCCTCTGCCGACAGGCCCAGACCATCAATCACCAGCGCGGCAATCCGTGCAGACGAACTTCCTTCGCCACCAACAGCGATTGTCGTGATCTCGTCAAGCGACGACACCGCGTCACGCTGACCGATCAGATGCAGGACACTCTGCCCCACAGCGGCCACTGCCTCATAGTCAGACGTGCGCGACGGGGCGGGGTTGGACAGATCATAGAACGCTTCGGCACCGACCAGCGCCAGACGTGCATCGCCGTCACCAACTGTTGCCAGTGGATTGTCGTTGTCCTGATATTGTGCGTCACGACCGGTAAAAGCCTTTTGCACCGCACGCAGAACCAGCGCCCCTTGCGGACTGTCGGCAAAGTTGGCCTCGGTCGCGATCACCAGCGGATCCTGCGCTTGCACTGCACCGCCATCTATCAGTTCCATCCGTGCCAGTGCATCGCGCGCCACCGCACGGGGGGAGCGCCCTTCCAGATCGACACGCCCGTTCAGCGATTGGATCATATCCGGTGTAATTTTGCCGGCGAGTGCCGAAACAGCCGGAGCAAGCTGAGGATAGCGAGACAGAACCTCGGCCCGGGCAATCGGCAATGCGTCATAGATCGGGAAGAAGTTCAGATCGTCCTCAAGCAGAACCAGACCATACTCGGCGATCTGACCGTCGGTGGTATAGACCTCGGCGAGTTCCACGTCGCCGTTCAAAAGCTTATCATAGACTTGCTCGCGATTATCCAACGGCACGACATCGACGTTGCCGAAATTCATGCCATAGCGTTGGGTCATGGGCTCAAGCCCGTCCAGAGGACGGATTGTGAAATCGTCATCGACCGCGATGGACAGGTTTGCGGCAGAGGGAACGAGATCAGAGATCGACTTAACGCCAAGCTCACTTGCGAGGTCCGCGCGCATCGCGATGCCATAGTTGTTGGCAAACCCGAACCCGTCCAACCATGTCAGCCCCAGCGGACCATACAATTCTCTTACCCGCGCGGTCGCCTGGGCACCATCGCTCATCGGGTTCTGGCCCAGCATGACTAGCCCAGTGCCGTTGTATTCCGGATAGATATCGACAGACCCTTCCTTGATCGCCGCCATGATAGACGGGGTTGTGGGATAATCGACGATTCCAGACGTAGGCACCCCCTGTTCTTCGGCCAGGGCCAGGATCATCTCGGCCAGAATTCGGCTTTCCGAGAAGTTCTTGGCCCCGATCCTAAGATCAGGTGTTCCGTCATCGCACGCGGTGAGAAGGAACGTCAGAGAAAAGATAATCGCAAGAAAACGTTTCATGGTCGTCCCTCCCCTATTCCGCCGGCGGCGTGGCACGGCCACGTCCGACGCCCTCGCCCCGTGCTTCGATCGGTTTCGGCGGTTTGACCTCGTGCTTGATCTCGCGGAAGAAACCGACGAGTTGCAACAGCACGATTGCCGTGAACGGGATCGCACCGGTCACCGCCATCGCCTTGGCCACCGCAACTGACTCCGAAACCAGCGTGCCGACTGTCAGGGCCGCGATCAGCGTGCCCCAGACCATCTTTTGCAGGATCGGCGGGTTGAGATTGCCATCAGTGGTCATCATCGACAGCACAAAGGTCCCTGAATCCGCCGAGGTAACGAGAAAGATGAACATAAGCGCCACGGCCAGCGTCTGCATGACTTGTGCTGCGGGGAAATATTCGAGGAACGCGAACAGCGCCTTGGTCGCATCCTCAAAGATGATTTCCTTGAGCCCGCCGCCACCGAACATCTCGATGTAAAACCCGGCACCACCGAACACGGCAAACCAGAGCATCGAGAAGATGGTTGGCACAAAAATGACGCCCATACAGAATTCGCGGATCGTTCGACCTCTGGATATGCGGGCCACGAAAATACCGATGAATGGCCCCCACGCGATCCACCAGATCAGATAGGTCAGCGTCCAGCCTGCGGACCAGCCGCCCAGATCCTCGAACGGGAACAAGCGGAAGCTCATGGTAATGAGGCCCGAGAAATAGTTGCCGACCGAGTCGATGAACACCTCGAACAGGAATCGCGTCGGTCCGGCGAACAGCACCATCAGCATGATTGCGATGGCGATCACCATGTTGATGTTCGACAGGATCTTGATGCCCTTGTCGACGCCCGTCGTGGCCGACAGCATGTAACAGACGAAAAGCACCCCGAGGATGATCATCGAGGTGGTTACGGTCTCGTCAAAGCCAAAGGCATAAAAGGTGCCCGAGCGCACTGCGAGCGTACCCATTGCCAGTGATCCGGCCAGCCCGAAGACCACCGACAGCACAGCAAGGATGTCAGCGGTCTTACCCATACCATCGCCAAGCGCGCCGCCAAACACAGCCTTGATCGGCGTCGAGATCATCGAAGGTTGGCCTTTGCGGAAAGTGAAATAGGCGATCACCAGCGCACAGACCGCGTAGATCGACCAGGCATGAAACCCCCAATGCAGGTTGGTAATGACCAGAGCCTGGCGGGCGGCCTCCATGGTTTCACCTTCCATCCCCGGAGGAGATACGAAGTGATACATCGGCTCTGCAGGCCCCCAGAGCAGCAGGCCAGAGCCCATGCCCCCCGCAAACAGCATGGCGATCCACGACACCGTCGAAAATTCAGGTTCTTCGTCGTCGGCGCCAAGGCGGATATGACCATAGGGGCCAAAAGCAAGGTAAAGCGACAGGAACAGGAACATCGAACAGACCAAGAGCCAGGCCCAACTGACCCCGGTCAGCATGTAGTTCACGAACCCCAACATCGATCCGGTCATGCTGTCGGGGTCGACGATACCCCAGATGCCGATCCCGGCACAGATGGTCATCGATACGACAAAAACGAAGTTAACGTTTATACCCCGCTGGTTCGGATCATCCGACATCGCGCCCTCCACGGCTTACCCTGTTGACCTAGAGTAAAGCTGAAAAAGCGGTATTAATCTACCCCGGCGAGATCCCGGTCGGTGCCGATACACCCCAGCGAAGCTACAGAATCCAAAGCTGCGCGGGCCTGATTCAGCCAGTTTATCACCTCATCCCGCGTTTTTTCGGGCGCATCCAGATGGTCTGAATTATCGTGACATTTCGCGTCTCCGGTTGCCTTGTCGACCCTCGATGCGCAGCTCTCGTGATGTGTTTTCCCGGTTCGTTCCACATGGAACTGAATCGAATCACGACCTGAAAATTGGCGTGCCTCTTGTGCGTCTGCATCACTCTGTTCGATGTCGGTCTACCAGCTCTTCGAAAGTCTGGATCAGTTCTGTGCATTCGCTGCTCAGACGCGCGCCGATGGATTTGATGACGGAATACTCAAACCGCTCGCCAGACAGGAACGGGCGCGACAGACCGCCCATCTGTTCATGCGTTTCCGCAGTGAACGGATCAACCAAAGCGACGCCAAGACCACGCAGAACCATCACCGAAACGATATGCGACAGGTAACTGCGAAAACGCACCAGCGGCGGGTTTGCCATCCCCGCGAACAGCCGATCCTGATTGCGGCCCGTTTGGGTCGAGTCCTCGAACCCGACAAGGTCCTGCCCGGCAAGATCCTCGACTTGGATCGATGGCTTGTCCGCCAGCGGATGATCGGTCGGGGCAATGAACCGATAGGGCAGCTCTCCTGCGCAGATCAGGTCGGTTTCGAACTTGTGGTGGGTTCGCATGCCAAATCCGACCTGACACTGTCCGAGCGCAACCTGACGCACCACCGGCAAGGTCGTCATCGACAGAAAGCTGGTAGTCAGTCGCGGTTGCTGACGGTGGAGAACCGCGACTGCCTCAGGCAGAGCAGTCAGTGCAAACACCGGCGCGGCGGCCACCGTTATCGTCGACCGCTGGCCGCGTTTGATCTGTTCGGCGGCGCGTTCGATCTGTTTCAGACCGACCAGATTGCGTTCGACTTCGGTCCAGAACTCATGCGCCTCGGGCGTTGCAGTGACGCGACCGCCATGACGGGTGAACAGGCTAAGGCCCAACCGATCCTCAAGGTCGCGGATTTGTCTGCTGATGGCAGGCTGTGAGACCCGCATTTCTTCTGCGGCACCAGAGATCGTGCCACAGCGCATGACTTCTCTGAAGGCTTCGAGGGCGCGTTGGCTAAGCATGTTCTCCATAAGGTTTTGTTATAGCGGTCAAACGAACATCTATTTGACTTATACGCGCCCAGTTTCGTCAATGTAAACATGACATCACAGGAGCAAACCCAGTGACATCGACACCATCCGGAACCGACAGCCCTGCCCCCTTGCCGAAAACCGCAGACGTGGTTGTGATCGGCGGCGGCGTGGCGGGCGTGTCCACCGCGTTGTTTCTGGCGCGGCGTGGCGTATCCGTGGTGTTGTGCGAAAAGGGACGGATCGCGGGCGAACAATCTTCGCGCAACTGGGGATGGATCCGCAAGATGGGCCGCGATCATCGTGAACTGCCGCTGATGATCGAAAGTGCTCGCCTGTGGGAGCAATTGGCCGGCGAAATGGCCGAGGACATAAGCTATCGCAAATGCGGAGCAACCTATCTGGCGCGAACACCCGCCGAGTTGCAGCGGCATGTCGACTGGCTGGAACGCAACGCAGATTTCGGGCTGGATTCAGCGCTGTTGACCGAGAATGAAACCGACAGGTTTCTGGGCCGGAACGATCAGCAATTTATGGGTGCGCTGCACACGGCGTCGGACGCAGTGGCAGAGCCTGCCCTCGCGGTTCCTGCGCTAGCGCGCCATGCCGAGGCACAAGGCGTTCGCATTGTTGAAAACTGCGCCGTTCGCACCATCGAGCACTCTGCCGGGCGGGTCAGCGGGGTCATAACGGAACGAGGCCGCATTGCTAGCACGAATGTCGTGCTGGCCGGTGGCGTCTGGTCACGCGGGTTTCTGGAAAATTTCGGCGTGTCCTTTCCCCAGCTCGCGATCAAGTCCTCTGTCTTGCGGACCGCCCCGGCCACCGTGCCCTGCTCAGGGGCCATCGGGTCGGAACGTGTGTCGATCCGGCCCCGCAAGGACGGAGGTTTTACCGTGGCCCGCAGCGGCGCGGCAGAATTTCAACTGATCCCTGCCGCATTCCGGTATTTTTCCGATTACCTGCCAATGCTGCGCGAGCGCTGGCAGATCATGAAGATTCGTGCGGGACGGCAATTTTTCGGCCCCCTCGGCACGACGCGATGGGGTGCGGATGACATCAGCCCGTTTGAGCGTGTTCGGGTATTTGATCCGACCCCGGACAAGACCCTGCTTGAGGATGTCATGAAACATGCGCGAGAGTTGTTTCCCCAATTGTCGGGGGTGGCCCCGGTCGAAAGCTGGGCGGGGATGATCGACGTGGTGCCGGATGAAATCCCAGCCATTGGACCGGTTGCCGGGCATGACGGGCTGACAGTCGTTACGGGACTGTCAGGCCACGGGTTTGGCATTGGCCCGGGCGTGGGACTGCTGGCGGCTCAGATCGTCACTGGCGAAACACCCATCGTAGACCCGGCGGCCTTTTCACCTGCACGGTTCAACCGAGAGGCCGCAGCATGAGCAATCCCGATGTCCTCGTCATTGGTGCAGGCATAACCGGAACGACCGCAGCCCTTGCCTTGGCCGAGGCCGGTGTGTCGGTAGAGGTTATCGACCGCTACGGCCCTGCCGCGATGGCCTCGGGCTGGACACTGGCAGGTGTGCGCCAATCCGGGCGCGATCCGGCAGAGTTGCCGCTGGCGCAGGCCGCCGTCGCGCTGTGGCGTGAACTGGACGAACGGCTTGAGGCAAAGACCGGCTATCGGCAAACCGGCAACCTGCGTCTTGCGCGCACCCCGGCAGAGGTCGAGATCATACGCGCACTTGTCAGTGATCAAAGCACCGCCGGTCTGCCTCTGAAACTATTGTCCGACATCGCAGATATCCGCGCAATTGCCCCCGGCCTGTCTGACGCGGTCATGGCGGCATCATGGTGTGCCAGCGACGGACAGGCCGACCCGGTTGCAACGGTTAATGCCTATTTGGACATGACATCCAAACTGGGTGTGCGACGTGCCATGGGCGAGGCCGTTCAAGACATCACCGTCGAAGGCGGGCGGGTTTCGCGCGTCGTAACCAACAAGCGTCACCTCTCGCCCGGTGCGGTCATCGTCGCGACAGGAACCGAGGTCAATACTCTACTCGATCCACTCGGCTGGACGATACCGTTGAGGCGCCCGGTCGTGACCGTCCTGCGCTCGGCCCCCTGCGAACCGGTGCTGGCCCCGGTGTTGGGCGTCGCCAATGCGGACATGGCGGCACGACAAGAGGTATCGGGACGTTTCCGCGTTACCAGCGGAGCCGATGACTGTTCGGGCGCCGTATGCGAACGCGACGGACGACCTGTCATACGACCCGTCGCGCAGCGCGTAATGGAAACGATTGCAACCGTCAGCACGGTGCTGCCCGCCTTCGGAGAAGCAGAAATAGATAGCATCTGGGCCGGGGCATTAGACCTGACGCCAGACGGGTTGCCGGTGATCGACCGCCTGCCCGGCGTGCAGAACTTCATTGTTGCGGCAGGATTCTCCGGGCACGGGTTCGGGATCGGGCCTGTCACCGGCCCTCTGGCTGCTGACCTTGCGCTGGACCGGGCTCCGAGCCTGTCGCTGGACGCGTTCGGGTTCGAGCGGTTTGCAAAATCCACCGCATCAGCACCACTTACATTGCACGGATGAAAGGGAATTCACCATGATCGACCCAACCGACCGCGTGGTCATGATATCCGGCGGCAACCGGGGCATCGGTCTGGCCATTGCACAGGTCCTGCATTCCAAGGGCTATGCCGTCAGCGTCGGAGCGCGAGATCTTTCCACGACCCAAGAGGCCCTGCGCGATCTCGCCGGACCCCGCTTGCTTTGCGCAAGATACGAGGCAGGCGATCGCGCCAGTCACGAGGCCTGGCTCGCCGCGACGCTTGATAAATTCGGGCAACTGGATGCGCTCGTCAACAATGCCGGGACCAGCAACACGTTTTCGATCGAAGCAGGCGACGAAGCCGATCTGGACGCTCTGTGGACGATCAACGTCAAGGGGCCGCTGTTTCTCTCCCGTATATGCCTGCCCCATCTCAAGGCTGCAGGGTCCGGGCGCATCATCAACGTGGCCTCTCTGTCAGGCAAACGTGTGCGCAACGAGAATATTGCTTACAACATGACCAAACACGCCGTTCTGGCGTTGACCCATGGCACACGACGCATCGGCTGGGACCATGGCGTCCGGGCCACCGCCATCTGCCCCAGCTTTGTTGCGACGGATTTGACGGCTGACGTCACCAAGGTCAGCCAAGCTGAAATGATTGATCCTCTGGATCTCGCCGAACTCGCGGCAACCGCGATTGCCTTGCCGAATACCGCCGCCATGGCGGAAATGCTGGTAAATTGCCGACTGGAGGATACGCTCTAACCATTACGAACAAGAAACAAGAAACGACCCAACAGAAAGGACATACTCATGAATAGATTGATAGGACTGGCCTGTGCCGGAATGGTCTCGGCCAGCGGTGCCTTTGCCGCCGGCACCACATTGAATGTTGGCATGGGCAGCGCCGATGCCGGGAAGCTGGACCCGCACGTGGCGACGTCGACCCCCGACAAGGGCTTGTTGCACTGGATGTTCAACGGGTTGGTGCGGATCAAACCGGGTCAATCGAGTCCGGAATTCATCGAGCCCGATATCGCCGAAAGCTGGACCTCGTCCGAGGACGGTCTGACATGGGTCTTCACGCTGCGCCAGGATGTCGACTGCCATGGCGACTACGGTGGGATCGACGCGGCGGACGTGGTCTATTCACTGAGCCGTTCGGCCAACCCTGAACAGTCGTCCTTTGCCAAGGATTTCGCCGCCTTTGACAGCGTTGAAGCGACCGGCGACTATGAAGTAACGATCAAGCTGAAGAACCCGGTGCCAAGCCTGTTGGGCATGTTAGTGCCCTATCACGGTGGCAATATCGTCTGTCAGGATGCGGTCGAGGCGTTAGGTGAAGAATATCAGCGCACCCCGATCGGCACTGGCCCGTTCATGTTCGACGAATACCAGCCGCAGCAATACGTCAAGCTGGTTGCCAACCCCGAATATTTCCGGGGTGAACCCAAGATCAAGGAAATCTTCTATCGCTATATCCCGTCAGATGCCTCGCGCGATCTGGCGTTCCAGTCCGGCGAAATCGACATGATTTACGGCAAGCAAGAGCAGACATGGTCCGAGCGGATCAGCAAGCTGCCTAACACCAAGGTCACGGTGATGAAGCCCGGCGAGATGTCGGTACTTCATCTGAACATGACCATGCCGCCGCTGGATGATGTGCGGGTGCGCAAGGCATTTGCCCACGCCGTCAACCGCGACGCGATGGTTCAGTTCAAGGGGCCGGATGTCACGCTGTCAGCGATCTCGCCAGTGCCCGAAGGCAACATGGGCTACACGGATCAGGTGCCGACCTATGAATACTCGATCGACAAGGCCAAAGAGCTTTTGACCGAAGCCGGGTATCCCGACGGGGTCACGATCAAGGCGATCCACACCACCCTGCCCGGAATGCTGTCAACTATGGAAGCCGTGCAATCGATGCTGCGCGATGCTGGCATCAACATGGAAATCGAAACCGTCGAACATGCGACGTTCCATGAACAGATCCGCAAGGACATGAGCCAGGTCGTGCATTACGCCGCCGCACGCTTCCCGGTTGCTGACGTGTATCTGTCGCAGTTCTTCCACTCTGACGCGACGGTGAACACGCCGACGGCGGTTGCCAACTTCTCGCATTGCGCGGTGGCGGACGATGATATCTCGGGTGCACGCGTCGCCACCGATCCGGCCAAGCAGGCCGAGATGTGGGCCAGCGCACAGGCAAAGATCATGGAAGAAGTCTGTGCCGTACCTGTGGTTCAGAGCCTGCAACTCTGGGCGTGGAACGACAATCTTGATCTCGGCACCGAAGTTGTCGGTTCGCTGAACCTGAGCCCGCCGGTCACCGAAGAAGCGTTCTTCAAAGACTGACCGAAACCGTAACAGGCATCGGACCACATGGCCCGGTGCCAACAAGGCGGGTGACATGACTGCATTTGTTCTCAAACGGCTCGGCTTTGCCGTGATCACGCTGTTTGCGGTGCTGACCATCGTGTTCTTCATCGTACGCATCCTGCCGGGTGACCCGGCCATGGCGATCCTCGGCGATCAGGCCAGCCAAGAGGCGCTGATTGCACTGCGCCAGCGGCTGGGGCTGGATCAGCCATTGATCCTGCAATATTTCGATTTCTTGCGCGGCGTCATGGTTGGCGACTGGGGCGTCTCGCTGGTATCCGGGCGACCGGTGATCCAAGAAATTGGCAAGGTGCTGCCCGCGACACTTGAACTGACGCTGGCCTCGCTGGTTCTGGGCGCGGTAGTGGGCATCCCGCTCGGCGTCTGGTCGGCGGTTAAACGCAACAAGCTGCCGGATTACGTGACGCGGATGGCGTCCCTGCTGGGACTGTCGTTTCCGGCCTTCGTATCGGCGGTGCTGCTGCTTTTGGTCTTTGCCATTCATTTACGCTGGTTCCCGGTGATCAGTTCAGGTCAGGGCGACACGCTCGGCGCGCGGTTGCAGAACCTGGCGCTGCCGGCGATCAATCTGGGACTGATCATGGCGGCTTATATCACCCGAGTGACCCGCTCGGCGATGCTTGAGGTTCTGAACCAGGATTATGTGCGCACCGCCCACGCCAAGGGGCTGGCCTTTGCGGTCATCATCCGTCGCCACTGCATGCGCAACGCGATGATCCCGGTTGTTACTGTTGTGGGCCTGTATCTAGGTATCCTGATCGGCAACTCAGTCTTGACCGAAATCGTCTTCAACCGCCCCGGGCTGGGCAAACTGATCATCGGGGCGCTGAACCAACGCGACTATACCATGCTGCAGGGCATGATGGTGATCTACACGCTGATCGTGGTTCTGGTGAACCTGCTGACCGATCTCACCTATGGGCTGATTGACCCGAGGATCAAATACTGATGGCACATCCAAATTCTCCTCCGACCCTGTCGCGCGGTGCCTATCTGCGCCGATCTCTGGCCGTTGCGGGCGACGGAATGCTGCGCGCCTTTAACACCAACAAGACCTCGTGGGTCGGGCTGGGCCTGTTCCTGCTGGTGGCGCTGATTGCGCTGCTTGCCCCATGGATCGCGCCCTTTGACCCGCTGGACCAGAACGTGTTGAACCGGCTGAAACCACCCTCGGCGGAACATTGGTTCGGCACCGATTATTATGGGCGCGATACCCTCTCGCGGATCATGTGGGGTGCGCGGATCTCGTTGACCATCGGCATTCTGGCAATTGGTGCGGCACTTGTGATCGGATCGGTGATCGGGCTGGTTGCCGGGTATATTGGCGGGCGCACCGATATCATCATCATGCAAACCATGGATGTGTTGCTGGCCTTTCCCTCGCTGATCCTGGGTCTGATCGTTGTCGCCATGCTGGGGCCATCGGTGGCCAATCTGGTGATTGCCATCGCACTAACCTCGATCCCGCCTTTTGCCCGCATCGCCCGAGCGCCAACGATTGCGGTCAAGAACCGCGAATTCATCGAGGCCGGACGCGCATTAGGTTATTCCGATAGTCGCTTGATGTTTGGTCATATTTTGCCAAATATCGCACCCGAAATTTTGGTCATGGGTTCGCTTTGGCTTGCGACCGCGATCCGAGTCGAAGCTTCGCTGGCCTTTGTCGGGCTGGGGGTCAGTCCACCCACCGCGACATGGGGCGGCATGATCCGCGAGGGGTTCGAAAACATCCTCGACAGTTTCTGGCTGGCGCTGTTCCCGTCGATCGTGATCCTGATCGTTGTTTTCGCCCTAAACCTTTTGGGCGACGGGCTGCGCGATGCGCTGGACCCAAGACTGCGGGGTGAAGGATGAGCGTGCCACTGCTGTCAGTCGACGGGCTGACCACTTCGTTCCGGGTTGATGGCGCATGGCTGCCGGTGATCCGCGATATCAGTTTCGACATTGACCGCCGCGAGACGGTTGCGGTGGTTGGTGAATCCGGCTCCGGAAAATCGGTCACCGCACTATCGATCATGCAACTGATCCAGAAAGACATGGGGCGCATCCAAGGCGCGATCCGGCTGGATGGCACGGACCTGTTGCAACTGGACGACGCGGCCATGCGCAAGGTGCGCGGCAATGACATCGGAATGATCTTTCAGGAACCGATGACCAGCCTGAACCCGGTGTTGAAGGTAGGCTTTCAAATCGCCGAAGTGCTGCGCGAACATCGCGAGATGAGCATGGCACAGGCCAATGCCGAAACCCTGCGCCTGTTCGATCTGGTGCGCATTCCTGACGCCAAACGCCGCGCCAACGAACATCCACACAGCTTTTCAGGCGGCATGCGCCAGCGGGCGATGATTGCCATGGCACTGGCCTGCCAGCCCAAGCTGCTCATCGCAGACGAGCCCACAACGGCGCTGGACGTGACGATCCAGGCCCAGATCCTAGAACTGATTCGCGACCTGCAGGCTGAGACCGGAACCGCCGTGATGTTCATCACCCATGACATGGGCGTGGTGGCCGAAATCGCCGACCGGGTGGTGGTGATGCTCAAGGGAGACAAGGTCGAGGAGGCCCCGGCCGCCGAGCTGTTTGCGGCGCCTAAACAAGGTTACTCCAAGATGCTGCTCGGGGCGGTGCCGCGCCTTGGCAGTCTGGGCGACAGCGCTACGCCACGGCGGTTTCCCAAGATGGACCTGACTGGCGCGGGAGCGGAGCCTGCGAACGAACCGGACACCCGCGGCGACGTCATTCTGGACGTCAAAGGGCTGACAACACGGTTCCCGATGCGCGGCGGGCTGCTGGGCCGGGTCAATGGCAACGTCCATGCGGTCGAAGATGTGTCTTTCAACGTCCGCGCCGGTGAAACGCTGGCGCTGGTCGGGGAATCCGGCTGTGGCAAGTCGACAACCGGTCGCTCGATCCTGCGGTTGGTCGAACCGGCGGCTGGCGAAATCCATTTCGAGGGGCAGTCCCTGATGCAGGCCAGCCCAGAAGAGATGCGTCAGGTCCGGCAGAGGATGCAAATGATCTTTCAGGACCCTTATGGCTCGTTGAACCCGCGCAAATCGGTCGGCGCTGCCATCGCCGAACCGCTGCGGGTTCACGGGTTGGCACAGGGGGCCGAGATCGAGGCGCGGGTGGCCGAATTGCTGGACCTCGTGGGCCTGCCCCCCGAACACGCGCTGCGGTTTCCGCATGAATTTTCCGGCGGCCAACGGCAACGGATTTGTATCGCGCGCGGATTGGCGTTGAACCCCCGCCTGATTGTGGCGGACGAGTCAGTTTCGGCGCTGGATGCGACGATCAAGGCACAGGTGGTGAACCTGATGCTGGAGCTGCAACAGAAACTGGGCGTCGGGTATCTGTTCATCAGCCACGACATTGCCGTGGTTGAACGGATCAGCCACCGGATCGCGGTCATGCTGTTGGGCGAGATCGTCGAGATCGGTCCCCGCGCCGAAGTGCTGGCCAACCCGCGCCACCCCTATACGCGCAAGCTGATCGAAGCGGTGCCTGTACCGGATCCGTCAATCAGGGGCCGTCGGCGCACCCTGATCACTGACGAACTCAAAAGCCCAGTGCGACCGCTGGACTGGACCCCGCCCCTGCGCACAATGGAACAAGTGGGGCCGGATCACTTTGTCGCCGGGCATTGAAACAGCCAAGAACAGTGTTTGAAGTGCCAATCCTGTTGAATGCCACAGGAGCAAACGCCTAGACTGCGCCCGAGGCAGAACAACAGGAGAGAAAGATGCGCAGAGCCGTCATTGCCGCGCTAGCGGCAACCGTTCTGGGATCGATCGCCATGCAGGCAGACGCCGGAGAAACCGGATTGCATGAAGTCATCGGCGTTGAGGACGACGACATGCTGAAAATGCGCGCCGGGCCGGGAACCGGGTACAAGATCCTGCTGGGCCTTCCGAACGGTACGGTCGTTCGCCTGCACAGCTGCGATCAGACCGGAAGCACGCGATGGTGCAAGGTCTCGCTAAAACAATCGCGCGGGGTCAAGGGATATGTTTCCTGGGCCTATCTGCAGAAAATCTGAGCCCGCGATTGTTCCGGTGCAGCGGTGGTAAAGCATCAGTGTGCAGGATTCATGGCAAGGGCTGATCCTGTTCGGCATTCGCTCTGCGTGCGAATGTGGCAAGCGCCGCCTGATCCGTAGAGCTCAGGACACATCCAACGAACTTCGCCAACCGGCCCTCCAACGGCTCACAAAAACTTAGCGCATAGTAACCGATCCGCATGAAGCAGAGGATGCGCTCACTCTGATAGGGCAAAGACACCCAACCAACTTCAGAACAGTGTCAGTCAGTCAGCAGTGACGACAGGTGACGTGCAGCCTCTTTGAGCGCGTCCAGATGTTTGTGCGCGTCTTTCATCGAAAGACGCTGCACCGGCGCGTGAAACGAAAGTGTCGACACCAGCCGCCCATTGGCCTCGGCAATCGGCACACCGATGGCGATCATACCTTCCATGAACTCTTCATCATCGATCGAATATCCCAGTTCGCGCACGCGTTCGATTTCTTCGGTCAGCCGCTCCGGCGTGGTGAGGGTCCGGTCCGTGAACTGTTCGAACTTGGTCGCATGGGCATAGCGTTCAAGATGCTGTGGCGTGAGAGAGTTGAGGTACAGCTTGCCGCTGGCGGTGCAATAGAACGGAACCCGCGTCCCAATCGGCAACTGAATCCTCAGCGGCCATTTGGTTTCGACACGGTCAATATAGATCATGCCATCCCGTTCGGGCAGCGCGACGTTGCAGGTTTCGCCGATCTGTTCACCCAGACGGGTCAGGATCGCCACACGTGCGGTCCGGATGCGCAGTGATGACAGGATACCCGTCGACAGCTTGCGCATGCGCTGGCCCGGTGAATAGCCACGCCCGTCAATGTCTCGCTGAATGAATCCTTCGGTTTCCAGCGTGGCAAACAAGCGGTGTATCGTGGGTTTGGGCAGGCCCAGAGTCTGGTTGACCTCGGTCGGGGTTACGGGAACCCCTGCCGAGGCCATTTCTTCGAGAACCATCAACAGCCGAAGATTGGTCGGAATGTTACCTTGCTCAGCGGTGTCTCCGGTTTCGGCCATTTACAGTCTCTATAGTTGCGGCACCAGCATCAGCGCCAATTGCGGTACCATCGCCACGAGGAACCATGTTCCGATCAGCGCCACCAGATAGGGTACAGTGTATTTCAGCAATCGGAAGTATGGAACACCGGTCACACCAGATGCGACATAGAGGTTCAATCCGTATGGCGGCGTAATGAACCCAATCGATGCACCCACGAGGAAGATCACCGAAAAATGCACTGGATTGATACCAACCGACGCGGCAATCGGCGCCAGAATGGGGGCAAGGATGATGGTGACAGGCAAGGATTCAAGAATCATACCCGACACGAACACGATCGCCATGCTGGTCAGAAGAACCGCATAATAACCGCCCATCCCGGTGACGAAATCACCGATCACCTGCTGTGCGCCTAACAGCGACAGGTTCTGCTGCATCACCACCGATACACCGATCAGCGGCGCAAGAATGCCGGTGATCTGGGCAGAGCGGACAACAACCGATGGGATCTCGGTGAATTTGAACCCTCCTACGACGAGCATATCGGCATAGGTCTTTTCATTGACCGGCGTATTCTCGTCATTCTTCATCATCTTGTTAAGCGGATAACAAATCACGCCGACGATCAGACAAAACCCGACGGTCACACCCGCCGCTTCGGTGGGCGAGAATTTTCCGGTATAAATGCCCCACAGCACAAGGCCGATGGCAAAGAAACCCAGCCACGCGCCAAATCCCGTTTTGAGAATGCGGTTAAGGTTCAGCGGAATGATGTGCCCCCAGCCGTTCAGACGGCACAGGATCCAGCAGGCGAACTGCATCGCGAACACCATCAACGCGCCGGGCACGATGCCCGCGATGAACAGGTCCGAAATCGACAGGTTCATCAGGTAGCCGTAGACGATAAAGATGATCGATGGCGGGATGATGATCCCCACGGTACCACCCGCCGCCGCCGTCGCAGCCGAGAACCGCTCGTCATAGCCGCCCTTGACCATTTCCGGGTGCAACATTGACCCGATGGTTGCGGTCGTTGCCGAGTTTGACCCCGAGATCGCCGCAAACAACCCGCAAGCACCGATTGAGGCCATCGCAAGCCCGCCGCGCAGCCACCCAAGACAGGAATAGGCAAAATCGGACAGGCGTTTGGCGATGCCGGATTTGTTGATCAGGTCACCGGTCAGGATGAACAGCGGCATGGCCAACAGCGCAAAGCCGTCGGTGAACACGTCTGACAGGGCAGCGCCCACATTGTCGAGCGTCTGACCCAGCACAAAGGTGGTGCCAACCACCCAATAGGCAATGATCAGGAATACAGGCACACCCAGCATGAACAGAAAGGTGACGCCCAGCGAAATGAATGTGATGATGGTGCTATCGGCCATGATTAATCCGCTCCGATCATTGTGGGTTTGATCAACTGCTCGCCGCTGCGAAAGTTGGAGAGATCCTCGAACCAGTTTTCAAGCACACGACCAGCCATGAGGACAAAGGCGATCGGAACGGTGATCAGGTACCACCACTGCATAAAGTTGTCGGTGCCCGCCAAAATCTGGAAATTCGAGGCCGAGTTGGCCGCGACCCGCGTCGCTGTGACCACGACAATGACGCAGAATCCGAACCAGAGAACCATGTCCAACGTCAGACAGGCCATCTGCAATCCGCGCGACATCGAGGTACGAAATTCGGCAAAGGCCAGGTGCGTCCGCAGGCGGATGTTATAGGAACAACCAAACCACGTCATGACGAGGAACAGGACCGGTGGAAAGGTTGTCGACCACGGTGCCTGAACTGAAAACACAAAGCGGCGGATCACCTCGACAAAGATGATGATCGCGATTGCGAGGTAGGTATAGACCATCACGCTGCGCTCAAAGTGGCGATCAATCAATGGAAACCGGTTGTACAGCGCCGTTACGATCAGGCCGCCGATCAGAGTCGCAAGGGTGCCAACGACCCAGACGCCCTGTGTTGATAGTGCTTTGCTGATTGTCCAGGAATCTCCGCTGCCTAGGGCAGACAGGATTCCCATGACATCTGACCATAGCGACATGGTCGTCTCCTCCGTGAAATGACCGCCCCCCGCTTGCGCGGACCCTCTGGTCAATGTGCTTGAAAAAAGTCGGCTGCCCCCGAAACCGGGGCCAGACCTGTCGCGAATTGGCTGCGTGTCAGCCTTTCCACCAGCGCCGCGGTTCGACATTCTCGGCCCGTGTGTCGGCCGGAATCTCGCGCGCGATATCGTAGATTTCCTGATAGGTATCGATGCCACCAGCCCAGTTGTTAAGACGCTCGCGCCACTGTTCCCACAATTGCGGCTGGAACTCGGGCGAGCACATTTCCTCGGCCATCTTGATTTCGCTGTCCGGCAGGAAGGCACAGCGCACATTGTCCTGCACAAACATCGTGTCCGGCAACTGTGGGTCCGAGAATCCAACCGTGTTGACCAGCGCCGCTTCGTTCGCGCCCTGCACGTGGACCTGAGCCCAATAGGCGGATTCCATGACCGCATCCTGAAGGTGTTCATCCAGGCTGTTGAATACCTTGGTCGACATCGATGTGTGCTCGGTGCCGCAGAAAAACTTCAGGTCTACGGATTGCGACACAACCGGGGTCATACCGGCATAGGCCACCGCCGAGGCCCATGTCTCTGCACCATCAATCAGACCCTGACGCAGACCGTCCAGCGTTTCTTCCCAGGCCACCGGCACCGGGTTCAGGTTGAGCGCCTGCATGGCGATCCGGCCCAATTGCGTGCCGGTCACACGGTTCTTGGTGCCAAACAATTGTTCAAGCTTGGTCACCGTCGGTTCCTTTTCCCACTTCAGACCCATTTGCAGGCCGCGCAGCTCGCAATGCGAGAACAGGAACTTCAAACCATGCCGTTCTTCCAGCGGATCGCGCAGGATGCGCTGTGATTCGGGGCTGTACAGGAAATGATACTGCGATGCCCGAGTCGGGAACATGTAGGCATAGTCGAGAACGTTCAGATATGGCGCCGCCCCTGCCGAGTTCTGGGTCGACGCCGCATAGATATCGACAATGCCCAACTGGGTCTTTTCAACACAGCTGGTCTGCCCGCAAATCTGGTTGTCGCCAATAAACTCGATGCGGATTTCGCCATCGGTACGCGATTCCAGATCACGGGCAAATTCCAGCGCTCCCATACGTTCTATCAATAGGTTACGGGCATTGAATCCGGATGCGCCGAACTTGAGCGTGTGCTTGGCCGGCTTGGAAAAACGACGCTCATAAGTTGATTCTGCGGCGCGCGCCAAGCTGCCGACACTCATCGCGCCGCCAAAGGTTCCGGCCGCCAGCAGTGTCGAACTCATACCGTATTGGCCCGCCAGCTTGAACAGATCACGCCTGTTGATCCGGCTCAGTTTATCTCCAACACCCATGTGGTTCCTCCCTAAGTGATGTTTCGATTATTGATACTTGCGGTCTCATTAATAGTTACGTATTGAAAGTTACGCAAGGTAAAAGATTCGCCGTTCAAGGCGCTCGCTCACGAGGAGGATGCGATGGGAAATATCGAAGCAGACTATGTGGTCGTGGGCGCTGGCTCGGCCGGATGTGTGCTGGCGAATCGCCTGAGCGCCGACCCCTCCGTCAAGGTTGTGTTGCTTGAAGCAGGCGGTCGTGACTGGAATCCCTGGATCCATATCCCGGTCGGATATTTCAAGACAATCCACAATCCGAAAGTCGACTGGTGTTACAAGACCGAGCCCGATCCCGGACTGAACGGGCGTTCCATCGAATGGCCCCGCGGCAAGGTTCTGGGCGGGTCATCTTCGCTGAACGGGCTGCTTTATGTGCGCGGACAGGCGCAGGATTATGACCGCTGGCGGCAGATGGGCAATACCGGCTGGGGCTGGGATGATGTGCTGCCCCTGTTCAAGCGGGCCGAAAACAACGAACGCGGTGCTGATGAGTTTCACGGCGATCAGGGCCCGTTGTCAGTGTCCAATATGCGCATCCAACGCCCGATCACCGACGCCTGGGTCGCAGCCGCGCAGGCGGCCGGGTACAAGTTCAACCCCGACTACAACGGGGCCGATCAGGAAGGTGTCGGGTTTTTCCAGCTAACGTCGAAAAAAGGCCGACGGTGCAGCGCAGCGGTTGCCTATCTGAACCCGGTCCGGTCCCGCGAAAACCTGCAAATCATCACCCATGCGCAGGCCGAAAAGATTGTGATCAAAGACAAACGCGCCACTGCTGTCACCTATACGGACCGCAGCGGCTCGGCGCAGACCGTCACGGCCAACCGCGAAATCATCTTGTCTGGTGGCGCGATCAATTCGCCGCAGTTGCTGATGCTGTCCGGTATCGGCGAGGCTGACCAACTGGCCAAACACGGTATCCCGGTCGAGCAGGACTTGCATGGTGTCGGCAAAGGCATGCAGGACCATCTGCAGGCCCGGCTGGTCTATAAGTGCAACGAACCGACCTTGAATGACGAGGTCAGCACCCTGTTGGGTCAGGCCCGTATCGGGTTGAAATACATGCTCTTTCGGTCCGGCCCGATGACGATGGCCGCCAGCCTCGCGACAGGGTTCCTTAAAACCCGCGAAGAACTGGAAACCCCAGACATCCAGTTCCATGTGCAGCCTCTGTCGGCGGAAAATCCCGGCAAAGGTGCCGACAAATTCTCGGCCTTTACCATGTCGGTCTGCCAACTGCGCCCCGAAAGCCGGGGTGAAATCCGGCTGACCAGCAGTGATGGTCGCGCCTATCCCAAGATCATCCCCAACTATCTATCCACGGAGACCGACTGTCGGACCATCGTGGCCGGGGTCAACATCGCCCGCAAGATCGCGCGCCATGCGCCGTTGGACAGCAAGATTTCAGAAGAGTTCCGCCCTCATGCGGATCTCGACATCAACGACTATGACGCCACGCTGGACTGGGCGCGCAACAACACAGCCTCGATCTATCACCCGACCGGCACCTGCAAGATGGGCCAGGGCAAGGTTGCGGTAGTCGATGAAAATCTGCGCGTTCACGGCATTCGCGGCCTACGCGTGGCGGATTGCTCGATCATGCCCGAGATCGTTTCGGGCAACACCAACGCCCCTGCGATCATGATCGGCGAAAAGGCCAGCGACCTGATCATCACCGATCGTAACCGGCCAGCCTGACACTACTTAACCCAACGAATTACCATCTACGTTCCAGAGGAGACTCCAATGAAAATGACGACCGAAGAGGCCTTTGTTAAGGTCCTGCAAATGCACGGGATCGACAATGCGTTTGGCATTATCGGGTCCGCCATGATGCCGATTTCCGATTTGTTCCCGGCTGCGGGCATCAAGTTCTGGGATTGTGCGCATGAAACCTCGGGTGGGATGATCGCCGACGGCTATACTCGCGCCAGCGGCAAGATGAGCATGGCCATCGCGCAGAACGGCCCCGGCATCACCAACTTTGTCACACCTGTGAAAACCGCGTTCTGGAACCACACTCCGATGTTGCTGGTGACGCCGCAGGCGGCCAACAAGACCATCGGACAGGGCGGGTTCCAGGAAATCGAGCAGATGAAACTGTTCGAAGACATGGTTTGCTATCAGGAAGAGGTCCGCGACCCCAGCCGTATGGCCGAGGTTCTGAACCGTGTGATCGAAAAGGCATGGCGCGGATCCGCTCCGGCGCAGATCAACATCCCACGCGACTACTGGACACAGGTCATCGACATCGACCTCCCCCAGATCATCCGTCTGGAGCGTCCTGCTGGTGGGGCGCAGGCCGTGGCCGATGCGGGGAAACTGCTCTCCGAGGCCGAGTTCCCCGTGATCCTGAACGGTGCCGGCGTGATTCTGGCCGGTGCAATCGACGCCAGCGCCAAGCTGGCCGAGGCGCTGGATGCGCCTGTTGCCTGCGGCTATCAGCACAACGACGCCTTTCCGGGCAACCACCCGCTGGCCGTCGGTCCGCTGGGCTATAACGGCAGCAAGGCGGCGATGGAGTTGATCCAGAAAGCCGATGTTGTTCTCGCCCTTGGCAATCGGCTGAACCCGTTCTCGACCCTGCCCGGCTATGGCATCAACTATTGGCCGCAGGACGCCAAGATCATTCAGGTCGACATCAATTCCGACCGGATCGGCCTGACCAAGAAAGTCGATGTGGCGATTCAGGGGGATGCAAAGCGGGTTGCCGAGCAACTTCTAGGACAGCTGGCCGACGGTGCAGGCGACAGGGGGCGTAAGGACCGCAAGGAGCTGATCGCCATGACAAAATCCCGTTGGGCACAAGAACTCAGTTCGATGGATCACGAGGACGACAACGACGAAGGCATCACCTGGAACGAGCGCGCGCGCAGCCGCCAGCCCGACCGCATGTCACCCCGCCAAGCCTGGCGCGCGATCATGTCGGCGATGCCCAAGGACGCGATTGTCAGCTCCGACATCGGCAACAATTGTGCCATCGGCAACGCCTATCCGTCGTTCGAAGCGGGTCGGAAATATCTGGCACCGGGCCTCTTTGGCCCCTGCGGATACGGTCTGCCCGCGATTTTGGGTGCCAAGATCGGCTGCCCGGATGTGCCGGTTGTCGGCTTTGCCGGTGACGGAGCGTTTGGTATCTCGATGAACGAGATGACCGCCTGTGGTCGTGGCGACTGGCCTCCGATCACCATGATCATCTTCCGCAACTACCAGTGGGGCGCGGAAAAGCGCAACACGACCCTGTGGTATGACGACAACTTTGTCGGAACTGAACTGAACCTTGACGTGAATTACGCCAAGATTGCCGATGGCTGCGGGCTAAAAGGCGTTCAGGTCACGAAAATGGAGCAATTGACAGATGTTTTGAACACTGCGGTCAAAGAGCAGATGAACGACAACGTCACCACCTTCATCGAAGTTGTCCTGAACCAGGAACTTGGCGAACCCTTCCGCCGTGACGCCATGAAAACACCGGTTTCCGTGGCCGGTATCGACAAATCGGACATGGCCCTGCAACAACTGGCCTGATCCACTTAGGGGGCGGCCTGTGTCGCCCCCTACCCCCTCTTTTCTAGCGCACCAGGAGACCTGTGCCATGTCTGAAGCGACCGCCCCGAACCAAACGCCGATCGCCCGGACGCAGCAGTTCTTGTCAGATAACGGTCCGGGGTTCTTGGTCTCGGTCGTCATCGCGGTGGCCGCACAATTCCTGTCAGAACACTACGGCGCACCGGCAATGCTGATGGCGCTGTTGTTGGGGATCGCGTTTCATTTTCTCGCCGAAGAAGGCCGGTGTGTCCCCGGCATCGCGCTGACCTCTCGCACGGTGTTGCGGATCGGTGTGGCCTTGCTGGGCGCACGGATCAGCGTCGAGCTGCTGATCGGTCTGGGGCCCGAACTGATAACACTGGTGGTGGCCGGGGTGATCCTGACCATCCTGTTTGGCATCGTCGGCGCCAAGGTTCTGGGCCGTGGCTGGCGCTTTGCGCTCTTGACCGGCGGTTCGGTCGCAATTTGCGGCGCATCCGCCGCCATGGCAATCGCCGCCGTTCTGCCCAAGAACGAACATTCCGAGCGCAACCTGATCTTTACCGTGCTCAGCGTCACGGTTCTGAGTACGCTGGCGATGATCGCCTATCCCATCATCACGCAGGCCCTGCAACTGGACGAATTGCAGACCGGTGTGTTCTTGGGCGGCACCATTCATGATGTTGCACAAGTCGTCGGTGCCGGGTTCTCGGTCTCTGAGGAGACCGGCGAAACCGCGACGTTGGTCAAGCTGATCCGTGTCACCATGCTGGCGCCCGTGGTGCTGGTGTTCTCGCTGGTGATCCGCAGCTTTGCGGACGACGCGGGCAACGATGGTGGCAAACGTCCGCCGCTGATTCCGTTCTTTGTGCTGATGTTCCTGCTTCTCGCCGCGATCAACTCCTTTGGGCTGATACCCGCCATTGTGCAGTCTGCTCTCAGCGATCTGTCCCGTTGGGCGCTGCTGATCTCGATTGCTGCGGTCGGCATGAAAACCTCTCTCAAAACCATTCTTGATGTTGGCGGGCAGGCCATCATCCTGATCGTGGCCGAAACCGTGTTCATCGCCGGATTTATCCTGTTCGGCATCAAATGGCTGGCCGGATAGGCCCGATCTTCTCTCTTATTCCCGGAATCCACGGAGCCCCGCAATGAAGCCTCTGCAAATCCTGTTGGCCAACGCCGCCCAGTCAGATCAAAGAATTGCGCTCAGCGAAGGCGCCGACCCGCGCGTGGTCGAAGCCGCGATTATGGCGCGCAAACAAAAGGTTGCCCGTATCGTGCTGGTGGGTGATGCGTCAGAGATCAAGGTCAGGCTGGCAGCAGGTGGCGGAGAGGCGCTGGACGGGATCGAGGTTCACGACCCCTCCGACACGCCGCTCGCCGATCAGATGGCAGAACAGTTTCTTGCCCTGCGCAAACACAAGGGCGCCACGGCGGAGTCTGCCGCAGCCGCGATCCGGAACCCGCATGTCTTTGCCGCTCTGCTGGTACGTATGGGGCTGGCGGACGGCACGGTCGGCGGGGCGGCGACGCCCACAGCGGAAATCGTGCGCACGGCGATCCAGATGATCGGCACGGCCCCGGATGCAAAGCTGGTTTCGAGCTTTTTCCTGATGCTGTTCTGCAAGGAGCACCATGAAACCAAGGGCGCACATGTCTTTGCCGACGCCGGGCTGGTCATTGATCCGGACGCTCGCGAGATGGCAGAAATCGCCTGTGCTTCGGCGGTGTCTTTGCTGCAACTGGTCGGCGAAACACCACGAGTGGCGATGCTGTCTTTCTCGACCCGAGGCAGCGCCAGCCATGAAAAGGTGTCCAAGGTGGTAACGGCCACCGAAATGGTCCGCGAGATGGCACCTGACATGATCGTGGACGGCGAGATTCAGTTCGACGCTGCGTTTGTGCCTGATGTCGCCAAATCCAAGGCTGCCGATTCTGCGCTGGCCGGGGCTGCCAACGTCTTTGTCTTTCCAAATCTTGAATCCGGCAACATCGCCTACAAGGTTGCCCAGCGGATCGGCGGGGCAGTGGCAATCGGGCCGATCCTGCAGGGTTTGGCCAAGCCCGCAAACGACCTGTCGCGCGGCTGTTCGGCCGAAGATATCCTGCATATCATCGCCGTCACCACCGCGCAGGCAAGCCAACCTGTCGTAACGGCCGAACCCGCTCACTAGCGGTAGTCAGGTCGCATACTCGCATCGCACGAGACCGCCGTGCAGTTCACGCAAATCCTGCTGGGTCGTGGTGCAACTCTCACGGACCTCGGGGCAACGCGGAGCAAACAAGCAGCCGCCATGCACCGCAAACGGATCTGCGGCCGCCGCGCCAAGTTTTTGTTCAGGCATGCCCAGTTTCGGATCCGGCAGCAATGTCGCGCCCAAAAGCGCACGGGTGTAAGGATGCTGCGCCCGTTCAAACAGGGCATCGGTCTTGGCCTCTTCGATCGTTTGCCCAAGGTACATGACCGCAACCCGGTCTGCGAGATGCTCGACCACGGCAAGGTTGTGGCTGACAAACACCATCGTCAGACCCAGCTCTTGCTTCAGCGACAACAGCAGGTTGATGATCTGCGCCTGCACCGACACATCCAGCGCCGAGGTCGGCTCATCACAGATCAGAACGCGCGGGTTCAGGATCAACGCGCGGGCAATCGCAACACGCTGACGTTGTCCACCGGACAGCTCAGCGGGATAGGCATCCGCCAGCCGTGATGGTAGGCCCACAAGGTCGAACATCCGCGCGACCTCGGCCTTCTCATTCGCGCCGCCATGCAGGCGCAAGGGTTGCCCGATCAAGGTCTGGATGCGTTTGACCGGGTTGAGCGAGGCATTGGGGTTCTGAAACACCGGCTGCACAAGGCGGACACGCTCGGCGACGGGCATCGCGCCAATCTTTTGCCCGGCGATTTCGACCTCCCCAGCATCAGGCTGCAACAGCCCCAACATGATGCTGACCGCTGTGCTTTTGCCGCAACCAGATTCACCCACAAGACCAAGGGTTTCGCCCTCGATCACCTTTAGCGACAGGTCGTTGACCGCCACCAGTTCCTCGGTCGGTGCGAACATGCCGCGACGCAGGCGATAGGTCTTGGTGATATTGCTCATACGGATCATCGTGGGGGTCATGCTGCGGTCTCCGCTGCCTTGAAACACTCGACAAACCGCCCTGCTCCGGGTTCAAAGCGCGGCACCGGATCGGTGCTGCAATCCGGTCCGGCGATCGCGCACCGGTCACGAAAGGCACAGCCTTGCATCGTGCCGATAAGTCCGGGCACGCGGCCCGGAATTGCGGGCAGTTCGCTGCCACGCAGGGTCACACCCGGTACCGGGATCGCGGCAAGAAGCCCTTGAGTATAAGGATGACATGGTGCCGCAAACAGATCGGCCACCGGCGCGCGTTCAGCGATACGCCCCGCGTACATGACAGCAACTTCGTCGGCGATGGCCGCGACGACACCCAAATCATGGGTAATCAGCAAGATCGACAACCCAAGATCAGTTTGCAACTCGCCCAACAATTCAAGGATTTGCGCCTGAATAGTCACATCGAGCGCCGTTGTCGGCTCGTCCGCGATAAGCAGTTTCGGGCGCCCCATCAGCGCCGAGGCAATCATGATGCGCTGGCGTTGGCCGCCGGAAAAGCCGTGCGGATATTGCGTTAGTCGCGCAGCCGGGTTGGAAATTCCAACACGCTCCAGCATTTCGATGGCCCGCCCATCGGCGTCCCTGCGGCTCAACCCTTCCGAACGCATGACGCCTTCGGTCAACTGCCGTCCGATGGTCAGCGTCGGGTTCAGCGCGCTGGTCGGATCCTGAAAGATCATCGCAACATCGCGACCGCGCATCCGATCCAGTTTGGTTGACGTTTTATCAGACAAGTCGTGCCCGGTCATCATGAACGTATCTGTCGTGATCTGGGCATAACGCGGCAACAGCCCCATGATCGACATGGCGGTCAGTGACTTACCGCACCCGGACTCGCCAACCAGACACAGCGTATCTCCGCGTGCGATTTGCAAATCGACCCCGCGCACCGCGTTCAGCATCCCTCGTTCCGTGGGCAGCGAGACCCTGAGGTTCCGGATATCCAGCATCATGTCGGTCATCTCTTTGCAGGCCCCGTAATATCGCGCATTCCGTCACCAAACAGGTTCACCGCCAGCACCAGCACACAGAGTGCGGACCCCGGCAGGGCAATGAGCCAGGGATCAAACAGAATGTTGTCTCGCCCTTCGGAAATCATCAGCCCCCAGGATGGCGTCGGCGGGCGCACGCCCAGACCGAGAAACGACAGCGCCGCTTCGAGCAGGATGACGTTCGCCACCTCAAGCGAGACAACGACGAGGATCGTGGCCTGCATGTTGGGCAGGATTTCCAGAAACAGGATGCGCGGTCGGCTGGCACCGACGGCCCGCAAGCCCATGATGAATTCCTGATGCCGCAGGCTTTGCGCCGCAGCGCGAGTGACGACGGCAAAGCGGTCCCACAACAGCAGGCCCAGCACGGTAATCAGCGTGGTCAAAGATGCTCCGCCCAAAGCCACCGCCGCCAGTGCCACAAGAACGATGGGCAGCGACAGACGGGTGGTGATGGCAAAGCTGATGATCATGTCGATCCGGCCACCGAAATACCCGGCAAGCAGACCCAGCGTGATGCCGATTGCCCCAGAAACAAGGATCACCCCCAGCCCAACGCCTAGAGAGACCCGCGCACCGTAGATCATCCGTGACAGGTAATCGCGCCCCAGATGATCGGTGCCCAGCAGATGCTCGGGTACGGATCGGTCGTGCCAGAACGGAGGCAACAAACGGCGGGTCAGGTCCTGTGCCAACGGGTCATGCGGGGCCAGCAACGGCGCGAAGATCGCGATTGCGACGATGATTGCCAGCAGCGTGCCGCCGATAAGAACGCCGGTATTTCCGCGCATCTTGCGCCAAAAGCTCGGCCTTGCGGTTTCTACCGTTGCATCGGTCATGTCAGGATGCCCCTCTCAGCCGCGGATCAAGAACCGCGTTCAGAATGTCGGCCAGCATGGTCAGCAACACATAGAGCAGCGACAGGATCAGAATGATCGCCTGCACCACCGGGAGGTCGCTGCGCAGCAGGGATTCCCATGCCAGCCGCCCCAGCCCATTCAGCGCGAAGACGCTTTCAATCACGATAGACCCGGACAAAAGCTGCCCCAATTGCACCGCCGCCAGCGACACCAGCGGCAGTACCGCATTGCGCACCGCGTGGCGCCAGATGACCACATGCATCGGCAGGCCCTTGGCTCTGGCCGCGCGGATATAATCGGTGGCCAGCACGTCGATCATGCCGGATCTGGTGATACGCATGAGTTCGGGAATGGCATAGTAGCTTAGAACAATGACCGGCAGGATATAGCCCTGCCAGGTCTCTGCTCCCGAAATCGGCACCCAGCCGTACCAGACGCCAAAGACGACGATGGCCATCAGTCCAAGCCAGAAACTCGGTATCGCCTGGCCGGACACCGCAATGACCAGCGCAACGCGGTCGATCCAACCATGAGGCCGCAGCGCCGCAGCGATACCCAGCGGCACCGCGATGACCACCGCCACGATGAACGATATGAAACCAAGCCGCAGCGTCACACCAACACGGTTGCTGATAATTTCCGTTACAGGGACGTTGAAATAGATGCTTTGCCCCAGATCGCCGGCCACGGCGCTGCTGATCCAGTCGAAATATTGCACGATGATCGGGCGATCAAAACCATAGGCAACGCGGATCGCCTCGGCATCCTCGGCGCGCCCGCCCGCTCCGGCAATGGCGATCGCGGGATCCCCCGACAGGAACATCAACGCGAAACTCAGCGCCGAAACCGTCAGGCATACGCAAAAGGCGACGAGCAATCGTCTGGAAATGAATGTGAGCATGATGTCTTTCCGTTGATCTGGTGCCGGGCGGCAGGGAGAAAACCGCCCGGCACCGTTCCGCGTGGGAGGTCAGCCTATTTCCAGCTGGCCATCCACCAGCGGGCGAACTCATCCGGGTGCGGGGTAAAGTTCAGATCGTTTGACAGGCCATAGTTGACGTTAAAGTTGTACATCGGCATCCAATAGGCTTCTTCGGCGATCTTTTTGACGGCCATGGCATAGTTCTCGGCCCGAACCTCGCGGTCAGATGCGGTATCAGCCTCGGTCAGCCAGCCTGCCAGTTCCTTGTCCTGCACCAGATCATCCGCACCACCGCCAAAGAAGTTCGACAGGATGAACGCGGTGTCGCCGATGCCATAGCTGCCCCAGTTCGAAAAGAACGCCGGAAGCTCTTTGGCACGCCATTTGCCGATGCCCGACGCGTATTGCTGTTCGTTCAGAACCAGCGTGACGCCGACATTTGCCAGATCGGCAGCAACGGCCTCGGCGGTCGGGCGCGGCATGGCGGCAAAGACCATTTCCATTTCGAACCCGTCGGGGTAACCGGCTTCGGCCAGCAATGCCTTGGCCTTCTCGGGGTCAAAGTCATAGGTCGCGACATCCTGTTCACAGCCGAACTGTGCCGGGTTGCAGGGGGTGTTCAGAACCTTGGATGCACCACCCGCAAACGCTTCGACAATCGCGCCACGGTTGGTGGCGTGGATCAGCGCCTGGCGCACTTTCTTGTCGGCAATCGGGCTGTCACCGGCCAGTGCCTCGGGGGCGAAACCGACATAGCCGATGCGCATGATCGGCGCGCTGATGATCTGCACCCGGCCTTCCAGACGCGACGCCTGATCCGGAGGAATACGCCAGATCCAGTCGAGATCGCCGGACATCAGTTCGGCGTACTGGGTGTTCATCTCGGGAATGGTCCGCACGGTGATCTTGTCGATGGTCGCGCCGCTCTTGGGACTTCCAGCATAGTGATCTTCAAACCGCTCCAGTTCATAGCGAATGCCCGGCTCTTGCGAGACAAGCTTGTAAGGACCCGTTCCAATCGGGGTCGCCGCCATCCCGGCAGAGCCATTTTCGGCGAAGAAGGCGTGCGGATAGATCGGAAGCGCATCCGCCAGCATCTCGACCGCACCGGCAAAGGGTTTGGACATGTTGATGCGGACCTTGTAGTCGTCCAGCTTTTCAACACTCTCGATCCAGTCGACCGAGATGGAATAACGGGTGCCATATTCCTCGGTGATCACGGTGTTCAGCGTTTCGACCACATCGTCGGCAGTGAAATCAGCGCCATTGTGGAATTTCACGCCTTGGCGCAGGGTGAATTCCATGGTCAGCGGGCCGGTAAAATCCCAGCTTTCGGCCAATGCAGGCACGATTTCCCCGGTGTCGAGGTTTTTGTAGAGCAATCCATCATAGATGTGGCGCGCGAGGATCAGGCCCTGGCGTCCGGCAATCTTGTAGGTGTCGAGCGGCTCCGGCTCGGCGGCAAAGGCCACGTTCAGTGTGTTACTGGCCTTGTCAGCCATGGCAGGCGTGCCAAGTGTCAGGGCGGTGCTTGCGGCCAGCGCCGCAATGCCACCAAGGATGAATTTCGAAGAGCTGTTTGTCATGGTTCTCTCTGTTGCTTGGGTGAAGTGAAAAGGAACGCGCGCCGATCTTCCGGTTCTACGCGGGCTGTTTGTTTGCACGAGTGATTTCGGCCAGTGTCTCGCCTGCCCTCAGACGTTCGAGGATGACAAGCTCGTCCTCCTGCATCCGGCGGGCACGGTCGATGTGGGCTTGGGCCTCGGACGGGTCGAGCACGACGACCCCGCTCTCATCGGCCAGCACCAAGTCGCCGGGGTGCACAGCAACGCCGCCGCAATGGATGGTGACATTGATATCGCCGCCGATCCCGCGCGGCTTAGTGGTGATGGGCGACCGGCCCCGGCACCAGACTGGAAATCCGGCATCGGTGATCGCAGAGCGGTCGGTGACAAAACCGTCAATCACCGCACCAGCGACACCGCGCGCTTGAGCGGCGCAGGTCGTAACCGCGCCCCAGCAGGCATGGCGCAGGTCGCCGCATCGATCCACGACAATCACCTGCCCCGGCTCGGCGGCTGACAAGGCATCAACCAGCGCCGCGCCGTCATCGCCCTGCATCCGCAGGGTCAGTGCGGGGCCGAAAATCCGGCGGTCCGGCAGCAACGCCTGCAGCGATGGCGCCATGAACCCTGTTTCCAGAAAATGTCCAAGCGTTGCCGTTTCGACGTCTGATAGATCGTTCTGAGATTTCATGCCCTGTCCTGACGCTGGGTGAATTCCCAAAAGAAGACGTCGCGGAGGGGGCTGGGTCAAATAGGCGGGGGTTATGGCAACCATAACCCCCAGCCGTTGGGGTCGATCAGATCGCCGCGGTGACGATGAACTCCACCTTGTATTCGGGCGTGGCGAGTTTTGCCTCGCCACAGGCGCGCGCCGCCGGGTTGGACGGGTCGATCCAGGCGTCGTAAACCGCGTTCATTCCCTGAAAGTCAGCCATGTCCGCCAGCCAGATAATGACCTGCAACAGCTTGGATTTACTGCTGCCTGCCTCTTCGAGCAGACGGTCGATGGATGCGAGGCAATCCTTGGTCTGGGTGGCCACATCGGCACCGGCGGTACCGACCTGCCCGGCCAGATAGACAGTGTTGTTGTGAATGACGACCTGGCTCATGCGGGGGCCGGGGTGCAGACGGGTTATGCTCATGGTTTTCGCTCTCCGATTAAAAGTTTGGCAAGCTTAACGAAACCCGCACAATCCGCACAGGCAGAAATCATAGCCAAAGAGCATGGCAAACATAGAACTGTACTATGCTATGGTTGCTGCCTAAATAGGCAATCCAATCCGCAACCGATCCCAAAGACGAGCTACTGCCAATGGAGTCACTCCCGCAATCGGACCTGAACTGGAACTTGCTGCGCATGTTCTACATGATTGCCAAGGAACAAAGCATCACCAAGGCTGCAAAACGGTTGGGCCTGAGCCAACCCTCGGTGAGCAACGCCTTGCAGAAACTCGAAGCTCAGCTTGATTGCCAACTGGTGTTTCGCGACAGTCGCCATTTCGAACTGACGACGCGGGGCGACAAGATTTTTCAGGAATGCCGCGACATTTTTCACAGCGCCGAACGGATCTCGTTGCTGGTGCGCGATTCCGAAGAAGAAGAACGCGGGCAGGTTCGCTACAAGATCATCTCCAACCTCGTTTCGCCGTTTCTGGACGAATTGCTCCGCCTCTATCATCAGCGCCACCCTTCGGTGGTGTTTCAAAGCGAGGTTCAGAATAGCCAGACCATCGTGCGCTCGATCCAGCAAGGCAAGGTGCCTCTGGGCTTCTGCCTTTTGACAAAGCCCCTCGTCAACCTGCCCTCGGTTCGCCTCTTTCGCGAAGAATTCTGTGTGTTTTGCGGTGCCGAGCATCCGCTTTTCGGGCGGGAAACCGTTGAGCTGCGTGATCTGCAACGTGAACCGTTCATCTCGTTCGCCTGCGCCACCGAAGGCATGGGTCTGGAGCCGATGTCGGTGTTGCGCGAAGGAACACGGCTAGGAAACCGGATCAATGGGCTGAGTACCAATATCGAAGAAGTCAGGCGGATGATCGTGGCCGGATTTGGCATCGGCATCCTGCCGGTTCTTACCGCTCAGGATGATATCCGGAGGGGTGATTTGTGGCCGCTCAAGATCACCGACGAGACGATCGGCGCGGATGTCTATCTGGTCCATGCCCCGTTAGAGACTCTCTCTCCATCAGAGCACAAGTTTGTTGCGATGGCGCAGGAATTGCTCGCGCTTTATCCCGATATGTCCTGAGACCAACAAACAGTTAAAGATGGCGGCCCGCGTTGCGGCGGACCTGCCATCTCATTTACCGGTCGGCCCGTGCCACCACGGCATGCAAGAGAATATTCAGGCCAGCCACGAAATCCGCCGGCTCACAGCTTTCTTCATTGTTGTGCGTGATACCGTTCTTGCAAGGCGCAAAGATCATCGCCGTCGGGCAATGGGTGGCGAGGAAATAGGCATCGTGCCCTGCTTGGCTCTGAATATCTCGCCAGTTGAAATCCATCCGGATCGCCTGATCGCGGATACCGTCGATCATCTCGTGATCAAAGATATCGCCGCCCCATTCCCATTCATCCTCGATCACCGCTTCGCAGCCACAGCGCGCAGCCGATTCAAAGAGCGCGCGGCGCATCTTTTCCGCCATCGCGCGGGTGGTGATCGGATCGGGGTGGCGCACATCACAGACGGCTTCGGCCGTATCCGACAGGATGCCCGGCTTGTTAGGCCACGCGGTCAACCGCGCCGCCGTCGCCTTGCCGTCATGCACCGCGAAATCCCAACCGATGTCATCCACCGCCGTCAGCCAACGCGCACCCGCCGCCAACGCATTCTTGCGAAGGTCCATCGGTGTCGGCCCGGTATGCGAGGTCTGGCCTTTGAACGACGCACGCATCCCGCGCACCGGGTAGCCGCCGGTGACAACGCCGACCTGACGGTTTTCCGCGTCCAGAATCGGCCCCTGCTCGATATGTAATTCGAAATAGGCGTCGATCTCGCCTGCCTTGCACTCCCGTGCGCCCTTGTATCCGATGCGGTCCAGTTCGTCCCCAAACCGCGCGCCATCATCGCCGATCAGGTCATGCACCCAATCGATGTCATACTTGCCAACAAAACAGCCCGAGGCGACCATCGGCGGCGAAAATCGTGCGCCCTCCTCGTTTGTCCAGTCGACGACGATAATGGGTCGCTTGGTGACATGGCCAAGGTCATTCAGGGTCCGGATCACTTCCAGTCCCGATAGAACCCCGGCGATGCCGTCAAAACGCCCGCCATTGATCTGGGTATCAAGGTGGCTGCCAATGAGGATCGGCGGCAGATCATTGTCGGTGCCATCGCGGCGGCCAAAGATATTGCCCGCTGCGTCCACTTCGACGGTCAGACCGGCCTCTTCACACCATCTGCGAAAGAGGTTGCGCATGGTGCGGTCATCATCACTCAGCGTCAGGCGCGACAGGCCGCCGGGACGGCCAACGCCGATTTCGGCAGAGGCCTCGATGGTGGACCAGAATCGATCAAGATCGACGCGGGTATCGGGTGTCATGGACATGGGAAACCTTCTTTCTTTCGCAAGGCGGGATCAGAACAGGATCGCCGGGAGTTCGGTGATCAAAGCGGGGAACAGGACCAGCAACAGCAACACGCCGATCATCACACCGAGGAACGGCACGAGATATTTGAACGATGCGCTGAGCGGGATTTGCCCGACACGGCAAGCGGCCATCAGGTCGATGCCCAATGGCGGCGTGTTGGCCCCGATGGCGAGGTTGATCGTCAGCAGGATGCCGAAATAGACGGGATCAATGCCATAGTGGGTCAGGATCGGCAAAAAGACCGGCGCGAGGATCAGAATGATTGCGATGCTTTCCATAAAGGTGCCGAGGATCAGCAGGATCGCCATCATCATCAACAGCGCCACGGTGCCGCTTTCGGTAGCCTGTGTGATTCCAGAGACCGCCATCTGCGGCACCTGCTCGGCAGCGAGAATCCAGCCAAATACCGATGCCGAGGCGATGACCAGAAGGATCACCCCCGTCATCTCGGTGGTTTCACGTAAAAGGCGAAAGAGTGTGGAGAGCGAAAGCGCACGATAGACAAAAACCCCGATGAAGAGCGCATAGGCAACGCCAATCCCGGCGGCCTCGGTCGGGGTAAAGAAACCCAGCCGGATGCCGCCCACGATGATGATCGGCGCCAGCATTGCAAGGATTGAGCCCTTGGCCGCGCGACCAAGTTCGCCCCACGAGAAAGGCTCGCCCCCCTGCCAGCCATTGCGGCGCGAAATGCACCACGCAACGAGCATCAGCCCGAGGCCTAAAAGCACGCCGGGAATGATAGCCGCGACGAAAAGCTGGCCGATGGAGCTGTTCGTGGCGGTGCCATAGACGATCAGCACGATCGACGGTGGAATGACAGTGCCCAGAGACCCGGCGCACCCCAGTGCCGAGGCGCTGAATCCGGGCGCATAACCCTGATCTTTCATCGCGGGCAGCATCATGGTGCCGATGGCAACCACATCGGCGACGCCCGAACCGGACAGCGACCCGAACATCATGCAGGCGATGATCATGACCATGGCCAGACCGCCGGTGCGCCGCCCAATCAGCGCCGAACACAACGCGATGATCCGGGGCGCGAGGCCACCATGCACCATCAACAGCCCGGCCAGTAGGAACAATGGGATGGCCAGCAGCGTAAAGCTGTTGATCCCGGCCACGGCACGTTGCGCAACGACGATCATCGGCGCTGCATCGGCAATCAGCAGGTAGAACATCGACGACAGGCCAAGCGCTACTGCGATAGGTGCATCAAGCAACACCAACACGACAAAGGCCACAAGAAGCAAGGCAAGGGCGACGCTCATGTACGGCCCCCTTTCAGGATCATACCCAGCAATGCGAGGCCACAACACACTGGCAAGCACAGGTAGAAAAGACCGACCGGCAACGACAATGCCGTGGTCTGATGTGACCATGTGATCCCTGTCAGCCGTGCGCCGGTGACGATAAAGACGGCGAGAAAGACAAAGCTCGCCAGCCAAGCCAGAACCGCCAGCGCCTTACGTATCATCGGCGGCATCTTGATCAGATCGAGCAGGCCCGCGCGAAAATGACTGCCACGCACAAAGCCCGAGATGGCACCCACGAATGTCAGCCAGACCAGCGCCAGCCGGGGCAGTTCCTCAGCCCAGCGGGGCGTCGAGGAAAACAGGTAGCGCGAGATCACCACATAGACGACCATCGCGGCAAACCCCGCCACCAGCGCCGCGCCGATCCAGCGTGCGGCGCGGTCGACAAATGTCGCCGCGCGCAGCGAACTGACCGCGAGGCTCATGGTTTCGTAATCCCTTGGGGCCCGCGACACAGCATGCATTCGTCGCAATAGGCGGCAACGACGACCCATTCGTCCGAGATCACCTCGACCGTATGATCCAGCCCCGGCGGCAGACGCATGGCTGTGCCTTCGGTCATGTGGTATTCCTCGCCCCCTGCCCGCAGGATCGCCTCGCCTTTCAGCGTCAGGGTCACCTCGTCGCGCGGATGGCAATGAGCCACGGATTTCGCGCCCTTTTTCCCGGTGGTCACGGACAGCTTGATAAAGCCTTCGCCGCGTTGCGCGGGTGAAAACAGCACTTTCTGGGTGAAGTCGTAGAGTTGCACCGGTTCCACCGATGCAACTTCTACTTTTTCCGGTCTCAGGATCATTTGCGATAGGCATTCAGAATGGTCAGAAGTTCTTCGCCATAGACATCCTTCTGGCTCTCCCAGATCGGTGCGACGGCCTCGATAAAGGCGGCCTTGTCCACTTCGTTGAACTCCATGCCGTTCGCTTCCAACTGGGCAATCAGCTCTGCATTGGCGGCAGCCACCATGTCGCGCTGTTTCAGACCCCACGACGTGGCGGCTTCGGAAATGATGGCCTGATCTTCGGGCGGAATCTTGTCCCAGACAGATTTCGACATGGTCAGCGTCGCAGCCCCCCAGATATGCTCGGACAGCGACACATATTTCTGCACTTCAAAGAAGGACGCCGAATAGATGATCGCCAGCGGGTTTTCCTGCGCATCAAAGAGGCCCTGCTGCAAGGCAGAATAAAGCTCGCCAAACGACAGCGGTGCAGGCTCGGCTCCCAGACCTTCGAACGTGGCAAGACGCACCTTGTCCGGCGTAACACGGATTTTCAAACCGGCCAGATCGGCAGGCTTTTCAATCGGCCGCACATTGTTGGTGATATTGCGGAACCCGTTTTCCCACCAGCCCAGAACCTTGATGCCCTTGGCATTCAGCATTTCGGCCAGCGCGACGCCCAGATCACCGTCAAGTGCGGCAAATGCCTGATCCCGTGCACCCCAAGCATATGGCATCTCGATGATGCCCATGCGCGGCTCGATCCCCTGAAACGATCCCGACCCGATCAACCCGGCCTGAACGGACCCGAACTGCAATCCTTCGATCACTTCCTTTTCGCTGCCCAGCTGACCCGATGGGAAAACTTCGATCTCAACGCGGCCGTCGGTTGCGGCGTTCACTTCATCGGCAAAACCGGTGGCGGCGATGTGCCAGCTGTGGCCCTCGGGCAGGACATGCCCCAGACGGACCGATACATCGGCCGCCAGTGCCGCGACTGGCACAAAGGCCGAAAGACAGGCCGCCAGCAGGCCGCTCTGGATCAGGTTGGTGTATGACGTCATGCTTGGTTCTCCTGTGGAACTTCAGTTGCCGCACAGGAGATACCGATCACAGTTTTCGCGCAAATAGGTGCGGGCTATGACTGGAACAGCTTTTGCGAATACCCTTTGCTCGAGGATAAGGAACCGACTTCCTTGGCGGGCAGCCAATGAAACACGCAGGAGTCGCGATGGTTATTCTTTTGAATGAGAATCATAATACAATGCATTGATATTAGATCATTATTTCAAATGTCTTCCTGAAGATGTTCGAACAGATCGATCGTGGAATCGGCCTGTCTAAACCTTACGGATAACAGCGGACCATCCGCGGTCCACACCATCGTGACGGCTCACCGCGTTTTCTTTCATCGGGCAAGCCCTATGTCTGCAGGAGATAGAAGGAGAGCATTACATGCAAAGGGCGCTTGTCATCGGCGCGTGGGGCGGAATCGGCTCAGCGATCGCAGACCAGCTCGCCGCGCGAGGCGCTGATGTAACAGGGCTGTCGCGCAAACACGACGGGCTCGATGTGACCGATATGACCTCGGTTGACCGAGTCCTCGGGGCACAGACTGGCCCGTTTGATCTGATATTCGTTGCGACCGGTATCCTTGCGCCAAATGGGGCCAGCCCGGAGAAATCGCTTGATCAGATCGATGGCGCGCAGATGGCCGAAATTATGGCTGTGAACTGCATCGGGCCGGCGCTCATCCTGCGGCATGCGCCCAGGCTCTTGCCGCGCAAAGGTCGCGCGGTTGTGGCGATGCTCAGCGCGCGCGTCGGATCAATCGGCGACAACAGGCTGGGTGGCTGGTATGCCTATCGCGCCTCAAAAGCCGCCGCCAACCAGATCCTGCGCACTGCAGCGATCGAAATTGGCCGCAGCCACCGGGACGCCGCTGTCGTCGCGCTGCATCCCGGTACGGTCGCGACCCGCTTTACCCGCAACTACCCTGCGCACAGCAAGGTCGAACCCGAGGTCGCCGCCGAAAACCTGTTGCGCGTGATCGATGACATCGGCCCTGCGCAGTCGGGCCGGTTCTTCGACTGGGCGGGCAAGGAGGTGCCGTGGTAAGTGAACGCGCGGTCAGGCTTGGAAAACATCGGTCGCATCCACCTTTGCCACGTCGGTTCTCCCAGAGAGACCCATGGTTGTCCTGAGTTCTTTTTCCAGAATTTCCAACAGGGTCGATACACCGTTTTCACCCATCGCACCAAGGGCATAGACCATCGCGCGTCCAAGCATCGTACCCAATGCCCCCAGTGCCAGTGCGCGAAAGATGTCCTGACCACTACGCACACCACTATCCATCACGATCTGGACCCGGTCGCCGACCGCATCGACGATCTTTGGCAGATAGGCGATAGAACTTGACGCGCCGTCCTGTTGGCGGCCTCCGTGGTTGGACACAATAATACCGTCCACGCCAAGATTGGCAGCGATCTGCGCGTCCTGGACATCCATGACGCCTTTCAGGATCAAGGGGCCGTCTCACTCCTTGCGGAAAGTTTCGATATCCGCCCAGGTGAGCGACGGATCAAGCTGTTCGGTAGCCCAGGTCAGCAGGCTGTTCATGTTGTCGACAGTTGTGCAATCCCGCTCGAGTGGTCCAATAACTTCATGGAAGCAGGCAAGCGGCGTCTTGCGGGCGATACGGCCCACGCCGCGAACACTGACGAGGTGACGGGTCTGCGCTCCGAAGCCTGCGATCTGAAGGAAGTGGTTGCGGAACAGCCTCTTGAACCCCGTTTGGTTAAGAAAAATATGTTCGACGGTGGGGGCGATCCCGTATGAGATATGCCGCATCTGAGAAGCTTGAGATCATCCTGCTGGTTGAAGAGGATTTCTTTTTTGATGGGACCACCGGACCTTGTATCACCAACGTCGACTGTCGCCTTTCACACTAATTGCGATCGGCCTCTGGCCTTGCCCCGTTCCGGCCACGACATGTGTCGACGCGTTGAAGAAGTGGCGCGAAATGCCGCGACAATGCTGAACGCCAAATATGAAGCCGAAAATATCAATCTGCTGGATGCGTTGATCGGGGCTGGGCTGGCCTGCGGGATTCAACCCATTTCCTACTGGTTGGGACAGATCGCATCCGCCAAGCTGGTGACGCAGAAAATCATCTCTCCGACCATCTCCAGAGTGCATTCGCTCTGCTGGCTGCCTGACATCGTGCTGTCACCAGCAACCGAGGCGATCCGAGATATCATCCTCGCCGAGGTGGCCATGATGATATCGGGAGGTAAGCTGTCGGGCCGACAGCCCCGCCTGATCGACTAGAGCAGTTGACGAGCATTAATAGCGTTTTCACGGCTGGCATCCGCGCCTTCATAGAAAAACGCGGCGTCCGATTTCGGCGTCGCGGCGGCACCGGAAAAGACTTCATCTGCCAAGCATTTTCGGGGCGCGGCGGGGACCTGCTAGACATTAAACGGCTATGACCTGCTTGGTGCCTTTGACACGTTTTAACTGAAATTCGCCAAGCGGTATGCCAATACCAAAGAAACCGCTAAGCAGGCCTTTGCCGATCATGCAGCAGACGTGTGCCGGGACCTTTCCTGATGCCGATCACAGTTAAAAGTTGAAACCGCAAGAGGCAGAGCGCTTTGCGGCGCCCCTCGCCAGAGGAGGATGGCATGGACGAAAACGAACCAATCCAAGACAATGGACCCCACAATATGTGGTGGGTCGCCGAGCACAGCCGTAAAGTCACGGATAAACCGCTGGCCCGCTGGATTCTGGAAATGCCAGTGGTGTTTTATCGGCTCTCCGATGGCACGCTCGCTGCGCTTCATGACCGTTGTCCGCATCGCTAGGCGCCCCTATCCGAAGGCCACGTAGATGGGTACAAAATCGTCTGCGCCTATCCCGGGATGGAGTTCAACACCGAAGGGCTGCGTACCAGGTCTCCGACCCAGCACATCAAACCCAAACGCGCTGAAATACCGTCATAGGCCGTGCGCGAAGCGGCGGCATGGGCCTGCCTCAAGATAAACCGATCAAACAGAAACAGAAGGGTCGGATGCCCAGTCTGGCGATTACATTCACGGACTGATGTGTGCACGTTCCGGCGCCCGAACCGAGCCGGCGTTAGGATTTAGTCATGCGCGGTTCCCATAACGTGACGCCGGCGCAGAGGGGCTGGACGCACTATTTCTGAGGGGCCGCCTTTGATGTGCCGGAAACCAACGATGATGTGGCGCAGAAGACCAAGGCCAGAATCATCGAAGCCTTGGGCAAGGACAAGCACCTTCTCGAAAGAATGCAAAAGCAGATTGCCGCGGACCCGCGCGGTCTCGATTTCCTAGAAGTCACCCTTGACTCCGACGGGACAGGCATCCTTGTCCACCAGACCCTGAACAAGAAACGTGCAACAGAAGGCCGAAAGCTGTGACGAGGGCCGCTTGACCGTTTGACTGCGCCGCCACCAACGGCGAAGCATGTCCCTGCAATCTCTACAGGAGCCAATCTTGATGACCGAGCGCCCACCACGGCCACGCCGCAGCTTTATCTTTACACCGGGTCTGCGGCCCGACATGTACCCCAAGGCACTCGCCTGTGGCACCGATATCGTCTGTATCGAACTGGAAGACGGTATTGCCCCCAAAGACAAGGCCGAGGCGCGCGAAAAGGCGTTGGCGCTGTTTGCCCAGCCACAGGCCGACGATGGTATAGAGCGGATCGTGCGGATCAACTCGATGCGGGAACGCTTTGGCATTGAGGATGTTCAGGCTGTGCTGGCGACATTGACACCGCCCCCTGCCCTGATGATGCCAAAGGTGCGGACCCCTGACGAGGTGGTGATGCTCGACCAGTTGCTGACCGAGGCGGGGCACGCCACCCGCCTGCACGTGATCATCGAAACCAACGCCGGACTGGAGGCCGCATTCGATATCGCCAACTGTTCTGACCGCATCGACGCGATGTTCTTTGGTGGTGTCGATATGGCCGCCGAACTGCGCTGTCAGAATGCTTGGGAGCCGCTGTTATACGCCCGGTCCCGCGTGGTTCACGCCGCAGCCAGCGCCGGGCTGGACGTGATCGATGTTCCCTATCTCGATCTGCAAGACCCCGATGGCATGCGGGTCGCCGCCGAACAGGCCCGCGATCTAGGTTTCGCAGGAAAAGGCGCGGTACATCCAAAACAGATCGCCGCCCTGAATGACGTGTTCTCGCCGTCAGAGGAACAGATTGCCCGCGCCCGTCGTATCATCTCTGAGTTCGAAGCTGCCGATACCGGGCTGGTCGTGATCGACGGCAAACTCATCGAAAAGCCGGTCTTGCGCGACATGCACCGGATTGTTGCAATCGCCGACAGCATGGCAGGTGCCGCCAGAACCTAGGAGATTCTGCGCAGACATCCCGTTTTCAGGTGAAACCGCTCGCCGCGCTCTATCATTACAAATGACATAGTTATTGACACTTGTAAGGTCCAGTGATGGCCCTTATAGTGCCGGTGGATCAATTTTTCGAAGGGGTGCTGCCATGAATATCATTCTCGTGCTGGTCGACAGTCTGACGCGCAATTGCCTGCGTGCCTATGATCCCTCCAGCCCCTGCGAGACACCCAATATCGACCGGTTCGCACAGCGCGCGTCGATTTTTGACAACCATTTCGTCGGCAGCCTGCCCTGCATGCCGGCGCGCCGCGAACTTATTGCCGGGCGCAAGGAATTCATGTGGCGCCCCTGGGGCTCGCTTGAAGTGTTCGATCCGCGCCTGCCGGCAGAGGTGCGCAAAGGCGGGCATCACACGCATGTCGTGACCGATCACTACCATTACTGGGAAGAAGAGGCGAACGGCTATATCCAGAGCTATGACACCACCGAGATGATCCGTGGCTACGAAGTCGATCGCTGGCAGGCACAGGACCCGACCGAGGACAAGCCCGACTGGGTCAAGAACGTCGAAAAGTTTCGCGCGCCCGAGCACATCGGCCAGTATTATGCCAACACCAAGGATTTTAACGGCGAAGAGGATTACTTTTCAGCCAAGACATTCGGCGGCGCCTGCGACTGGCTGGACCGCAATGCTGGCAAGGGCGAGTTCTTTTTGCATGTCGAAACCTTTGACGTGCATGAACCGTTCCACATCCCCGAGCCTTACGAGAGCATGTATGCCGAAGGCGCGACCAAGAACGAATTCAACGTCTGGCCGCCCTACCAAGTCTATAACGACCTTGAAAACTTCATGGATCAGACCACGCCCGAGGAACTGAAATTCCTACGCTCGCAATTCATGGGCAAGGTCACGATGATGGACAAGTGGTTTGGAACGCTGCTTGACAAGCTTGACGAGAAAGGGTTGTGGGACGACACGATGGTCATCCTGACCACCGATCACGGTCACGACATGGGCGAGCGCCGCGCCTTTGGCAAACAGCACCCGCATTTTGACAGCCATGCCAACATTCCGTTGATGGTCTGGCACCCGCAGAACCCCGGCAACGGCAAGCGACTGTCGGGGCTGACCCAGACGGTCGACCTGTTTGCCACGATCATCGAGGCGGCAGGGGTCGAGGTAACGGATGCCAACCGGCACAGCCGATCACTCTTGCCGATGATCGTCGAGGATGCGCCTTCACCACGCGATGCCGTGCTCTATGGCACATTCGGTCAAGGGATTTGCGCCACCGACGGGACATGGACCGTGATGAAAGCGCCCGATCCCGACCAGCCGCTCTTCCTCTATTCGACGGCGATCTTTCGGCCGCTCATCGTTGACAACCCCGTGGACGGGCGGCTGGCCAAAGCCCCGAACAAACCGGTTGACCAAGGCTATTTTGACCCTTCGGTCGATCTGCCGATGTGGCAGATCCCGATCAAGATCGATCCCCGGACCGAGAAGAATTTTCTATTCAACCGCGCCGATGACCCGGAGCAAGCCGACAATCTGTGGGACACGGCACCGGATCAGCGCCAGCGGATGCTGGACCTCGTCTGTCAACTGATGGAGGACGAAGGCTGCCCACCCGAGCAGTATGACCGGTTGGGCCTGAAAGAAGCGGTCCCGGCCTAAGCGTCCCAGACCACGCGAAACCCGGTATGTGTCGTGGTGCTGTCAGGTGAATTTCCCGTCCGCGCCGCGATCCGGTAGCGAAAGCAATAGCTCTTGTGGCAAAGGAACGAGCCGCCTTTGGCGAGCTTGTAGCCCTTCATCGACGCCTGACGCGCCTTGGCCTGACGCCGCAGGGACCGGATGCGAAACGGGTCCGAGGTCCATTCCCAGACATTACCGACCAAATTGTAGAGGCCATAGCCATTCGGGGCAAAGGATTGCGCGGGTGCAGTCGTCAGATAGCCATCACGGCCAAGGTTGTTTTCCGGAAAGCGTCCCTGCCAGATGTTGCAGGGGAAATGCGCGGTGTCGTCAGGTTCTTTGTCGCCCCAGGGAAACGGCACATCGCCCAGACCGCCGCGTGCCGCATGTTCCCACTCGGCCTCGGTCGGGAGACGACCACCGACCCAATCGGCGTAGGCGCGGGCGTCGTTCCAACTGACCTGCACCACGGGATGATCCGGAAACCAGACTTGCTCCGCCGTTCGCGGCCCATTGATATCGCGCCAGTTGGCTCCGTGGAGCCGCCGCCACCATTCGACACCGACAACGCCTTGGGTGGGGCCGACATCCTCGGCGACCTGCGCCCAAAACACGAATGACCAACCAAACCGTTCCGCTTCGGTTACATAGCCGGTGGCCGCAACGAAATCGGCGAATTGCGCGTTGGTGACAGAGGTGATGCCAATCCGGAACGGGGAAATCGTGCGGCGGCGTAACGGGCCCTCGGCGTCATCCAGTAAGATCGGGTGATCGGTGCCAATCAGGGCCTTGCCGCCCGGTACCTCAACCGAGGGCGGACGCGCGCCCGATCCACGGGTCACAGCCGCCACATTCGGCAGGGCCGGCCGATCAGCAGCCGGTGTGCAACAGCCTGCCTTGACCGGCACTTCAGCGCCGTCAGACATCCAGCAATGCAAGCGCCAATGGCTTGTCCACCACCAGATGCGTGGCCAACCCGCCATGGATGCAGGCCAGCGTGGCATCGGCGCGATCCGTTCCACAGACCACGAGGAGCTTTTTGCGGGCGCTTTTAAGATCGGCAACATCGGCTGCGATCAACCTGTCCTGAGGTGGCAGATCTATCTGCGCCCCGTCCGCCGAAAGATAGCGGCAACACAGGATGCCCACCGCACCCGCCGCAACCGCATCTGCCAGAGCCTCTTCAGACGTCATGCCCGCCGCGACCAGATGGGTTTGCGAGGTCACGTTGCCAACGGAATAGATCGCCATATCCAGCGATTTCAGCCGCTCCATCTGCATCTGAATAGTGGGTTCGGCACAGAGTTGCCGCGCCAGTTCGACGCTTGATATCAACCCCGGCACATGCAGCGTGAAACACTGCGCGCCGAGTTTGTTGGCGATCTGGATGGTACAGTTTTCCGATGCGGGCACCCGCTCTGAGATCATCGAACCGATCAGCTGACAAACCTCGACATCAGGCACGGCATTGCGGGGCATGGCATCGGCCACGGCCATTATGGTTTCACCCCAGGCAACCCCCAGCCGGTCACCCGGTTCAACGACATCAAGCACCGCCATCGCGGCCACCCGTGCAAGTTGTTCCAGACTTTGGGCGCGCGACATGCGCACGGTTTCAGACGCTGGCTGCGCCACATAGACATCTTCGAGCGAGAATTTTTCACGCAATTCGCGCGCAAGGTTTGAGCCGGTCAGAAAGTGGCCGTCAACCCGTATCTCCACCACCCCCAATTCGCGGCTTTCGCGCAGCATGTTGACGATGGTGGCGCGGCTGACCTTCATCCGCTTGGCGATCTCGCCCTGAGTCAGACCCTCGCCATAGTAGAGCAGCGCCACGTTTGACAGTAGCGCCTCCTTTTCACCCGAACTGCGTTGCGGAGCGGTTGTCTTGTTCATGTTCAAGCATTTACCTGCTTTGCTCCCGCTTGACCATAGTTCCGGCGGAACCACGCATAGCATCGATCAATCTCTTCCTGTGGCAGCTCTTCGACCGGGCCGCGCAGCATCGCGAGATGCGTGGTCATGGCAGCTTCTTCAAGGTACATCGCGACCGATGTGGCCTCGGTCGCCGACTTGCCCATCGTAAAGACGCCATGCGCCTTGACCAGCGCCGCCATACCGCCCTCTGCCGCTTCGAGTATGGCCTTACCGGTATCGGCCTCGCCGGGCGTGGCGTAACGTGAACAGGGCACGTCACGTCCGAGCATATGGGTGATCGGGGTCATCACCGCCGGGATCCGCTCGCCCCGCGCCGCAAAGCTCGACGCATAAGGTGAATGGGTGTGGCACATGCCGCCCACGTCGTCGCGGTTTCGATACACGTAGAGGTGAATGCCGGTATCGACAGAAGGCTTCATGGCCCCGTCAATCACATTGCCTTCCAGATCGACGACAACCATCGTGTCGGGCGTCAGCTTGTCAAATTTCACACCCGACGGTTTGATCACCACAAGCCCGGTTTCCGGATCACGCCCGGATACATTGCCACCCGATCCGACAACCAGCCCATTGCGCGGCAATTCGTGGTTCTGTTCGCAGACCTCTTGCTTTAGCGCGTCCAGCATCACGCTGCCTCCTGCTTTTCATCATTTATTCCATGAGGGTACACGACGATCTTCAAGCTTTTCTCCGCCTCGACCAGCATTCTAAACGCTTCTGGTGTGTCGGCGATATCAAAGCGATGCGAGATGGCCTGCTCCGCCTTGATCCGCCCCGCCTCAAGCAGGCGGATATAGCTGTAGGTGTCGGTATGATCCGAGGAGTAGCGCGAGGTGACGGTGATCTGATCGAAATAGGCGGCATTACCGTCGCGGACCCATTGTTCCCCCGGCGGCATCGGCGCGCCGAGATGCAAACACCCACCAGCCTCGACCAGCGACAGCGCCTGATCCCAAGCCGGGGCAAATGGTGCGATGACGATGACCGTATCGGCCAGCCGTCCATTGTTGAGCGCGCGCATGGCCTGCACTGCATCTTCGGCTTTGGGATTGATCGTATGGGTTGCGCCGAATTCGCGAGCCTTGGCCAGACGCCAGTCCGAAAAATCCAGCGCCACGACCTTGCCCGCCCCAAAGAGCGGCGCGAGATGAACAAACCCCTGCCCCATGAACCCGGCCCCGACCACGGCGACCGTATCGCCGGGTTGGATGTTGCAGACCTTCAGCCCCGACAGCACACAGGACCAGGGTTCGATGGTCACGGCGGCCTCGGTGGAAATGCTCTCGGGCAGCTTGTGGGCGTCCATTGCCAGATGCTGGGCCGTCACACGGTAGTAGTCACAGACGCCACCGGGGTCGAGCTTCATCGACTTGTAGAACGGATCGCGGGTGAAATGGCCGCGGCGCGACAGGTGCGAATTGACCCGTCCGACATGGTGATTGACAAAGAGACGGTCGCCGATCTTGTAGTCTGTTACCCCTGCCCCGATCTCGACGACCTCGCCCACGGGTTCATGGCCCAGCACCTTTGGTTCGGTCTTGTACCACGCCATGGTTTCGCCGCCGCACAGACCACAGGCGAGCGTCTTGAGCAGCAGCTCGCCGGGGCCGATCTCGGGGACAGGGCGTTCTTCGATGCGAATGTCGTCGATCGCATATTGAACGGCGGTGGTCATCATGTTGGTCATGTCTTGGTCTCCCGCAAGGTATTGAGTTCGGCCTGCAAGGCACGGTGATAGCGCGATATGACAGCGTATCTGGCGTAGACCGGGCCATAGGCGGCGTGATTTTGGGGTGTGTAGCTCTGTAGTCGTTCGTCGCGGCGGGCCAGCGTCACCGCTTCGCCCAGCCCGGCAGCCGATGCACCAAGTGCCGCAGCCCCCCAAAGCCCGTGATCCGAGGCTTGGCTGACCAGCACCGGCTGGCCCACCACGTCGGCGATGATTTGGCACCAGACCGGGTTTTTCGATCCGCCGCCTGTCAGCTGGACCGATGACGTGGGCAGGCCGGTTTCCTCTTCAAAGCAATGTCGCAGGCTAAGCGCCGCGCCCTCCATCACCGCCCGGCCCATGTCTCCGGTCGACGTGGTCGAGGACAGACCGTGAAAGGCCCCGCGCAGATTGGGTGCCACGAAAGGTGCGCGTTCACCGTTGAGATAGGGCAGAAAGGTCACCCCATTGGCCCCCGGCGGAACCGTTTCGACCAGCGCGTTCATCCGCCCCGCGATTTCACCGGTAGAGGCCCCACCAAGGCTTTGCGGATGAAGTGCTGCGAACCAGTCAAAGGCCGCAGCCCCGGTTGTCGGGGCGAGAACGCGAATGGTCACCGGGGCCGTCGGGTGCAGACAGCTTGCACCGACGGGCGCATCGGCAGGTTGGATTTGATCGGTCAGAATGTTCACGACCGCAGTGGTGCCCATGATCATCATGGTCTCACCCGCGCGGTGAAGGCCCATGCCGACGATCATCGCCGACAGATCCAGCGTGCCGACCGATACCGTCAACCCCGCAGGCAGGCTGGTCGCGGTCGCCGCGGCATCCGTGATCTGCCCCAGCACACTATCCGCAGCGCGTGGTGCCAACAATTTGCCCGCTAGATCACCACACTCCAGCGCCTCAATCTGCGCGGGAGCGTACCGACGGTTTGCAATATCGAGAAAGGGGATCGTGGCGTCCGAAAAATCAGTCGCCATCTCGCCGGTCAGGTTCAACCCGATCCAATCGACACAGGTCAGGATATGGCCGGTGTTCGCGGCCATCTCGGGGCGGTTTTTGCGCACCCAACGCCACAGCATGCCGGATGTTCCAGACCACAGCGAGGTGTTGCAGCCACGCCCGATCACCGCTGTCGCATCAGTTGCCTTAAGCGCGTCGAGATCATCCGCTGTTCGCGTGTCATTCCAGAGCATCGCAGGCCCAGCCGGTGCGCCCTTTGCCGTGACACACCACAGACCATCGCCTTGCGCCGCAATTCCAAGTGCCTCGATCTCTGCCCCGCCACATTGTGCCACGAGGTCCGAAAGGACCGTGACCACAGTCTGCCAGACCTGATCCATATCCTGTTCCGTGCCGCCGCCCGAAACCTGTGTGATCTTGCTCGGCGCTTCGGCCAATGCAACTTGCCGACCATCCGGCGTATAGGCGGCGGCCTTGACTGCCGTGGTACCCACATCCAGCCCCAACCATAGCTTTTCCATGTCCACCTCCTTCAAACTGTATCTCCATCGGTGATGTGCGGAGGTCGATCGACACTCAACGGTGGCGGCGGCGCGGTCCATTTTTCGATTCTGACCAGCGCCGTATGGGCACAGTTTCCCTGGCTGAGTTCCGAACACCCCTTGTCGAGCGTCAAAACATTGGGATTGCCATGCACCTCCAGTTGCGCACCATCCACGACCTGCGGGTCAAACCACGCGCCGGTGGCCAGTGAAACACAATCACGTCGCAATTTGGGATCCATCCGCAAACCGGCCAAACAGGCCCCCCGCGCATTCCAGAGGCGTAGAACGTCACCCTCAGCCAAGCCGAACCTCGCCGCTGTATCGGGATGCAGACGGGCCGGTTCCCGGCCCGCAATCTTGTCCGATTGCGCCTCGTTGCCCCGATCGTTCTGGGAATGCAGGCGCGTGTCAGGTTGACCGGAAATCAGGTGCAATTCGCCCTCGTCCGCGCCGATCAATGTTTCGACAGGCTCCAGCCAACGGGGCTGACCCGGACAATCCGCCAGATCAAAGCCCGCGATGGTCTTGTTTGTTAGCGTGATCTTACCGCTTTCGGTGTTCAATGGATGCGTCACGGGATCCGCGACAAAACTCTCCAACGCGACCTTTTCCTCAAAGACATCAGGCACATCAAACCGGCCCTCCGTCCGGAAACGCTCAAATTCAGGCAGGGCGAAACCGTTCTCCTGCGCGACACCCTGCGCGCGCGCCCAGAGATGGCGCAACCAACCCTTGACTTCGCGGCCCTCGGTAAACGCGTCTTCGACGCCAAAATGTTTGGAAAGGCGGCGGAAAATCTCGTGATCATCAAGCGCCTGCCCCATCGGCGCGTGCATCTGTGACATGTAGAACAAACTTGGGTCGCGGCGGTTGACCATCAGGTCATCGCGCTCAAACGGCGTGGTCGCGGGCAGTACGATATCCGCGTGGCGGGCGGTTGCGGTCCAGGAATGGTCCTGCACGATTACCGTCTCGGGCCGGATCCACGCCTTGCGGAGCCGGTTGAGATCCTGATGATGGTGAAACGGGTTGCCGCCACACCAGTAGACAAGTCTAATATCTGGATAGTGCCGCGTTTCCCCGTTGAACCGATAGGGCTGACCGGGGTTGAGCAGCATGTCGGCGATCCGCGCCACCGGAATGGCATCGTTGATCGGGTTCGTTCCCTGAGACACCGATGGCCAGCCGATCCAGCGCTGCGGGCGACCCACCGGCGTGGTCGAGCCATAGCCAAAGCCGAACCCGGTGCCGGGCTGCCCAATTTGGCCGAGGATGCAGGCAAGACCCAACGCCGCCCAGATCACCTGCTCGCCGTGATCGCCGCGCTGAAGACCCCAGTTCACCGTCACCATGCTGCGGCTCTCGCACAGCGCAAGGGCCAGCGCCCGGATATCGTCCGCCGGAATGTCACAGATTGGCGATGCCCATTCGGCGGACTTTATCACGGCATCCGTTTCACCCATCAGATAGGCGTGCCATTCGGGCCAGCCGCTGGTGCGACTGGTCAGAAAATCCTCGTCAGCGCGACCGGCGATGATCACTTCGTGCGAGAGTGCCAGCAACAGCGCCGTGTCGGTGCCCGGTCGGATCGAAAGCCATTCGGCGTCCGGCAGATCGCTTGCGCGTGGAGATACATTCACGATCCGCCCGCCGCGCTGGCGTAGGAGATCAAGTGGTGCTCTGATGTCGTGGCGGGTCACGCCGGATGCGGAAATCTGTGCCGTTCTCTCGGAAATGCCGCCAAACGCCAGCAGCAGATCGCAGTGCTTGCCAACAAGGCTGAGGCTCGTCATCGCGTCGAACATGCCGCGGTTGGTCAGGCCAAGGATATGCGGAAACAGCACCTCGGCAGCAGCGTGGGAATAGGTTTCATGCGCACCGACAAAGCCGCCGACGAGATTGAGGAACCGCCTCAGCTGGCTTTGTGCGTGGTGAAAGCGCCCCGCACTTGCCCAGCCGTAGGACCCGGCAAAAATCGCCTCATTGCCATGGGCCTTGCGAACACAACGTATCTCGCGGGCAACCAGCGCTGTGGCCTCGTCCCAAGTCAGTTCACGGTACCCATCCCGTCCGCGCCCTGCCCCGCTATCACCGTCAAGCCATCCTTCGCGCACCATTGGTGCAAGGATACGGCTGTTTGGATCGCGTGCCGCAGCAAGCCAACCACGCCCGATGCGTGAAGGGCGCGGATCATCCGCGACAGGGCGAATGTCGTCGCCTTCGATCCGATAGGCACCCCAATGCGCTGCGGTGTACTTCATCTTTAGTCCTTTCCACCCCGCTTCTGCGCGGCGCTTGACTTTTACATATGGTAGATTTAGTAACTTTTGTAAAGTATCAAATCAGAGGACGCCATGCAGAACGAGAGAACCACAGAAGACATCGCACTGGGAATCCGGCGTCGCGTCTTTGAGCATACGATCCGCAACAATGGCGGGTATCTGAGCCAGGCCTGCTCTGCTGCCGAACAACTTGCATGGCTTTACAATGAACAGCTGAATCTGGGCGAACCCACCCTGCCGATGATCCCCAAGCCCTTTGAAGGTGTGCCCTCGCCGTCAAACCCGGATTATCATACCGGTGCCGGATACAACGGCCCGGCAACCCCAGAATTTGACCGTCTGTTCATCGCACCCGCGCATTACGCACTGGTGGCATATGCGACGCTGATCGAAGTTGGCCGCATGGCTCCCGAAGGGCTGGAGATGTTCAATCAGGACGGGTCCTCAGTCGAGATGATCGGCGCCGAGCATTCCCCCGGAATGGAGGTTCACAACGGCACGCTTGGCATCGGGCTTTCAACAAGTGCGGGGCTGGCCTATGGCCGCAAGCTGCGCGGCGAACCCGGTCGCACATGGGTCTTTATGTCTGATGGCGAAGTGCAGGAAGGCCAGACCTGGGAGGCCGTTCAGGCCGCACGCTTTCACGGCATCGACAATCTCTGTGCCATCATGGACGTGAACGACCAGCAATGCGATGGCGCTATGGAGAGCGTGATGGAAGTGGGCGACATCCGCCGCAAGTTCATCGAATTTGGCGCGGCCTGCGTGGAAATCGACGGGCATGATCTGGGCGCGATGCGCGACGCGGCGAACGAGTCACATGACGGCAAGCCGTTGATCATCCTTGCGCGGACTTCGCCCTTTCAGACCATGCCGATCCTCGAGGAACGCTTTCCCCGACTGCACTATGTTCGCTTCAAATCGCCGGACGAACGCGCCCGGTTCAACTCGTCGATTGCCGCCGATCTTGGCGTCGACCCCATTGATTACGCCCATTGAGGAGCCCCGCACATGGTTGAAATGGTATCCCGCCCCTATGCGTCGGCGTTTGAAAAATTCGCTGCCGGCAATCCAGACATTCTTTGCCTCTCGGCCGACCTGACGTCGTCATGCGAAGTTGACGGTTTTCGCGACCGGCATCCGGATCAGTTCCTGTCGCTGGGCATGGCCGAGCAGAACATGCTGAGCTTTGCCGGAGGTCTTGGTCTTGCCGGGTTCCGGCCCTTCATTCACACCTTTGGCGTATTCATGTATCGCAGACCCTATGATCAGCTGATGGCCTCCATCGCCTATCCCCGTCGCAAGGTGCGACTGATGGGGTTCTTGCCGGGCGTAACCACGCCGGGCGGCATGACGCACCAATCAATCGAAGATATCTCGGTCATGCGGTCGATCCCCAACATGACCATCCTTGAGACCGGCGATGCCACCGAAGTCGAAAGCATCTGCGAGGCTGCCGACAGCATTGACGGTCCGGTCTGGTGTCGCGTGCTGCGCGGTTCGGTGCCTCGGTTGTTTGACACACCGATCAAAGTGGGTGAAATGCGGGTGCTGTCAGAAGGCGACGACATTCTTGTCGTGACCTCGGGTATCAGCACCGAAGAGGCGATGCGCGCCCGCTCGGCGCTCGCAGATGCCGGACTGTCGATCCGGCACATCCATCTGCACACGATCAAACCCTTCGATCACAGGCAGTTGCTGGACCACATCGGTTCGGTCAAACACGGCGTCATCACGCTGGAGAACCACGTCACCGAAGGTGGCATCGGATCGCTTGTCGCCGAAACCATGGCCGATGCCGGGGTCGGCAAGCGGTTGGTTCGGTTGGGGCTGAAAGATACCTACGCCCATGGCGGCTCTCGCGCCTATCTGATGCGCTATTACGGGCTGGACGCGCTGGCGCTTGTCAGCGGGATCGAGGATCTGATGGGCAAGGAATTCGGGATCACCGAAGATGATCTGGCCACCGCTCGCGTCGATGACGTGCACTCGCTGGTCAAGGCCGAAGCGCTTTAGCTCAAGATACCGCTGCCGATACACAAGCGCCCCGAGAGATCGGGGCGCTTTTTTTCATGCCCGCTTCACTGGACGCAAATTGCACAGAAAGCCACGCCATTGGCGCGAAAAAACGCGCCGGTCACAGGGACCGACGCGTTCAGTTGCCCCAAAAGGCCAGGGAGGTTTAGTGATCGAGCATGGCCCAGAGGCGACGCTTGATAGCGAGGAATTCTTCGGTCAGGCGCATCTCGTCATTGCGTGGTCGCGGCAGGCTGACTTCTTCAATGTGATGCACGCGGCCGGGGCGCGATGACAGCACGATGATCTTGTCGGACAGAAAGATCGCCTCTTCGATGTCATGGGTCACGAAAACAACGGTCTTTTTAGATTTCTGCCAGGTCGCCAACAGATCGGATTGCATCCGTTCCTTGGTCTGTGCATCCAGCGCGCCAAAGGGTTCATCCATCAGCAACACATCCGGATCGTTGGCATAGACGCGACCGATATCGACTCGCTTGCGCATCCCGCCCGAAAGTTCGCGCGGCCAGCGATCCTCAAATCCCTTGAGACCGACCAGTTCGGTCCACTTGGCCTCAATCTCGGCCTGTTCGCTTCGCGAAGCACCACGAAGCCGCGGTCCGTAAGAGATGTTCTTGGCAACAGTCATCCACGGAAAGACAGCATCCTGCTGGAACACCATGCCCCGGCGACGGTTGGTGCCTTCGATCACTTCGCCATCGAGCGTCATTTCCCCGTCCGAAGGCGAAAACAGGCCTGCCATCATCTTGAGCAGCGTGGATTTCCCACAGCCCGAGGTGCCGATGATCGAATTGAACGAGCCGGATTCGAACGTCAGGTCGATCTTGTCCAGGACGGTTAGCGCGTTCGGCCCGCCCTTGCCAAAGGTATGTGTCAGGTTGTCGACATCGATCTGGGGCATTATTCCCGGGCCTCCGACCATTGCATGAGATACGCTTGAATTTTGCGGAAGATGCGATCCATGATGAATGCGCAACCACCGATGATGACGATGACCATCATGACCTGATCGGTCAAAAAGTACCGTCGGCCTTCCTGCAAGAGAAAGCCAAGCCCGTTCTGGGCCGCTAACAGTTCGGACGCAACAAGCGTCGTCCAGGCCGCAGCCAGAGCGATGCGATACCCCGTGATGATGAATGGCGTTGCCGCCGGCACCGCGACAGTGCGAAACACCTGAAAGCGGCTCGCGCCCATCGTTGATGCAGCATCAACATAGACTTGTGGCACGTTCTTCATGCCGGCAATCACGTTCACGACGCAGACCATGAAACAGGCGATTGTGATGATCAGCACGCGGCTGAATTCGCCGATCCCGAACCAGATGATGATGATCGGAATATAGGCCAGCGGCGGAATCGGGCGCAGCGCCTCGATCAACGGATCAAACAGGTATTCCACGACCTTGTACCAACCGACAAGGCAGCCGACGATCAACGCCAGCGTGGTCCCGATGAAAAAGCCCATCGCGATCCGAAAGAGGCTCGCTGCGAGCGCCGTCAACAGACTGCCGCTGGTCAGATTGGTTTGAAACGACTTCAGAATATCCGAGATCGGCGGCAACAGCGCCGGATTGTTGTCAGGTTGGTTGGTGATCCAGACATAGATCGCGAACACGGTGGCGATCGACAAGGCGCCCAGCCACAGGCGCCTTGAACGAAGGGTATGTAGCAATTGCATGGCGGTCAGAGCTGCGCGACGATCTGGTCGGAAACCAGCGCGTCAAGATCGGGCATGTTGCGGATACGGTCGTTTTCGACCAGGAATTCCGACTGCACGTTAAGCGCATTCTTGAGAATACCATCGGCATAAACCGCCTTGATCTCGGGCGTGTCAAAATAGAAATACCCGTTGAGCAGCGGCTCGACCTCTGCTGCGGTTACGCCTGCACGGCCAATTCCGCTTTGCCATGCGATCATCCGCTGGACGACCTCTGCATTGTCGTCACGCAGCATGCCGACCCCCTGATCGTGGAACGCACGCACAACTTCGGTCATGGCCTCTTGCTTGGCGTCCATCGTCTGTTGCGTCGTCATGAACACGTCCATGATCGACGGCCGCTTGTCGATTGGCATGGCGGCACCTTCGGCCAGCATGCTGGCACCGGGCAGCTTCTCAAAGATCAGCTGGCGTGACGTGGCCAGCGGTACCGTGGCATCCACGGCGCCGGCAATCAACGCGGCTTGCGCGTCGATCGGCTCCATATTGATCCGGGTCATTGGCATCTCTGCCAGCCCGGCCTGTTCAAGCGCCACGCCAAGAAAGAAATCGAAATTAGAGCCTGAAGTTACCGCAATACGCTTGCCTTCGAGATCGGCAAGACCTTGCATCCCCGGCTTACCAACGATGGTAAAGAGGCCGGATGCGTCGCCACAGACCGAGATCTCGCGGAAATCAGCCACATTGCGCGCCATCGCCGCCAATGGCGGTACCGAACCAACAGTGATGGCGTCGACAGAGCCACCCACCATCGCCTCGATGGCCGGAGGCCCGGAAGGAAATACGTTAAACTCCATCTCGACACCGGGCGCAAATCCCTGATCCTTAACAAGCCAGTAAATGCCAAAGGAATAGGCCGGAATGATGCCGATACTCAGCTTTTCAATTGCGGCATGGGCCTTGCCAACAAAGAAGGTCGGAGCCGCAAGCGCCGCACCCGCAGCGATGCCCCCCTGCAGCAATGCGCGGCGTGAAACATAGCCGGTTTTTGAGTTTGCCATCTTGTCCTCCCTCGTGGCAGACCACAGAGCCTGATCAACAGGGCCCTAATCCCGCCCCACTATTTCCATCTATTTTACTTTTGTCAATTTATTTCTCATATGATAAGTTTCGTGCCGCTGCCCTGATCGACCACAAACGGCTCTGCGTCAACCACCCGCATCCCGCACTACGACACCAGCGCAGCCGGATGGAATGCGTCGGCGCTTTCACTTGCAGGGCATCGCAATGGCGTGCTCTTCGAAATCTCCGATACAAGCATCAGCCCCCCTTGCTCCAACGCCCGGCAACGACCACATTCTCCCAAACCGCTTGACCCAAACCCAAAAGGACCCGCCCCATGATCGACCTCTACTCCTGGACGACGCCGAACGGACGCAAGGTTTCGATCCTGCTCGAAGAGCTGGGCGTGCCTTACACGTCCCACGCGATCGACATCACTAAGGACGAGCAGTTTGATCCCGCGTTCCTCAAGATCGCGCCCAACAATCGGATTCCGGCCATCGTTGATCAGGAAACCGGGCAGACCCTGATGGAAACCGGCGCGATCATGCTGTACCTCGCTGACAAGTATAAGAAATTCCAATGCGAGGGTGCCGAGTACTGGCGCATGATGGAATGGTTGATGTGGCAGATGGGTGGCTTTGGCCCGATGCTCGGTCAGGTCCACCACTTTGTGAAGTACAACCGGGGCAAGTCTGAATACAGCGAACAGCGTTATCTGTCAGAGGCTGCTCGACTCTATGGCGTGCTGAACACACGACTGGATGGGCGTGATTACATCGCGGGCACGGGACGGGGCGAATATTCAATTGCGGATATGGCCTGCTGGCCCTGGGCCGCGCGCTTTGACTTTCACGAGACCGACCTGAAGGACTATTCGAACGTGCGCGACTGGTATCTCCGCATTGCCGAACGCCCCGCCGTCCAACGGGGTTATCAAGTGCCCAAATACGTGTCGGACATTCCCATGCCCTAAGCGCTTGCCCTTTCTCAACCGTACCGACGAAAAACAGGCTCGTTTAACCGCCGGGCAAGGCGATGTCCCGGCTTGCGAGATGTCACCAGAGAGATACAATCGCGTGGCATCCGAACCGGAAATCAATTCTTGGGGTACACACCAATGTCCATCGTGCTTGACCGTCGCAGCTTTCTCGCTGGCACAGCAGGCTTTATCGCGCTGCATCCGTTCTCGGCAAATGCCACCCCCAATCAGGCGCACTTGCGGATCATGGAGACGACGGACCTGCATGTGCATGTGTTCCCCTACGACTACTACGCGGACAAGCCACGCGATACGGTTGGGTTGGCCCGCACAGCATCATTGATCCAAGGTATTCGCGACGAGGCGTCCAACTCCCTGCTCATCGACAATGGCGATTTTCTGCAAGGCAACCCAATGGGTGACTATATCGCCTATGAACGGGGGATGAAGGACGGCGACACCCATCCGGTGATTCAGGCAATGAACACGCTTGGGTTTGATGCCTCTACCCTAGGCAATCATGAATTCAACTATGGCCTCGATTTCCTGATGAAATCGCTGGCGGGAGCGAATTTTCCTGTCGTCAATGCCAACGTCGCGTTGGAGATGGGCGCCGATCCGACACAGGACAAAACCCTGATCCCGCCTTATGTCATTCTCGATCGTATGGTGACAGATGGATCAGGTGCAGAATATCCCATCAAGGTGGGCCTGATCGGGTTTGTCCCGCCGCAGGTCATGAACTGGGATCGCCGTCATCTGGAAGGCAAGGTGCAGGCGCGGGATATCATCGAAACCGCCAAGGCCTATATCCCGCAGATGAAGGAACAGGGCGCGGACATTATCGTCTTGCTGTCACACTCGGGAATTGGCGCAACCAATGCCTCGGACGGAATGGAAAATGCGTCGGTCCCGCTGGCCGGGCTTGACGGTGTCGATGCCATCCTCACGGGGCACAGCCATCTGGTTTTTCCCTCGCCGGACTATGCGGATTTCGCCGGGGCCGATGTTGATGCAGGCACGTTGATGGGCACGCCGGCCACGATGGGCGGCTTCTGGGGTAGCCACATGGGCCTGATCGATCTGCTGGTCGAAAAGGACGGCAATGAATGGCGCGTCGTTTCCGCCGAGACCGAGGCCCGTCCGATTTCTAAGCGCAACGAGGATCGCTCGGTCACGCCGCTCGTCGACAGCGATCCCGAGGTCTTGGCATCGGTGCAGACCGAGCATGACGAAACGTTGACCTATGTGCGCCGCGCCGTCGGCAAGACCGATGCGCCCCTGCACAGCTATTTTGCACTGGTCGCCGATGATCCATCGGTACAGATCGTTTCCATCGCCCAGCTCTGGTACATTGACCAGATGTTGAAAGGCACGCCGCACGAAGGTTTGCCGGTCCTGTCCGCCGCGGCCCCGTTCAAGGCCGGTGGTCGGGGTGGTCCGGACTATTTCACCGATGTGCCAAAGGGCGACATTGCAATCAAGAATGTCTCGGACCTCTATCTCTATCCCAACACCGCCCGCGCAGTGCGCGTCACCGGGCAGCAGGTCAAGGATTGGCTGGAACGGTCAGCCGGCATGTTTAACCAGGTCACGCAAGGCGCGCAGGATGTGATACTGCTGAACCCCGCCTTCCCAAGCTACAATTTTGATGTGATCGATGGTGTGGAGTACCAGATCGACCTGTCGCAGCCGTCAAAGTATGATCCCAAAGGCGTGCTGATGGACGCGAGTGCGAACCGTATCGTGAACCTGACATTCAACGGTGCGCCGCTGGACATGAACGCAGAGTTCATCATCGCGACAAACAACTATCGCGCAGGCGGCGGCGGCAGCTTTCCCGGCGCGACGGCGGAAACCACAGTGTTTGAAGGCCCCGACACCAACCGCGATGTCATCGTGCGCTATATCGTCGAAAAGGGCACGATCAGCCCACGCGCTGACGGCAACTGGTCCTTTGCGCCACTCGAAGGCACCACGGTCCTGTTTGATACTGGACCGGCGGCCAAGGCCTATCTCGACCAGGTGGACGCCAAGATCGAAGAGGCTGGCGACGGCCCTGACGGTTTCGCGCGCTTTCGCATCACGCTCTGACGGACCGAGTACCGTCAGGAATTTGACCTGCCGCCTGCATTGCCGGTTATCCACTGGCAATGCGTGCGCTGAAACAATATGCAGGACCATCAATCATCTTGCCGTCTGACCCATTACTTTGCGCGCTGGCTGTACCCATTGCGCACTCCTTTGCGGTAGGGTCCGGCACGGCAAGACTGCAATCCGGAGAATAAATCTTGGCAAAACTTGTACACACAATGATACGGGCGACCGACGAAGCCCGATCGCTGAAATTCTACACGCAGGCATTTGGATTACAGGTTGCCGACCGGCTCGATTTCGAGGGGTTCACTCTGGTCTATCTGTCAAACGACGAAAACACGATCGAACTTGAACTGACGATCAACAAGGGCCAGACCGAGCCTTACGACCTCGGCAACGGCTTTGGGCATATCGCCTTTGTTGTCGAAGATCTTGACGCCGAACATGCGCGGTTCGAAGCCGCTGGTTTCTCACCACGCAAGGTCGTGGATTTCAATCACGACGGCGAACCGCTTGCTCGTTTCTTCTTTGTTCAGGACCCGGACGGGTATGAGATCGAGGTCATGCAGCGACTGGGCCGCTATCAATAACGCGCTAGCTGTTTACCGTCAGACGCGGATAAGCAGCGTGCACGTTGTCGGGCATGGTGCTCTGCCCCGCCTCTTCATGGCGGCGGACCGCGATATCTTTCCAGGTCTGATAGTCCGAGGCGAGGTTGAGTACCGGCCAGTCACTGCCAAACAGCAGCCGGTTTTCGGGGAATACCTCAAACACGTGGTTGATGAACGGTTTGAGATCGGCTTCGCTCCAATCCTGCGCCGTCTCGGTCACCAGACCTGACAGTTTGCAGTACACCGCCCCATCTTTTGCGATGTCGGCCAGATCGCGCGACCAGTCATCAAAATGCTTGTTGCGGATTTCCGGCTTGGCACAATGATCAACGACCACGCGCAAATCGGGGTATTTCGCGAGGAACACAAGCAAATGCTTTAGATGGCGCGGCATCACCAGCGCGTCAAAGGTCAGATTGTGTTCCACCATGGCCGCAATGCCCGGCCCAAGCGTGTCGCGCAGCATCCACCTGTCATCGGGAATATCCTGGATCATGGGGCGTAAGCCGACCAGCTTCGGATGCGCCGCCAGCCGAGCGATTGATTTTGGCGCAGTGTCAGCCTCAAGGTCGACCCATCCCACGACACCACGAATCCAATCATATTCATCGGCAAGTGACAGCAGAAATTCGGTTTCAGCCTCGGTATCGGCGGCCTGAACCGCGATTGTTCCGGTAACGCCCACAGCGTCGAGCAGCGGCTTCAAATCCGGCGGCAGGAAATCACGATAAAGCGGCGCAAGTTCAGATGTGAGCCAGCCATAATCTCCACGGTCGAGTTTCCAGAAGTGCTGATGTGTATCGATAACCATCATCTGTGCCTTTGAATTGAAAGTCAGTTGCGGCGGGCGCGCTAGTTGTCGTCGTTCTCTGTTGAGCCGCCGTAAATTGCCGTTAGATCCCTTGCCAACTGACCGTGCATGGCAACCACTTCATCCAATGCAGGAACTTTCAGATCATCGACACGCTCCAGAAAGGGGCAACTCAGGACTGCTGCGGCGCGACCGTCGGGGCCAAAGATCGGAAAAGAGATGTTGGTGACGCCGATTGCCGTATCCGACGGCCTCCTCTCATGACCTAGCTCGCGAATGCGCTCGATGTGACCGAAGAAATCATCCCGGTCACAGGCAGGCTCGCCAATCGCCAGCCTGTGCTGTTCGATCAGCTCCTCGATTTCGTCATCATTGCGAAAGGCAGCCAGGACCCGCCCAGAGCCGGTGTTCCACAGCCCGACCACAGTGCCGGTTTTCAGGGCCAATCCCCAATTCCCCGGCGATTCCGCCGAGGCCACGATCACGATATCGCCGTTGCTCTCCATGCCCATATGGCAGGATTGCCAGGTCTTGCGGGTCAATGCCCGCATTTTGGGCAATCCGTTCTCGATCATCCGACCAATTGGCGGGTGTCGTTGAGAGATGGAAAACATCTTGAGGCTCAGCGAATAGCGATCACCCGACAACGACCGAATGACATACCCACGACGAACGAGGGTCGAGAGCATGCGGTAGATCTCGGAGGGGGATCGGTCGAGTGATTTTGCGACTTCGCCCTGTGTCAGACCCTCGCCGTAACTGGCCAGAAGCTCGATGATATCGAGCCCCTTTTCGAGCGCCGGAGCGCGATATTTATCTGTGGTATCGTCCATCCCAAACCTGACTTACTTCGCCAAAGGCGATTCTCGGGTACAAGTTGAACCAAGTCAAGGTTGATTTGTAAATGAATAGATGATTTACATACAAATACGATGGAGGAACTGCCCAGCACGACTTTAGGAGGAGAGAATGAGGAAACGCAATTCTATCAGGGTCTTGATGGCGAGTGCCGCCATTCTGACCGTGGCCGACTCGGCCATCGCTTCGGATTGGGGCAGCTTTGATGGCGCCACGGTCGAGGCGAAGCTCATCGGCGGTCAGCAATACGAGGCGCTGTATGGCCGCATTGCGGACTGGGAGGCCGCAACCGGTGCAACCGTCAACATCATCTCAAAGAAAAGCCACTTTGAGATCGACAAAGAAATCAAATCAGACATGGCAGCGGGCACCACCAACTGGTGCGTGGGGTCCAACCATTCGTCATTCGCCCCCCAGTACGAAGGTCTGTATGTCGATCTGAATGGGCTTGTCCCCGAAGAAACGATTGCCGAATTCGTACCGGGGAACATCAAGGCATCCACTGTCGACGGTGAGCTTTTGATGCTGCCGCGCGCGCAATTCGATGTTTCAGTCCTGTATTACCTCAAGTCGAATTACGAAGACGCCGACAAGGCTGCGGCATTCAAGGCCGAATACGGCTATGATCTGGCCGTCCCGGAAACCTGGGAGCAGGTCAAGGATCAGGCGATCTTTTTTGCCGACCCGCCGAACTTTTACGGCACGCAATACGCCGGCAAGGACGAAGCGATCGTCGGTCGTTTCTACGAGATGGTCGTGGCCGAGGGTGGCAATTATCTGGATGAAGACAAAAAGCCGATCTTCAATTCCGAGGCCGGTCAACGTGCCCTGCAATGGTTTGTAGACCTCTATGATGCCAAGGCCGTTCCGGCTGGCACAACCTCATACGTCTGGGACGATCTCGGGCAGGGTTTTGCAAGCGGGACAGTCGCGCTGAACCTTGACTGGCCGGGTTGGGCCGGGTTCTTCAACGATCCTGAATCGTCAAAGGCCGCTGGAAACGTGGGTGTCGCAATCCAGCCGATGGGATCAGCCACCCGCACGGGCTGGTCGGGCCATCATGGGTTTTCGGTCACCAACGATTGTGAAAACAAAGAGGCCGCAGTGTCACTGGTCAAATTCCTGACCAGCGAAGAAAGCCAACTTGCCGAAAGTTCCGGTGGGTCCTTGCCAACCCGGTCAGCGGTTTGGGCGGCAAATGTCGAGGCCGCACAGGCGGGTGATGATGCCTACCGCGCCGAAGCGCTTGCGGCGTTTGCGGCCGGTGCCGAATATGCCTTTGCCGTTCCGCCGATCCCGGAATGGGGCGAAACCACCAACATCGTGTTTCCGGAACTTCAAGCCGCGATTGTCGGTGACAAGACCGTCAAGGAAGCACTGGATGACGCCGCCGCCGAGGTGGACGAACTGATGCGCGAGTCCGGCTATTACTAGGCCACATATCGTGACGGGGGCGGGCCTGCCCTGCCCCCATACGCCGCCGCGAACTTGCCAATAGGTGCATCATGATCCGCCGCCGCTTGCCCGAGTGGTTTGTCCTTCTGTTGCCTGCGATCATCGTAATCGCCGCAGTCGTGCTGATCCCTCTCATCTTTTCGCTGTATTCGAGCTTTACGCCGTACAAGCTGACGCGCCCCTCGACTTTGTGGAAGTGGGTTGGCACGTACAATTATGAAAAGATCCTGACGGACGCAAAATTCTGGGCGGCCTTCGGGCGCACCGTGCTGTTCCTGACCATCGTCCTGAACGTGGAACTGCTCCTTGGTCTTGGTATCGCACTCTTGATGAACAAGGTGACATGGGGGCAGCGCACGTTGCGGACGATCCTGATGTTCCCGATGATGTTCTCGCCGATCCTCGTGGGGTTTCAGTTCAAGTTCATCTTTAACGACAACATCGGTCTGGTGAACAACGTGCTGCAATCGCTGGGGTTCAACGCCGCGTTGCCGTGGCTGGTTGACGGCAAGCTGGCCATGTTCTCGATCATGTTCGCCGAGATCTGGATGAGCACCTCGGTCTTTGCAATCCTGATCCTTGCGGGCCTTTTTGCCATGCCGCGCGATCCGCTTGAGGCAGCCAAGGTCGATGGCTGCACCCCCTGGCAGACATTTCGACACATCACGCTGCCGTTTCTGATGCCATTTATCTATATCGCAATGACGATCCGCAGTCTTGATGTGGCGCGGGCCTATGACATCGTACAGATCATGACAGGCGGTGGCCCCGCACGTCGCACAGAACTCTTGTGGACGTTGATGAGCCGCACCGGCTATGTCGATGCCCGCATGGGGCTGGCCAATGCGATGGGCTATGTCTCGATCATCCTGTCAATTCTCTTTACCATCTATTTCTTCCGCAAACTCAGCGCCGCGCGCGCCGAAATCGGCATGGCGGGGTAAGTCACATGGATAGCAATCTCGCCCATCGCAACCGCAAGCGCGCCCTGAAAATCCTTCATTTCATTGCGCTTTTCCTGACTATGACGATCATCTGCATTCCCGGCCTCTGGATCGTGTTGAACTCGTTTCGCCCAACGGTCGAGATCATGGCCAAACCGCCGGTCTGGAACCCCTCCTTCACACTGGACCACTATCGCGCCATGTTCGGCGGCGCCGGTGAAGGCGGTGTTCCGGTGTTCGCCTATTTCCGAAACTCGCTGATCGTTTCGGTCACATCGACCCTGATTGCCATTCTGATCGGCATGTCGGGCGGCTATGCCTTTGCGCGCTATCGGTTCAAGGGCAAGTCGGGTTATTTCGTCGGCTTGATGTTGTTTCGGGCGGTTCCCGGTGTTGCGCTCTCCCTGCCCTTGTTCATCGTTTTTGCCCGCGTCGGCATCATCGACACGCATTTCGGACTGATACTGGCCTATGTGGCGATGAACGTGCCGTTTACTATCTGGCTTACCGACGGATTTTTCCGACAAATCCCAAAGGAATTGCACGAGGCGGCCGAGATCGACGGTTGCACCCGCTGGCAGGCCTTTTGGCGGGTCGAATTTCCGGTGGCGCGGTCGGGTGTTGCCTCGGCTGCGATCTTTGCGTTCCTGACGTCATGGAATGAATTTGCACTGGCCTCGCAGCTCACCCGTTCGGTCGGCTCCAAGACGATGCCCGTGGGGCTGTTGGACTTTACCGCAGAGTTCACGATCAATTGGGGCGGCATGTGTGCGCTCGCGGTCCTGATGATCGTCCCCGCCCTGATCCTGACCTTCATCGTACAAAAACACCTGATTGCCGGTCTCACGTTCGGCGGCGTCAAAGGATAACGATATGACCGAAGTAAACCTTTCAAACGTCGTGAAAAATTACGGCAAGTTTCGCGCGGTGCACGGCATTGATCTGGATATCCAGGATGGTGAATTTGTCGTGTTGGTTGGCCCATCGGGCTGTGGGAAATCAACGACGCTCAGAATGATCGCCGGTCTCGAAGGGATCTCTGATGGCGAGATCAGCATCGGTGGCCGTGTCGTCAACGACCTGCCCCCGCGCGAACGCAACATCTCTATGGTGTTCCAGAACTACGCGCTTTATCCGCATATGACGGTGCGTGAAAACCTCGGGTTCTCCCTGAAGATCGCCAAGGCCGACGCATCAAAAATCGACACTGCCGTAACAGAAGCCGCCGAGATCCTCGGCCTGAATGAGCTGATGGACCGCAAACCCGCCGAGCTTTCGGGCGGGCAACGACAACGGGTCGCCATGGGCCGTGCCATCGTGCGCCATCCGGATGTGTTTCTCTTTGACGAGCCGCTTTCAAACCTGGATGCCAAGCTGCGCACGCAGATGAGAGTGGAGATTAAGAAACTCCATCAACGTGTTGGCAACACTATTATTTACGTAACTCACGATCAGGTCGAAGCGATGACATTGGCCGACAGGATCGTGCTGATGCGTGACGGGCATATCGTGCAGGTCGGCACCCCGCTTGAGCTCTTCAACGCGCCGGTCAGCACCTTTGTCGCGACCTTCATCGGCTCGCCTCCGATGAACCTAATCGATGGCACTGTTACGGATGCCGACACGATCAGCCTGTCCGGTGGGCTGGTTGTTCCGGTCCCTGTCGGCGCACGCGGTCTGGTCAACTTGGGTCAAAAAATTCAGCTTGGCTTTCGGGCGGACAATCTGATGCCCGAAGGTCATTCGGTGCAGGAAGACGGCGAAAAGACCGCGCTGGATCTGACCGTAACGTTGACAGAACCACTGGGCACTGAGACCTTGCTCTTTACCGATGTTGCGGGCACCGAGGTGCAGGCCAAGATGCTCAACCCGCGCCCTGTGCAGCCGGGCGAAACGCTGAAATTCCATCTGATGCTGGACAAATGCCATGTGTTTGATGCCGCCAGTTCAGACGCGATCCGGAGGTAGAATATGGCCAAGATCACGCGCGTAGAACTTCAGATGATCGAGCTTGTTCCCAAGGTAAAACGGGTCGACGCCATCCAGACATTTGTCAGTCAGGAAACGCCGTTTGTCACGATCTACGACAGCGACGGAGCCATCGGAACCGGGTACAGCTATACAATCGGCACCGGTGGCCCGTCGGTCATGGCGCTGTTGGAGCATACGCTTGCCCCCGCCCTGATCGGGCAAGACGCCGACAGGATCGAAGGCATTTGGCGCTATCTGCTGTTCAAGACCCATGCAACGGCGGTCGGCGCGATCACCTCTCTGGCGCTCGCCGCGATCGATACGGCACTGTGGGACCTAAAGTGCAAAAAGGCGGGCCTGCCGCTCTGGAAAGCCGCCGGAGGATCGCGCGAACACATCCCGCTCTACACCACCGAGGGCGGCTGGCTGCACCTCGAAACGCAGGCTTTGGTCAGCGACGCGCTCGAGATGCAGGAACGGGGCTTTCGCGGTTCCAAGATCAAGATCGGCTGCGAGCATATCAGCCAGGACGCCAAGCGGCTGGAAGCCGTGCGCGCCGCCGTTGGTGACAGTTACGAAATCATGACAGACGGCAATCAGGGGTTCACCCTGTCCGAGGCAATCCGTCGGGCGCGATTGCTTGAAGAATACGGCATCGGCTGGTTCGAGGAACCCATGCCAGCGGATGACGTGACGGCCCATGTCGAACTGTCGCGACGAACCTCGGTGCCGATTGCCGTTGGCGAAAGCATGTATTCCATGAGCCAGTTCAAGGATTATCTGCAACATGGTGCGGCATCCATCGTACAGGTCGACGTGGCGCGGATTGGCGGCATTACACCATGGCTCAAGGTGGCGCATCTGTCAGAGGCGTTCAATGTCATGGTCTGCCCGCACTTTCTAATGGAGCTGCATTTGTCACTGGTGTGCGCAGTGCCAAATGCAAAATGGCTCGAATACATCCCGCAGCTTGACAGCGTCACCAATGCACCCATGCAGATCACTGATGGCGTGGCCATTCCATCGCAGGAACCCGGTCTCGGTATCGACTGGGACAAGGACGCCATCGCCGCCAAATCGCTGATGTTCGCCACGATCGACGGAGAGACCTGATGCAACGCATGGGTATGGTGATCGGGATCAAGCCCGACATGATCGAGAGCTATAAACGCTTGCACGCCGCAGTCTGGCCCGACGTTCTGGCGCAAATCGCGCACAGCAACATCCGCAACTACACCATCTTTCTGCGAGAGCCGGAGAATATGCTGTTTGGGTATTGGGAATATCACGGCACGGATTTTGACGGTGACATGGTACGCATGGCCGAAGATCCCAGAACCCGCGAATGGTGGGCCCACACCGACCCCTGTCAATCACCACTGGCCAGCCGCAAGGACGGCGAGCAATGGGCGATGATGCAAGAAGTCTTTCACACGGATTGAAACATGACTCAGAATAATGGCCGGTTGAGCCATCAAAAGACACGCGAGGTTGCGTGCTGATGACACGCATTACAGGTCTGACGACGCATGATCTGCGGTTTCCCACATCCGAGTCACTGGATGGGTCGGACGCGATGAACCCTGATCCGGACTATTCCGCGGCCTATGTGGTGCTGGAAACCGACGGGCCGCACCGGGGGCATGGACTGACATTCACCATCGGGCGTGGCAACGAAATCTGCATCGCGGCGATCAAGGCCACGCGCCACCTTCTGATCGGGCTGGACCTCGACTGGATTTGCGAGGACATGGGACGTTTCTGGCGCCATGTCACCGGCGACAGCCAGTTGCGCTGGATCGGACCTGACAAGGGCGCGATCCATCTGGCGGCGGGCGCGGTGGTGAATGCGGTTTGGGACCTTTGGGCCAAGGAAGCGGGCAAACCAGTCTGGCAACTTGTCGCGGAGATGTCGCCCGAAGAGATCCTGAAGCTGATCGACTTTCGCTATCTGACCGACGTGTTGAGCAAGACCGAGGCCCTGGACATTCTGCGCGCCGGTGAACAGGGCAAGGCCGACCGAATCGCCAAACTGAAATCCGAGGGCTATCCCTGCTATACGACCTCCGCAGGGTGGCTGGGTTATCCGGACGAAAAGCTGCGCCGCCTTTGCCGGGAGGCCAAAGAGGCCGGTTTTACCCACACCAAGTTCAAGGTGGGCCGCGATCTGCAAGACGATATTCGCCGTCTGACCATCGCCCGTGAAGAACTGGGCGAGGACATGAACATCATGATTGACGCCAATCAGGTCTGGGAGGTCGATCAGGCCATCGACTGGGTCAAGGAACTGGCGTTTGCCCGCCCCTTTTTCATCGAGGAACCCACCAGCCCCGACGATATTCTGGGCCACGCCAAAATCCGGCAAGGCGTCGCGCCGATCAAGGTCGCAACCGGTGAGATGTGTCAGAACCGGATCATGTTCAAACAGTTCATCGCCGCCGGTGCCATCGATATCGTTCAGATCGATGCCTGCCGCATGGGCGGTCTGAACGAGGTTTTAGCCGTGATGTTGATCGCGGCGAAATACGACCTTCCGGTCTGGCCTCATGCCGGGGGCGTGGGGCTTTGCGAATATGTCCAGCACATGTCGATGATCGACTACGTCGCGATTTCGCGCGAAAAGGACGACAAACGGATCGAATTTGTCGATCACCTGCACGAGCATTTTGTCGATCCCTGCAATGTCGAGAACGGCGCCTATCGCGCGCCGCAAGCGGCGGGTTTTTCTATCGAAATGAAGGCCACCTCGATTGCAGCCTATGAATTTCGCGAAGCAAAGCCCGAATTGAACCCCAAGGAGCCGGCGTGATGCGTTTGAACAGAATCGGAAACACCGACGTCAAAGTCACCGAAATCTCATTCGGCTGCGCCAGCATCGGCAATCTCTACCGCGCGGCGACAGATCAGGCGGCGCAGGATGTGCTGCAATACGCGTGGGACGCGGGCATCCGCTACTTTGACACGGCACCACGCTATGGTCGTGGATTGTCCGAGCAGCGTCTGGGGCAGTTTCTCTCGCATATGCCGCGCGACAGTTTCGTTGTCTCGACCAAAGTCGGGCGTATTCTGTCACCGGGCGCGCCGATAAAAGAGGCGGACGGGTTTGTCGATCCGCTTCCCAATGCTGTGCGCCATGATTATTCGGGCGACGGTCTCGAAGCGTCACTGGAACACAGCCTCGGGCTGATGCAGACCACATATGCCGATATCGTTTTTGTGCATGACATCGGCACTTACACCCACGGCGCGGACAATGCCGCGCATATGGAGGCCTTTCTGGGGTCAGGATACGAGCGTCTGGTGCGCCTAAAAGAGCAAGGCAAGATCCGGGCGTTCGGGCTGGGTGTGAACGAGAATCAGATCTGCATGGATGTGATGGACCACGGCCCCATCGACGTCATTCTGCTCGCCGGTCGATTGACCCTGCTTGACCGCAGCGCCGAACAGGAATTGACGGCTCGATGCCGCGCGCAGGGCACGAGCCTTGTTCTCGGAGGGGTGTTCAACTCGGGAATACTCGCGACTGGTGTGGTTGACGGCGCGACCTATGATTACGAACCAGCCTCGCCCGAAATCATCAAACAGGTCGCGGTGTTACAAGAAAAAGCCGGTCAGCTTGGCCTGCCCCTGGCCACAGCCGCCCTGCATTTTGCGCGTCGGCATGAGCTTACAGCATCGGTGCTGTTGGGGACAGCAAAGGTTTCGTCGCTACAGCGGAATTTTGCGGCACTGAACACATCGGTTCCTGCGGAGTTTGATCAACACTTTGCATGAGGGCTCGCAAAGCGATGGCGCTTTGCACAATGATTAAATATCAAACGCTGTCACGTGTCGGGATTTCACTTTGTCGCGTTGTTCCGTCAGCAGAGAGAGCAGCAATGGGCAACAATCAGCGCGGCGAGAACCCGGAACATGTGATGCAGACCAACAAACGCAGAGTCGGTATTGACGGCAACCGCGATCAGCGACATTTCCGCAAGACCACCGGGTGCATAGGCCAGCAACAGCGCCAACGGGTCCCAGCCGGTGATCGTCACGACCAGCATGGCGACACCACTCGCGACGGCGATCTGAATTGTAACAACAGTGACGGCCAACCCCAATGACTATGCCAGCGCCGCCGGCGTTGTCCCGGCGAACCGGCTGCTCACGTTGATGCCGATAAAGATCTGGACCAGCACGGTGACAAAGTCTGGCATGGCAAATGTGGCAATCCCGCTCAGATGCAGCTGGCCGCCCACACACATCTGAGCAAGGACCAGCGGCGCAGGCACGCGCGTGAACCGATGGGCCAGTGGCCCGGGCGCGCCGGTCTTTCGCCATCCAATCTGAACCAACCGAGAAGGAAGGGCATCACCAAGATCGTCAGCGCGATGCGCAGGGCATGCACGATGGACACACGGGTTTCATCCGTTCAGGCCTTGTCAGCAAGAAGGATCATCTCGGCGACCCCGCCGGGAATGGCACACAGAACGGCCGATAGTTTCTCAAAACCGCCAATCCTGCGCAGCGCCACATAGCCAACCACAAACATGATCGCGAGCGCCAATAATAGACACAGGAGCGTCGTCCACAAGTCGGGGAACCACTGGACCAATTGCAACGTGATCGCGGCGCCCAGCATAGTCCCGACCAGGGTCCGGACGATCTGTTGAGCACTGCGGGGCAATTTGACCGGAACCTTGGCCAGCGAGGCGACCGTAGCTGCCAGCATCGCGTCGATTATCCACGCCAACGGCATGCCGCTCAGCGACAAAAGCCAAACGCCGCCAGCCCGATCGTGAGAACGGCGGGTCCGAATTATGCAGTCGCGATGTTCAAACCAGATTCTTTACACTGTGCAGAACGCCATCGGCATCGCCGTAGATCCAGTCGCCCGGGGCAAAGGAGGCACCGCCGAAATGAACATCACACCCGACCTTGCCCCAGCCATCCTTGGCACTTTTGACCGACGAGGTCGCCAGCGCAAAGACCAGAGTGTCCATCGTGTCAATCTCGGCGCTGTCGCGGATCGCGGCGTTCAGAACCAGCCCCGCCCATCCGTTCTGGATCGCCAGTTCAGCCAACATATCCCCCAGCGTGGCGATACGGGTCGAACCACCGCCATTCACAACCAGCACCCTTCCCTCGCCCGGCGTTTCAAGCTGGGCACGGATAACGGTGTTGTCCTCAAAGCACTTCATCGTCTGGATCGGGGCCGCGAAATGCGCGGTTTTACCAATCCGGCGAAACGGCAGATGGACGAGGGCCAGATCGGCTGCGTGATTGTCGATAAGGTCTGCGGTTTTCATATTATCTTCACGTGGTTCCGAATGTGGATTTGAGTTTTGCAAGCTGCGCGGCGGTCGGGTACCGGGTCTCTTGCCCGCGCAAAGCCACCAGAAGCTTTGCGGTTTCCTCTAACTCTTCTGCCGCGCAAACTGCCGATAACAGGTCTTTGCCCGAAACCACGGGTCCGTGATTTGCCAACAGCACCGCGCCGTATCGACCGTTTAACTCGCGGATCAATTCACCCGCCTTTGGGCCGCCGGGTCTCACATCTGGGACCAGCTTGACCGTACCCACGCGCATGACCACGTAGGGGGTCAGAGGCGGGATGCAGTCATCTGGATCGGTGTCTTCCAGACAGGACAGCGCCGTGGCCCATGTCGAATGCAGATGCACGACGGCACCCGCCTCGGGCCGGGTCTCGTAAAACGCCTGGTGCAAAGAGACCTCTTTTGTTGGCCGGTCACCGCCCACATGGGTGCCGTTTGCATCCAGCTTGCTGATCCGGTCGGGTTCGATCGCGCCAAGCGTCGATTTTGTTGGCATCATCAGCAGTCCGTCCGGCAATCGGGCCGAGACATTGCCCGCAGTCCCGACAGAGAACCCGCGATTGAACAACGAGGCGCAAAGCCGCGCCATCTGTTTCCTGATTTCCGCTTCGTTGCTCATGCCGATCCCTCCATGATGCGCAGCGCTTTGACATGGAAGTCGGGCGCACCAAAGTTGCCGGATTTCAGCGCCAGAGATACCGGAGCATCCGTCCCCAGCGACAGGACAGGAACCCCCGGATTAATCTCTGCACCGATCCGCATGGCAGGCGCGGCCAGTTCAGCGGCGACGGCCTGCGCCACCGCGCCCGACGTTTCTCCGCCCGCGACCACATGACGGCGATACCCGCGCCGGATCAGGTCGCGCGCAGTCTCGGCAAACAGCGTGTCCAGTTTGTCAGCCACGGCCTCGCGACGAAATTCAGAATGGACCCGCCGCACCTCGTCCGGTGTTCCGGAGGAATAGATCAACGGCGCGTTTCCAGTATTGGCGGCAAAGAACGCCAACAGATCCTGCTTGGTAACCCGACCCTCCATCGCGCCGGGAATGCCGAGCGCGAGTGTCGGATGTGCCTTTGCGTGAAGACCAATCTCTCCCCGCGTGGCACCAGAACAGGATCCCGCGAGGATCGCCTCGGGGCCATCAACCAGCGATGCCGTGGGTGTGTTTGCCGTGGCCTGCACGGTGCGGATAAAGTTACGCGGCAAACCGAGGGCAATGCCCGAGCCGCCGGTCAACAACGGCGCATCCTGCATCGCCGCACCGAGGGTCAGCAGGTCTTCGTCAGTCACAGCGTCAGCAACGACAAATCGGTCCAGGGTCTCTGATATCGCTTTGAGTGCCGCTGTAGTGCCCGCAAGGATCGTCGGCAGGACGAGATGGCTAACATCGCTCTCGGTCTGATGCCGCAGCCAGCGCCGAATATCGGATTCGGTCATGGGCGTCAGCGGATGGTTCTGCATGCCGGGTTCATTCAGCAAGACATCCCCGACAAACAAGTGACCCTGATAGACCGCTCGCCCCGTCGTCGGAAACGCCGGGCAAACCAGAACGCCCTTGGCATCAAGCGCATCGGCAAACGCGTCAGCAACGGGGCCGATGTTACCCGCACGCGTGGAATCAAACGTCGAACAATATTTGGACAAGATCTGCTGGCAGCCCTGCGCCAACAACCATTCCAGCGCCGCGAGGCTCTCCCCGACCGCCTGATTAACGGGAGTGGAACGAAACGACACCGGCTTCGATCTCGCTGGATGCCGGGACCTTGGGTACGCCAGGGTATTGCGCGGTCTTCAGCCCCCCTTCGGCGCCTGCACCCTTGGCGAGGGTGTTTGCCACATCACTGCCACCGGTGAAATCATCCGCGATCACGCCAATCAGCATGGGTCGTCCTTTCCGCCACGTTCTATGCGCCTAAGCATTTGCGTGATCGCGGCTTGGGGACTGGTCAACACCGGAATGGTTGTGCGCTCGCGGGCAGCGTCCGCCGCAGAGGCCATGGAAAACTGCGCGAGCAGGATCACATCGGCCCCCTTGATACCGGCAACGCAGTCTGCGGTCAGCTGGCCATGGGTCGCCCCGTCCTCTGCCCGCTTGGCCACCAATGCTCCGTCGCAGAACACCGAAACGATTTTGGCGGTGCTCCTCCGCGCCTTGGCGGCCTCGGAAAACTCCTGCTCCAAACCCGCGACGACAGGTGGAAAGGTATAGATCATCGCGATGCGGTGGCCATGTGAAAAGGCGGCGTCGAACATCGCCTCGTTGGGTTTCATCACCGGCACCGACGCCTCGGCACCGGCACGCTCGAACGCGGAGCCAAAGGCTGAACAGCACACCATCCGCACCGGCGGCAATAGCATAGCGGCTGAGACCAACAATCCGTCGGGAAAGGTCGGCAGTCAGTTCCGCCGTTTTCGCCCGATCCACTGAAAGCCCCTCTTCGAGTATCGACACGGTCTCGGCAGCGGGCCAGTGCGCCAGTGCGCCAGTGCCTCGATCGGTTCGATCGGCTCGATGGCAACGCGTGTCGCATGTATCAACGCGATGCGGGGTGGCTTAATCATGTCAGTCTCCAAAAAACCGAGGACGCGCGCAGAGACACCGTCGCAGGGAGGTGCGGACGATCCGCGCATGGGGAGGATTTTCAGACAGCCACGGCCTCTGCAACAAAGCTACCGAAGGCATCAGTGTTCACGTTGCCGCCCAGGTCGCGGGTGCATTTATCCGGGTCGTCGATGACCGCATCCACATCCCTGGCAATGCAGTTGCCCGCATCCATCAGCATTTGCACCCCACGCTGTTCACCCAGCTAGGTCAGCACCATCGCCGCCGACAGGATCGAAGAGGTGCGGGTTGCTGCGTTCCGCCCGGCGATGTCCGGCGCCGAACCATGCTGCGCCTGTGCGCAACACAAGCCGGTTTCGGTGTTGGCATTTACCGACCCCGCAAGGCCGAGCGAGCCGGACAGTTCCGATGCAAGATCGTAAAGGATATCGCCATATAAGTTGGTGGCCACCACAACATCATAGTTTTCCGGTTTGCGTACAACCAGTGCAGCAAAGGCGTCTACAATCAGCTCTTCTGTCTACGCCTCAGGGAAATCCTTGGCAACCTCTCGGAAGCGTTCGAGAAAAAGCCCATCCGTCATCAGAAAGGAATTGGCCTTGTGAATTGCCGCCACCGTTTTTTGCGCTGCATCGCCAGCTTGAAGGCTTCACTACAGATGCGCATGGAGCCATGGCTCGTGATCTTGCGCACGAACAGCGCCATGTCAGGATCGGGCATCATCTCGCTCACACCTTTGAACATGTTGCGGTCAGGCTAAAAGCCCTTGGTCGCCTCGCGCATGATCACAAGATCTATCCCCGGTGCCTTGTTGGGAATGAAATCGCGGGTGCGTGCCGGACGCACGTTGGCATAAAGATCAAGGCCGATGCCGAACGCGGCAGAGACATTGCGCCCGCCTTCGACCACAGGTGGATAGTCCATATGCGATTGCGGGCCGAGGATTACGCCGTCAAACTCTGTCCGGGCCCGCTCCAGGACCTCGTCGCGCAAGGTGACTCCGTGCTCTTTAAGGCTGGAAAAACCGGATGACTCTTCCTCGAATGCCAGGCCAAGATCGAAACGCTTGTTCGCTGCTTGGACGACCTCAAGCGCCGCCGCCATGATTTCGGGGCCGATACCATCGCACGGCAGGGCCATGATACGCATTCTTCTCTCCTTTGATCGGCCTGTTGGGCCAAAATGTGGTCGGATCAGGGATCAATCCCCGACAAATTCTTCTTCGGGCGAGCGGCTTCCATCCGTTTCTTAACACGATGGCCCATCAACATCGGCAAGACAAAGCCAATGATCGCGATGATCCAGAGAATGATCGCCAAAGGACTGCCCACAAGCACAAGCCAGTCGCCGTCCGAGATCGTCATGGCGCGACGCAGGTTCACCTCCATCTGGTTGCCCAGCGGGATTCACAGGATGACTGGCACCAACGGAACTTCCAGCTTGCGCAACAGCCATCCCGCGACACCAAAGCCCACCACCGGCATCAGGATGCGGGTCGGCACCATCAGCACGCGGGTAAAGATGCCAACCAGCGGGATGTTCATCGCCAACAGGATGAAGTTCGCCAGAAACAACGCCGCGATCAGACCTCAGACCACGTCGGGATTCTTGGTAAAAAGCAATGGACCGGGGGTGATGTTCAGTTGCAGCAGCACCGCCGTGGTCTTGGATCCGCGAACACCAAGCACCAGCGCTGGCCGCTGCTCCGCTGCGATGATGCTCCAAAATGATGAACACCTCGCTCAGCGTAAACAGGCCGACGATCACGATCAGGAAATCGATCCCGTCATAGAGGTGGATGTGATCAAAGGTGAACCGCTGCGAACCGGTCTGGCTGTCGCTGCCGGCATCGCAATGCCAAGATCAAGTGCCGCGGCAAAGGCATATTTCGCCTAATTGGTGGACGAAATGCCACCCAAGGTCGCGAACGCAACCGTAAACAGTCCGATGTATTCCGTAGGTCCGAACAGCAACGCGATCTTGACCAGTTGCGGTGCAAGCAGGACCAGCCCGCAAGTTGCCACGAACGCGCCCAAGAACGAAGCAACCCCCGACAGAAATAATGCCTCGCCAGCCTTGCCTTGCTTTGCCATTGGATAGCCCTCGATACAGGTCATCATCGCGGGTTCGTCACCGGGAATGTTCAGCAGGATCGAGCTGATCCGGCCGCCATAAATCGCGCCATAGTAGACGCTGGTCAGCAGGATGAGCGACGGGGTCGCCCGATACCGAGCGAGAATGTAATCGGGATCAGGATCGCCACGCCATTTGCAGGCCCAAGCCCCGGCTACGCCTCCATGAGCGTGTCAAGAAAACAGCCGACAACAGCCAGAAATAAGTTCTGCGGCGTCAGTGCGACAACGAAGCCATCCGCGAGAAGGGAGAGGGGTTCTATGTGATCGGCTCCTCAGAAGCCCAGGGGACCTTTGGCCAGTGCAAGGCCGAGGATCAGGTGGAACACAACGTAGACGCCGATCGATGTCGCAACGCCCACGGCGACGGACACAAGCGGTGGCGTACCCAGCCGCCAGGTCAGATAGGCGGTGGCGAAAATCGTGAAAATGACAAAGCCGAACTCGGGCAGCGCCCAAGAATAGACCAGCATCACCGCCGCCGCGACAACGATCTCGGCCAAGTCGCGCAGGATCGGCCATGCCGGGTCCTTGTCGGGGCGGATCATGAAGTAGATCGACGTGACGCCCAGCACTGCTCCGACGATATAGGGGAACGCCCGCGGCCCTACAACATCGACCATAAAGCTGTCCTTGCTGGTGGTCGCCGCCCAGATGTAAAAGATGGCAAGGACCAGCCCGAAACCACCAAAGATACGGTTTCTCATAGTCCTCTCCAGAATATTTTCGGATGAGATGTGCGCCGACCGATCCATCACGATCAGCCCGAACACAATCGATACGTCAATCGATGATGCCAATTTCTTTGGAGAGCTTGGTCACATCGGCAATGCTTCCGGCGACAAAGTCGTGCATGTCGTCGCCAAAGTTGTTGAACGGTTCGATCGCCGCCTCTTCGAGTGCTGCATGAAAACCCGGGTCTTCGGCCATTGTCATGATAGCGGCCTTCCAGAACTCCTTGGCCTCGTCAGACTCCCCTGCCGGCACGTAGAGGCCGCGCCAGTTGGCTCCCACCACATCATAGCCTTGTTCCCTTGCGGTCGGGATATCGGGAAAATTCTTTAGACGTTCGGGCGCCATGACGGCAATGATCCCAATGTCGCCGGATTCAAGAAACCCGAACATCTCGGAGAAATCCCCTGACAGCGCCTCGACCGAACCGGACATCAGACCGGTCATCGCCTCGCCGCCGTCCGAGAACGATACATATTTCAGCTGGGTCACGTCTTCCATACCCGCCTCGCGGACCACCAGCATCGGCTTGATATGATCAAAGCGGATGATGTGGGTGGCTCCTGCTCCACCGTCATCGAATGTGCCAAAGTGCAGTTATCAACGACTGCTAGGAAAGGAGCCACCCAATGACAGTTAAGACCGTAGGCCTGGATTTGGCCAAGGATGTTTTTCAAGTGCAC